>NZ_JBIMES010000003.1:0-404156 GCF_051262535.1 Massilia sp. CMS3.1 | reverse complement strand
TTTCAGTTTCAGTTTCAGTTTCAGTTTCAGTTTCAGTTTCAGTTTCAGTTTCAGTTTCGCGCGCGAGGCCAGAAACCTTGCGTCGACAAAAAACGCCGTACCACTTTCCACAACAAGGATTAAACGTCGATGAACACAATGACCGACATGGCCGAACAGCTGGACGTCAAACTCCTGCTCGCAACGCTGATGGCCCTGAAAAAGGGTGACTTTTCGGTACGCATGCCTTCCGACTGGACTGGCGTGTCGGGCAAGATCGCCGATACGCTCAACGACATCATCGAAACCAAATCGAAGATGGTCGAAGCCGTCACCGAAGTGTCGCGCGTGGTCGGCCGTGAGGGCCACCTGACCCAGCGCGCCGACGTGCCGGGCGTGGTGGGCGGCTGGAGCACGATTATCAGCTCCGTGAATACCCTGATCGACGACCTGGTGCGCCCGACGACCGAGATGGCGCGCGTCATCGGCGCCGTGGCAAAAGGCGACCTGTCGCAGACGATGGCGCTGGAAGTGGACGGCCACCCCTTGAAGGGCCAGTACCTGCGCGCGGCAACGACCGCGAACACGATGGTGGAACAGCTCTCCTCCTTCTCGTCCGAAGTGACGCGCGTGGCGCGCGAGGTCGGAACGGAAGGCAAGCTCGGTGGACAGGCGCAGGTGAAGGGTGTGGCGGGTACCTGGAAAGACTTGACCGACTCGGTGAACTCGATGGCGGGTAACCTGACGTCGCAGGTGCGTAACATTGCGGAAGTGACGACGGCGGTGGCAAACGGCGACTTGTCGAAGAAGATCACGGTCGACGTGCGCGGCGAGATCCTGCAGCTGAAAGACACGATCAACGTCATGGTGGACCAGCTGCGCTCCTTCGCATCCGAGGTGACCCGCGTGGCGCGTGAGGTGGGTACCGAGGGTAAACTCGGCGGCCAGGCCTACGTTCCGGGCGTGGGCGGTACCTGGAAAGACTTGACCGATAACGTAAACTTCATGGCCTCTAACCTGACGGGCCAGGTGCGTAACATCGCGACGGTGACGACCGCGGTCGCGAACGGCGACCTCTCGAAAAAAATCACGGTGGACGTGAAGGGCGAGATTCTCGAACTGAAGAACACCATTAACGTGATGGTGGACCAGCTGTCCTCGTTCTCTTCCGAGGTGACGCGCGTCGCCCGTGAGGTGGGTACCGAGGGCAAGCTGGGCGGCCAGGCGCAGGTGAAGGGCGTGGCCGGTACCTGGAAAGACTTGACCGACTCGGTGAACTCGATGGCGGGTAACCTGACCGGCCAGGTGCGTAACATTGCGGACGTGACCACCGCCGTGGCAAACGGCGACTTGTCGAAGAAGATTACGGTGGACGTGAAGGGCGAGATTCTCGAGCTGAAGAACACGATCAACGTCATGGTCGACCAGCTGAACTCCTTCGCATCGGAGGTGACCCGCGTGGCGCGCGAAGTCGGTACCGAGGGCCGCCTCGGCGGCCAGGCCAACGTGCCGGGCGTTGCGGGTACCTGGAAAGACTTGACCGACGGCGTGAACTCGATGGCGGGTAACCTGACGGGCCAGGTGCGTAACATTGCCGACGTGACGACCGCGGTGGCGAACGGCGACCTGTCGAAAAAGATTACCGTGGACGTCAAGGGAGAGATTCTCGAGCTGAAAAACACGATTAACGTCATGGTCGACCAGCTGTCCTCGTTCGCATCCGAGGTGACCCGTGTCGCGCGCGAGGTCGGTACCGAAGGTAAACTCGGCGGCCAGGCCTATGTGCCGGGCGTGGGCGGTACCTGGAAGGACTTGACCGACAACGTCAACTTCATGGCCTCGAACCTGACGGGCCAGGTGCGTAACATCGCGGCGGTGACGACCGCGGTGGCCCGGGGTGACTTGTCGAAGAAAATTACCGTCGACGTGAAGGGCGAGATTCTCGAACTGAAGGACACGATCAACGTCATGGTCGACCAGTTGTCCTCGTTCGCGTCCGAGGTGACGCGCGTCGCCCGCGAGGTGGGTACCGAAGGCAAGCTCGGTGGACAGGCAAACGTGTCCGGTGTCGCGGGTACCTGGAAAGACTTGACCGAGAACGTCAACCAGCTGGCGGCCAACCTGACCAACCAGATGCGCGCCATTGGTGAAGTCGCCACCGCGGTGACCCGTGGTGACTTGTCGCGTTCGATCCAGGTCGAAGCGCGCGGCGAGGTGTCCTACCTGAAGGACAACATCAACGAGATGATTCGTAACCTGAAAGAGACCACGCAAAAGAACGCGCAGCAGGATTGGCTCAAGACCAACCTCGCCCGCTTCACGCGACTCCTGCAGGGCCAGCGCGACCTTGGCGCGGTGACGAAACTGATCCTCTCCGAACTGGCGCCGCTGGTGTCGGCGCACCACGGCGTCTTCTACATGATGGACTCGCAGGAAGCGGACGCACGCCTGCGGATGATCGCGTCGTATGGCTACCGTTCCAGCCGCAAGCTGCCGACCTCGTTCTCGCCGGGCGAAGGCCTGGTGGGCCAGTGCGCGCTGGAGAAGACCCGCATCTGGCTGACCGACGTGCCGCGCGACTACATCGTCGTCTCGTCGGGCCTGGGTTCGGCGCCGCCGAACAACATCGTCGTGCTGCCGATCCTGTTCGAGCAGCAGGTCAAGGCCGTCATCGAGATCGCCTCGCTCGACCGCTTTACCGAAACCCACCTCTCCTTCCTCGACCAGCTGATGGAGTCGATCGGCGTGGTCCTGAACACGATCGAGGCGAACAGCCGTACCGAGTCGCTGCTGACCCAGTCGCAGTCGCTGGCGCAAGAGCTGCAGCAGACCAACCAGGAACTGGCCGAAAAGGCGCGCCTGCTGTCCGAGCAGAACATCGAGGTGGAGCGCAAGAACCGCGAGGTGGAGCAGGCCAAGCTGGCGCTGGAAGAAAAGGCGACCCAGCTGGCGCTGTCCTCGAAGTACAAGTCCGAGTTCCTGGCGAATATGTCGCACGAACTGAGGACACCACTGAACTCGTTACTGATCCTGGCGCAGCAATTATCGGATAACCCGGAAGGCAACCTGTCGGGCAAGCAGGTAGAATTTGCGAAGACCATCCACGGCTCCGGCTCCGACTTGCTGACCCTGATTAACGACATTCTTGACCTTTCGAAGATCGAGTCCGGTACCGTCACGCTGGACGTCTCGGAATACCGCTTCGCGAACCTGCGCAACTATGTCGACCGCACCTTCCGCCACATGGCCGAAGCCAAGCACCTCGGCTTCCAGGTCGACCTGGCGGAAAACCTGCCGACCGCGGTGATGACCGATACCACGCGCTTGCAGCAGGTTCTCAAGAACCTGCTCTCGAACGCCTTCAAATTCACCAGCCACGGCCAGGTCGCGCTCAACATCAGCCTGGTCACCAGCGGCTGGACCGCGGATCACCCTTACCTGCTGCATGCGGACGCGGTGCTCGCGTTCTCGGTCAGCGACAGCGGCGTCGGCATCCCGTCGGACAAGCTGCAGCTGATTTTCGAAGCGTTCCAGCAGGCCGACGGCTCGACCGCCCGCAAATACGGCGGCACCGGCCTGGGCCTGTCGATTTCGCGCGAACTCGCCCGCCTTCTGGGGGGCGAAATTCGTGTGGAGTCGACCGTAAACGTCGGTTCGATCTTCACGCTCTACCTGCCTTACAACCGCGCCGGCTTCATCAACTACGAAGCGACGCGCCAGCCGCAGCCGCCGCGCCTGGTCGCCCCTAGCGCACCGATGGCCGCGCCAGTCGTTTATGCCCCGCTCGAAGCAGACGAACATGGTGGCGTGGCGACCATCGAAGTGCAGGCGCCGACCAGCAGCAACCTGGTCGAATACGCCTCGATGCTCGACGACCGCGGCCTGATCGCCCCGGGCGACCCGTCGGTGCTGATCGTGGAAGACGACGACCGCTTCGCCAAGACCGTGCTGGAACTGGCGCGCGAGAAGAACTTCAAGGGCATCGTCACGCACCGCGGCGATTCGGCCCTGTCGCTCGCCCGCGACTACCTGCCGTCCGCCATCCTGCTCGACATCGACCTGCCCGACATCGACGGCTTCACCGTGCTGGACCGCCTGAAACGCGACCCGAGCACGCGCCACATCCCGGTGCACGTGGTCTCGGCACTGCGCGAGCGCGAGCGTGCGCTGCGCCAGGGTGCGATCTCCTTCGTCAACAAACCGGTCGACCGCGAGGTGCTGGAGGAAGAATTTACCCGCATCCAGAAATTCCTGGTCGGCGGCAAGCGCTCGCTGCTGGTGGTGGAAGACGACATGGCGCAACGTGAGCTGATCGTCAACCTGATCGGCGACAGCGACCTGAACATGGTGACCGTGGACACCGGTGCTGCCGCGATGGAAGCGCTGGACAAGCAGCACTTCGACTGCATGGTGCTCGACCTGACCCTGCCGGACATCTCGGGCTTCGACTTGCTCGACCAGATCGGCAAGAAGCCGTCGCTGCGCGACCTGCCGATCGTGATCTACACCGCGCAGGAACTCTCGCGCAAGGAAGTCACGAAGCTCAAGAAGTACGCCAAGACGATCGTCATCAAGGACGCACGTTCGCCCGAGCGCCTGCTCGACGAGACGGCCCTGTTCCTGCACCGCTCGCACGCCTCGCTGCCGGAAATGCAGCGCAAGATGCTGGAAGAGATCCACGCGCTCGACGGCGGGCTCGCGGGACGCAAAGTGCTGATCGTCGACGACGACCTGCGCAACATCTTCGCCCTGTCGTCCTTGCTGGAGCGCCAGCAGATGCAAGTGCTCTTCGCCGAGAACGGCCGTGACGGCATCGAGGTGCTGGAGAAGGATCCGACCATCGAGATCGTCCTGATGGACATCATGATGCCGGAGATGGACGGTTACGACACAATGCGCGCGATTCGCCGCATCCCGCGCTTCAAGTCGCTGCCGATCATCACCCTGACCGCGAAAGCGATGAAGGGCGACCGCGACAAATGCATCGCCGCCGGTGCGTCCGACTACATCACCAAGCCGGTCGATGTGGCGCAGCTGCTGTCGCTGATGCGAGTGTGGTTGCATTGACCGCCTTCACCGCCTTTGCTCAGTTGGGCCACCCATCGCTGGCGGTCGAGGAGCTGGAAATCGAGCTCTTGCTTGAGGCTTTGACTCAGCGCCATGGCTACGATTTCCGCGACTACGACCGCACGCTGGTGCGCAAGAAGCTGCTGGGCGTGATGGCCGCGCGCGAGCTGAAAACGGTGTCGGCGCTGCAAGAGCGCGTGCTGCACGAACCGGGCGCGGCGTCGGGCGTGCTGCGCGCGCTGGCGGTCAGCCCGGCCGGCCTGTTCGCCGATCCGGCCTGCACACGGGAAGCACGCGAGGTGCTGGGAAAGTCGCTGCGCCCGGCGGCCGTGCCGAAAGTCTGGCTGGCCGAGTGCGCCGGCATCGGCGAAGCCTGGACGCTGGCGATCCTGCTGCATGAGGAAGGCCTGCTCGCGCGCACCGAGATCTTCGCCACCATGGCCAACGACGAGCTGCTCGCCGAAGTGCGCGAAGCCGACATCGACGCCGCTTCGCTGTGCAAGCTGCAGGAGCACTACCTGCAAGGCGGCGGCACGGGCCGGCTGGCGGACTATTTCGAGGTGCGCGACGGCCGTGCCGCCTTGCTGGCGCGCCTGCGCACGCGCATCACCTGGGCCGGCTACAACCTGGTGACCGACGCCTCGTTCAACGAGTTCCAGGCCATCATCTGCTGCCGCGCCCTGGCCGACTTCGGCCCGATACTGCGCCAGCGCGTGCTGCGCCTGTTCCACGAAAGCCTGTCGCGCTTCGGCGTGCTGGGCATCGACCGCGAACTGGCGCCGGGGGATGCGCATGCGGGGGCGTATCAGCCGCTGGGCGGGGTGCTGCCGTGGTACCGGCGGGTGGGGTGAATTCCCGATGTGCTTGAAGGGCGGCCTTGCCGCCCTTTTTTATTGGACGGGCGACGCGCCCTACTTCGACCCCACTGCGCTCGGCCGCTCGGCGATCCGGTCGCGCCACGCCTGCAGGTGCGTCATTCCCTCGTCGCCCGGACGGAAACGCAGCAGGCCGCGCCCGAACTCGAGCGCGCAGAAGGCAGTGATATCGGCGATCGTGAAGCGCTCGCCTGCGACATAGGCCTGGCGTGCCAGCAGCTGATCGAGCCAGCGCGCGGTGATGCGCATCTTCTCGCCCTGGGAGGCGCCGAAGTCCTTGAACTGGGGTTGCTCGAGCACCGCCAGCGCCGGATGCGTATGGCGCGCGCTGCTCGCTGTTTCCAGCAGCAGGTGCAGCTCCATGCGGCGGTCGGCCATTTCGATGAAGGCGCGCTCTTCAAAATCGACGCCCATCAGGTTCGGCTCCGGATGCAGGCCTTCGAGCCAGGTGCAGATGGCGCGCGTTTCGCTCAGCACACGGCCGTCGTCGAATTCAAGCGCGGGCACGCGCCCGAGCGGGTTCTTGGCGAGAAAACGCTCGCTGCGGTGCTCGCCGGCCATCAGGTCGACCAGCTCGGTCTCGATACCGGTGATGCCCTTCTCGAGCATGAACATCTTCACCCGGCGCGGGTTCGGTGCATGGCTGCTGATATACAGTTTCATGGGTCTCCTTCGTGTTGTTTGTCTTGGGCTGCAAGCGAGCATCATAGCCGCAAACGGCGCAAGCTGGCGGCCCTTCCTTAACAGATTGACATGCCGGGTCTTTGGCTCTAGATTGCCGCATGCCCTTTCCCTCCCGCCCCTCGACGAAAGCCCCCATGCACCGCAGCCTGATGTGCGCCGCCCTGGCGCTTGCCTTTGCCGGTTTGTCCGCCCTGCCCGCCGCCGCCGCGCCACGCGCAGCAACCAGCACGCTCCAGGTCACCACCCAGCTCCCGCGCGGCGTGCGTCCGCTGCATTACGACATTGCAATAGCACCCGATGCGAAGAGCGCCAGCTTCCGCGCCCAGGCCGCGATCGACCTCGAGATCACCTCGCCCACCCGCAGCATCACGCTCAACGCGGCCGACCTGAAGTTTGCCGGAGCCAGCCTGTCGCCGACCTCGGGCGCGGCGCTCGCGGCCACCATTGCCGTGAACGAGGAAGCACAGACGGCCACCTTCAGCTTCCCCAAGCCCCTCGCCCGCGGGCGCTACACACTCGCCCTCGACTATACGGGCCTGATCGGCAACCAAGCCGTCGGCCTGTTCTCGCTCGACTACGACAGCGCGCAGGGCAAGCGGCGCGCCCTGTTCACCCAGTTCGAAAACTCGGATGCGCGGCGCATGATCCCGTCCTGGGACGAGCCGGCCTACAAGGCCAGTTTCGCACTGCGCGCCACGGTACCGGCCGGCGAGATGGCCGTCAGTAACATGCCCGTTGCCAGCAGCACGACGCTGCCGGACGGCCGCGTGAGCGTGCGCTTCGCCGATTCGCCCAAGATGTCGACCTACCTGCTGTTTTTCGCACTGGGCGACTTCGAGCGCGCCACTGCCGACGTCGACGGCACGGAACTGGGCGTCGTCACGCGCCGCGGCAGCCTGCCGCAGGCGGCGTTCGCACTTGAATCCTCAAAAGCCATCCTGCGCGAGTACAACGACTATTTCGGCATGCGCTATCCGCTGCCCAAGCTCGACAACGTTGCCGGTCCCGGCCAAAGCCAGTTTTTCAGCGCGATGGAAAACTGGGGCGCCATCTTTACCTTTGAATACGCGCTGCTGCTCGATCCCGCGATGTCGACCCAGCGCGACAAGCAGGACGTCTTCGCCACCGCCGCCCACGAAATGGCGCACCAGTGGTTCGGCAACCTGGTCACCATGCAATGGTGGGACGACCTCTGGCTCAACGAGGGATTCGCCTCGTGGATGGAGTCGCGCATGATGACGCGCCTGCATCCGGAATGGAACACGGCGCTGCAGGCCGTGAACAGCAGGGATGCTGCCATGCGGCGCGATGCGCTGGCTACCACCCACCCGGTGGTGCAGCATGTCGACACCGTCGAACAGGCCAGCCAGGCGTTCGACGAGATCACCTACCAGAAGGGCGAGGCCGTGATCCGCATGCTCGAAGCGTATGTCGGGGAAGACGCATGGCGCCGCGGCGTGCGCGCGTACATGCGCGAACACGCCTACGGGAATACGGCCTCGAACGACCTGTGGCGCCAGCTCGAGCGCGCCGCCGCCCGGCCGGTCACGGCGATCGCGCACGACTTCACGCTGCAGCCGGGGGTGCCGCTGCTGCGCGTGGCCGCACCTGTCTGCAAGGGCGGCGCAATGACGGTGGCGCTGACCCAGGGCGAATTCTCGCGCGACCAGCCGACGCGTCAAGCGTTGCGCTGGCGCGTGCCGGTGATCGTCCAGGCGGCAGGCACGGGGACCCAGGCCCGTACCCTGGTCGCCGGCGGCAAAGGCAGCGTCAGCCTGCCCGGCTGCGGCCCCGTCGTCGTGAACGCCGGCCAGAGCGGCTATTACCGCACGCTGTACGCGCCGGGCGCGTTCACGCAACTTGCCGGACGCTTCGCCGCCCTGCCACCGATCGACCAGCTCGGCATGCTGGCCGATACCTGGGCACTCGGCATGGCCGGCTTGCAGCCGGCGTCGAATTTCCTCGACCTGGCGCAGGCGACGCCCGTCAACGCCGACCCGCAGGTCTGGGCCCGCATCGCCGGCGCTTTCAGCTCCCTGCATGCGATGTATGGCGAGGACAAGGCAGGACGGGCGCGGCTCGACGCCTACGCCCAGGCACGCCTGGCGCCGTCGATGGCGCAGGTCGGCTGGATGGCGCAGGCGGGCGAGCCGACTGCGCAGGCCAACCTGCGCGAGCAGCTGATCGCCACACTCAGCGACCTTGCGGACCCGGCCACGATCATGGAAGCGCGCCGCCGTTACGCAGCCATGGACAGCGACCCGGCAGCCGTGCCGGGCGCGCTGCGCAAGACCATCATGGCGGTCGTCGCCGAACACGCGGACGCGCCGACCTGGGAAGCGTTGCGCCGCGCTGCCAGCCTTGAAAAATCGCCGATGCTCAAGGACACCATGTATGCGCTGCTGGCCTCGAGCAAGGACCGGGCACTGGCCGAACGCGCCCTGGCGCTGGCCCTGAGCGACGCGCCGGGAGCGACGAATGGCGCGGCCATGATCGCCACCGTCGCCCAAACCCATCCGGAACTGGCGTTCGACTTCGCACTGGCCAACATCAAGGCGGTCAACGAGCGGGTCGATGCCACCTCGCGCAGCCGCTACGTGCCGATGGTGGCCGGCGGCGCTACGACGCTTGCCATGATCGACAAAGTGCAGGCGTATGCCGAGGCCCACATTGCGAAAGACGCGCGGCGCGATGCCGACACCGCGGTCGTGGGAATCAGGGACCGCATCGCGGTGCGCCGCACGCGCCTGCCGGAGATCGATGCCTGGCTGGCACGGGGTGTGAAGTAAGAGAGCACGCGCAAGCAGTGCTGTGTTACAGCGCCAGCACGCCCAGACGCGCGCCGATCCACTCGTCGAGCAGCGCCGCGCCGCCCGGCGCCACATGCAGGCCGAGCTTGGTGCGGCGCCACAGGATGTCGGCACTGCTGCGTGCCCACTCGAAGCGCATCAGGTACTCGATCTCGGCTTCGTACAGTCCTGGCAGCACTTCCAGTCCGAGCTCGGCCAGGCTGCCCCGGCGCGCCAGCAGGGTGTGGATGCGGGTGCCGTAGGCGCGCGTGTAGCGGGCCAGCAGCTGCGGCGGCAGCCAGGGATAGCGCTGCCCCTGGCGCGCGCGCCAGACGTCGAACTCCAGCACGCCGCGCTTGCCGGGCAGCGGGCCATACAGGTCGCCGCCCGGCAGGCAAGCCTCCGCCGTCCAGCCCGGTGCCGGATGACCGAGCGTTTGCCCGACCCAGTCCACGGCTTGCTCGGCCAGCTTGCGGCTGGTGGTGATCTTGCCACCGAATACAGATAACAGCGGCGCGCCGGCACGGTCGGGCTCGAGCCGGAAGTCGCGCGTGGCCGCTGCCGCGCTGGCGGCCTCGTCCTCGACCAGGGGACGCACGCCCGCGTAGCTCCACAAGACGTCGCCCGGGGTGATGTGGCGCCGGAAATAGCGGTTCACCAGTTGGCACAGATAGGTCGTTTCATCGAGGCTGATCGCCACCTTGTCGAGCTCGCCCCGGTAATCGACGTCGGTGGTGCCGACCAGCGTGAAGGCGCCCTCGTAGGGCAGCGCGAACACGATGCGCCCATCCGGATGCTGGAAGATATAGGCATGTGGATGCTCGAACAGACGCGGCACGACGATGTGGCTGCCCTTGATCAGGCGTAGCGTGCGTCCCCCCGCGGCATTCGTCGCTCCCTGCAGGAAACGCGCCGCCCAGGGACCGGCGGCATTCACCAGGCAGCGCGCGTTCACGTGCATGCGCTTGCCCGTTCCTTCGAGCGTCGCGCTCCAGGCGTGCGGCTGGCGCAACAAGGCGCCGCAGCGCGCATGGGTCAGGATGACGGCGCCGCGCTCGCGCGCGTCGAGCGCGTTGAGCACCACCAGGCGCGCGTCGTCGACCCAGCCGTCGGAATACATGAAGCCGCGCGTGAAGCACGGCTGGAGCGCATCGCCGGCCGGATGATGGCGCAGGTCGATCGCCTCCGAGCCCGGGAGGAATTCACGCCGCGCCAGCCGGTCGTACAGGAACAGGCCGGCGCGGATCATCCAGGCCGGGCGCACACCCCTGTCATGCGGCATCACGAAGCGCAGCGGATACATGATGTGGGGGGCGCTGCGCATCAGGGTTTCGCGCTCGATCAGGGCCTTGCGTACCAGGCCGAATTCGTAATGCTCGAGATAGCGCAGGCCACCGTGGATGAGTTTGCTCGACGCCGAGGACGTGTGCTGGGCCAGGTCATCCTTTTCGCACAGGACGACGCGTAATCCCCGTCCGGCCGCATCGCGCGCGATTGCCGCGCCGTTGATGCCGCCGCCGACGATCAGCACGTCGCATTCGTATCGCTTGACAGTGTCATCCACGGCGCCTCCTCGGAATAAGCAAACCGATCCAGTGTATGCCGCCTCCGCTGCTCCCATGTTCGCATGGATCAATGCGTCCGACTCCAGGAAATTCGCCGCGTCTCCCCGGCGAACATGCCGGGCGCGGCCGTCCGCCCGGCGGGCCCCGCCCTGTGTAGAATTGGAGCCATGACAACGATGATCCACCCCCGCTGATGGCCGAGCAACGCGCCTGGGTGCGCATGCCGTCCGGCAAACGCCTGGACTTGCTGAACCCGACCCCCTTCGACTGGGACGACGCCGACCTCGCGCTCGGCCTGGCCCGCACCTACCGCTGGGGCGGGCATTCGGCCTGGCCGCTGCCGCTGTCGGTGGCCCAGCACTCGATCACGGTGATGCTGCTACAACGCGCGGCGCTCGGCGGGCGCGTCGACCCCTTGCTGGAACTGCGCGAACTGCTGCACGATGCCGAAGAAGGCCTGCTCGGTTTCGACGCCCTGTCCGTGATCAAGCCCTTCCTGGGCGACGGCTTTCGGGCACTGACGCAGCGGCTCGAACAGGCGGTCTTCCTGCGCTATGGCCTGCCGTCCTGGACCCCGTTCGACCATGCACGCCACAAGCGCGCCGACCGCCTGGCCGCCGCCAGCGAAGCCGTGCACGTGGCAGGCTGGTCGCACGAGGAGGTGCGGCGCACCCTGAAAATCCAGGCCGCCGTGCTGCAGGGAGATCCATTGACCGCCGTGTATGGCGGCCTGCCCTGGGAACCCTGGCCGCCGGCGCTCGCCTGCGAACGGTTTCTCGCCGAGCTAAACCGCTTGATGGCCTTGATGCAAACGCAAGGCGCATGAACGCGGCGTTCATACCCGCCAGTGCAGGCTTGATTAATCGCAAACAACTATAGGTAAGTCATTGATTTTATTCATATTGCGCCGATATCCACAAGAAATGTGGATAACTATGTGGACAAGCGCCTCTTGACAAGCCGCAAGCGCAGTATTGATGCGGGTTTCAACAAAATGCCCAATCTACAGGCAAAAATTGTCCCCTTTAAAATCAATGGCTTGCACGCACTGTGGTTTGGTGAACGGACTCGCATTCAGAAGATTCCTACAAATTCCTACAGCGGGGGATAAGTCATCCGTGCGGATATGTGCCCATGTCATTTCCACGCACTGCGCGCGCGATCGCGCACCAGCATCCTGACACTCTCGGGCATGGGCTTTTTCGATTGCGCCGTGTCGGCCGTGACCCACACACACTCCTCGAAATGCTTGAGCATGGCGGGGGTGACAAACCGGGTGCGCGCCGCATACACGTGGCGGTCGCCCATCTGCGACTGCTGCTTGATGAAGAAGCGGTTCGGCACGACCAGGTGCAAATGTTCCTTGGCTCGTGTCATCGCCACGTACAGCAAGCGCCGCTCTTCTTCGATTTCTTCCGCACTGCCGGTGCTCATGTCCGACGGAATGCAGCCATCGACGACGTTCAGCACGTGCACCGATTTCCATTCCTGGCCCTTGGACGAGTGGATCGTCGACAGGATCAGGTAATCCTCGTCCAGCAGGGGCGGCCCGGCGCGGTCGCTGGTGGCTTCAGGCGGGTCGAGCGTGATCTCGGCCAGGAAACTTTCGCGCGTGCCATGGCCGCCCGCCAGTTGGGCCAGTTGGGCGACATCGGCGGCGCGCACGGTGGCGTCGTCGTGCAGGCGCTCGAGATGCGGCAAGTACCAGTCGCGCACCAGTTCGATATCAGCCGGCCAGCGTAAACCGGGCGTGCGCAATCGCCGGTACAGCGTGACGAAATCCTGCCAGTCGCCCTGGCTCCTCACAGGCGCCGCAAACGCCTCGACGGCGTCGGCTGCTTCAGGCGCCTCGGCTGCAGCGTCGAGCAAACGCGTCGACGTGGCCGGACCGATGCCGGGGATCAGCTGCAGCACCCGGAAGCCCGCCATCCGTCCGTTCGGATTCTGGGCGAAGCGCAGCACCGCCAGCACGTCCTTGATGTGCGAGGCTTCAAGGAATTTCAAACCGCCGAATTTCACGAACGGGATATTCCGGCGCATCAGTTCAAGTTCCAGAGCCGCGCTGTGGCTGGCGGCGCGAAACAGCACCGCCTGGGTGCTGAGCTTGATGCCGGCTTCGCGCTGTTCGAGGACGCGGTTGCAGACCCAGCGCGCCTGCTCGGCCTCGTCGGGAATCAAGACCAGCTGCGGCAGGCTGCTCGCCACCTTGTCGGTCCACAGTGTCTTGGCGTGGCGCTCCAGCGCGGCGGCAATGACCGCGTTCGACGCGTCCAGGATGGGCTGGGTCGAGCGGTAATTCCGGTCCAGCGTGATCACCCGCGCGGCCTGCGAGAACTGTCCGGGAAAATCGAGGATGTTGCGCACCGTCGCGCCGCGGAAGGAATAGATCGACTGGGCGTCGTCGCCCACCACCATCACGCCCGCGCCACTGGGCTTCATGCCCGTGATGATCGCCGCCTGCAGGCGATTCGTGTCCTGGTATTCGTCGACCAGCACATGGTCGAAGAGCGCACCGATCTCGGGGCCAAGCTCGTGGTCGGTGGCCATCTCGGCCCAGAACAGCAGCAGGTCGTCGTAGTCGAGCACGTTCTGCTCCTGCTTGGCGTCGACATAGGCCCCGAACAGGCGTTTCAGCTCGGCTTCCCATTCGCAGCACCAGGGAAAGGTGCCCTGCAATACCAGGTCGAGCGGCTCGCGCGAATTGACGACACGCGAATAGATCGAGAGGCAGGTTCCTTTCAGGGGGAAGCGCTTGGCGGTCTGGGTCAGCCCGATCTCGTGGCGCACCAGCCCCATCAGGTCCTCGGAGTCGCCGCGGTCGTGGATCGTGAACGATTCGTCGAGACCGATACGTCCCGAGAACTCGCGCAGCAGGCGCGCGCCGATGCTGTGGAAGGTGCCGGCCCACGGCAGGGCGGCCGCACCCTCGGTACGCCCTCCCATGATCCGCTGCAGCACATTGCCGGCGCGCTGGGTCATCTCGTTGGCGGCGCGGCGCGAAAAGGTCAGCAACAGGATGCGCTGCGGGTCCGCGCCCTGCATGATCAGGCGCGCCACGCGGTGGGCCAGCGTATTCGTCTTGCCCGAACCGGCGCCGGCGACGACCAGCAGCGGCCGGCTGGCCGGGGCATCGACGTCGTGCTCGACCGCCGCGCGCTGCTCCGGGTTGAGGCTGGCGAAGGGATCGTCGATCGTGGGCACAGGGATGGCAGCGGACATGAGCAAGTGGCAATTTGGAAACACCGCTACTGTACATTTGTCCAGTGGCGCTCCGCAAGCGCATTTTGCATGCGCCGATGCCGGCTCTGTCGTAAAAAGGATGCGCGAGCGTGCAATAAAGTTCCCGGGCCATACGATGCATGTTCGCTAAGTAGCCGTAATTAAACAACTTTTCTGGATATCCACAGAGTCTGTGAATAAGTTTGTGGAAAAGACAGGGCTTGACAGCCTGAAATGCCGTCAGCATGCGGCTTTCAACAACTTGCCCAATCAGCGGGCAAGGTCGAATTCAAGAAAAATCAACGACTTACGAGATCATGTACAAGATCAGGCCAAAGAATATCAAAGATGGAAAAAATAAATTTTTGTGGGTAAGCAGCGCCAGAGGAACGCAACAAAAATAACTCTTTGATATCGAAAAAAGCTGGTCTCGAGAAACTTTCAGGGGCCGGAACGCCGCAGATGCGGTTCGAGCAGGACACGTTCGATGACCTGTGCATGGATATCGCGTGCGCGCAGGTATTCAACCGCGGACATGGTGTTGCTGCTGCCCTGCACCGCGATGCCGGCATCGACAATCACACGCCGGCGGCCATCGGTACGCGCCTCACCCAGGAAAGGCGGTAGCGCCGTCCGCTCGACTTGAAGATTCTCCATCGCGACCTCGTCTTGTCAGGTTGATGTTTTGACTTAGGGAGTATTCCTGAAACCTGTTGGATGTCAATGTCAACTTCCTATCGAACACACGAAATAGTTGTACAGACGCGTGCGTCAAATGAGCGCCACGCCGCCGCCGATCTCCCTAGAATGGCCCTGCGTCCAACCACCAGCGAGGCCTGCATGAGCACGACTCCCGAACCCGACCTGAACCCCGGTGACGAAGCTTCCCCCGGCACGCCCGGCGCCGGCGAAGACGTCTGCGAAGCCTGTGCCGGCAGCGGCAAACTGTCAGACGGCAAATCCTGTCCCCAATGCGGCGGTAGCGGACGCGTCATGCGCGGCATCGGCGGCGGCTGAGTCCGCCTCGCGTGACAGGAAGTCGGGCGGGCGCGATAATCGCGGGATGAGTTTACCGCCCGCACCGACACATCCCCGTCCCGCTTCCCTGCTCGACCTGTTCCTCTCCTTTACCGTCCTGGCCCTGCAGGGCTTCGGCGGCGTGCTGGCGGTCATCCAGCGCGAGATGGTCGAGCGCAAGGGTTGGCTGACCCAGGATGAATTCATCGAGGACTGGGCGGTGGCGCAGATCATGCCGGGGCCGAACGTCGTCAACCTGTCGATGATGATCGGCGCGCGCTATTTCGGCCTGCGCGGCGCGCTGGCGGCATTGGCCGGCATGCTGGCCGTGCCGCTCGTACTGGTGCTGCTGCTGGCCACCCTGCATGCGCGCTTTGCCGACAACCCCCAGGTCGCCGGCGCCTTGCGCGGCATGGCGGCGGTCTCGGCCGGGCTGATCGCGGCGGCGGGCTTGAAGCTGTCCACCTCGCTCAAACGCAGCCCGGTGCCCCTGCCCTGGTGCGTGGCGATCGGTGCCGCCGGCTTCGTGCTGGTGGCCTTACTCAAATTCCCGCTCTTCTATGTGCTGCTGGTACTCGGCAGCCTGGGTTGCGTGCTGGCGTACCGGAACCTGCGATGAATACCGCCATCCACATCACCCTCGATTGGCACGACTGGCTGAACCTGTTCGGCCACTACCTGCTGCTGTCGATGATGTCGCTCGGCGGCGCGATCTCGACGACCTCGGAGATGCACCGCTTCCTGGTCGAACAGCACGGCTGGCTGACTCAGGCCCAGTTCAACGATTCGATTGCGCTGGCCCAGGCCGCGCCTGGCCCAAACGTGCTGTTCGTCGCGCTGATGGGCTGGAACGTGGGCATGAACGCCGGCAGCCTCACTGCCGCCCTGCTCGGCGTGTTCGTCACGATGACCGGTATCCTGCTGCCCTCGACCATCTTCACTTATCAGGTTGCGCAGTGGGGCCACCGCAACCGCGAGCTGCGCCCGGTGCGCGCCTTCAAACAGGGCATGGCCCCGGTCGTGATCGCGCTGCTGCTGTCCACCGCATGGATCCTGGCCAGCTCGGCCGGTGGCCCGGGCGTCCACTGGCCATTGTGGCTGCTGGCGCTGATTAGCGGCGTCCTCATCTGGCGCACGAAGCTGCACCTGCTATGGGTACTGGGCGCAGGTGCGCTGCTGGGGGCGCTCGGTGTTGTGTAACGCACAGCACAGCTAAACTGGCATACTTGCGGTACCCACCATCCGGAGCCTCCCATGCCAACTCTCCTCAGCGAACACGCCTGTTTCGGCGGCGTCCAGCGTTTTTACCAGCACGACTCAAGCGCCATCGGCCTGCCGATGCGCTTTTCGGTCTACCTGCCGCCCGGCTTCGAGGGCAAGGCGCTGCCGGTGCTGTTCTACCTCGCCGGCCTGACCTGTACCGAAGAGACCTTCGCCATCAAGGGCGGCGCCCAGCGTGTGGCGGCCGAGGAAGGCCTGGCCCTGGTCATGCCCGACACCAGCCCGCGCGGCGCGAACGTCGCCGGCGAATCCGACAGCTGGGACTTCGGTGTCGGCGCCGGCTTCTATGTCGACGCGACGCAAGAGCCCTGGTCGCGGCACTACCGCATGTACAGCTACATCCTCGAGCTGCGCGAACTGACCCTGCGCGAGTTCGGCTTCGATGCCGCACGTTGCGGCATCTTCGGCCACTCGATGGGCGGACATGGGGCGCTGGTGCTGGCGCTGCGCAATCCCGAACTGTTCCGTTCGGTGTCGGCGTTTGCACCGATCGCCGCTCCCACCCGCTGCCCCTGGGGCGAGAAAGCCTTCGGCGGCTACCTCGGCGCGGACAAGTCGCGCTGGCCGGCTTATGACGCCACCGAACTCGTGAGCGATGGCGCGGTGCGCTTCCCCCAAGGCATCCTGATCGACCAGGGCCTGGCCGACAAATTCCTGCCGGAGCAGCTCAATCCGGACGCCTTCGAAGCCGCTTGCGCCAGAGTTGGCCAGCCGCTGACCGTGCGCCGCCACGCCGGCTACGACCACGGGTATTACTTCATTTCGACGTTCGTCGAGGAGCACTTGCGCCTGCATCGCCGCCAGCTCGGCTGACGCCTGCGCTGCCCTATAAATCAGGTGCGGCGCCATGCGGCGCATTCATTGTGAAGAAAGAAGGAAGCGCACCATGAAATCCAGGCCGACATGCCGGGCGTCGAGAAGGAAGACCTGAAGGTCGCCATCGATCACCAGCGCATCACGATCGAAGCAGAATGCCGCAAGGCAAACGAGCGGCGCGAGGGCGAAAACCTGGTGTATTCTGGACGCTCAGCACGCAAGTTCATGCGCAGCTTCACCTTGCCGACCGAGGCCGACGATGCAGCCGCGCAGGCAAAGCTGGAATACGGTGTACTGCACCTGACGCTGCCGAAGAAACGGGGCGGCGCCATGCGGCGGCTCGACATCCAGTAGGCGGCCTGGTTCCACAGGCGTGAACGCGCGCGCCACACACATAACAGGAGCGCGCAGGCCGCAAGGCGGGGCGTGCTCCGGGGTTGACCGCAATGGCCGAGGTTCGCCGTTTCATCAATCGCGCTCAAGCCGGCAAGCTGCTTGCGAAAGCGCTTGACGCCTACGCGCACCAGCCTCAAGCGATCGTGCTGGCGCTGCCGCGCGGCGGCGTGCCGGTCGCGTTTGCGGTGGCGATGACGCTCGAGCTGGAGCTGGACATCCTGCTTGTGCGCAAGCTGGGCCTCCCTGGCCAGCCCGAGTATGCGATCGGTGCCGTCGGCAGCGGCGGCGTCCTGATACTCCAGGCGGGCGTGCCCGGCCTGATGGGCGTGACGAAGGAACAGGTCGACGCGGTCCAGGCGCGCGAGCTGCTTGAAATCGAACGGCGCACCCTCCTCTACCGCGGGACGCGCCCCCAGCCCTTGCTGGCCGGACGCGATGTGCTCATCGTCGACGACGGCATTGCCACCGGTTCGACGATGCAGGCCGCGATCGAGGTCGCGCGGCGGCACGGCGCGCGGCGGGTCGTGGTGGCCGCGCCGGTGGCGCCGCCCGACACGCTGGCGGCACTCGCGCCGCTGGCCGACGAAGTGACATGCCTGGCCGCACCCCCGTATTTTCGTGCGGTCAGCCAGTGGTACGAAACGTTCGATCAAACGAGCGACGAGGAAGTACAGGAATTGTTGACAATGGCTTGGCGGGCCGAAGCGGACCGCCGGCCCCATACATCACTGCGACAAGCCAACAGAGAGGACACAACATGAGACATACCACCACCACCGACAGCAGCATCGAAGCACGCGACCTTGCCACTGTGCTGGGCGGGGTCGCCGCCGGCGCCCTGCTGATGTACCTGCTCGACCCTGACCGCGGCGGCGCACGACGCGCGACCTCGACCACGGCGATCCGGAATGCAGGCTCGCGCACCGGCAGTGCGCTCGGCAATGCCTGGCACGGCATTGGCGAGCGCATCGGCACGGCCGCGCGCCAGGCCGGCGACGCCGCGAGCGACATGCTCGCGGACGCCGGCAAGACGAGCGGCAAGGTTCTCGACCAGGCCAGCTCCGGCGCCGGCAAGTACCTGGACGAGGCCGGCACCCGCGCCGGCAAATATATGGATGAAGCAGGCGCGCGCGCAAACCGCGCCTACGAGGCAGCCAAGCCGAACGGCTCGGCGCGTCACGCCTGGG
The DNA here is from genome assembly GCF_051262535.1 of Massilia sp. CMS3.1. Taxonomy (NCBI): domain Bacteria; kingdom Pseudomonadati; phylum Pseudomonadota; class Betaproteobacteria; order Burkholderiales; family Oxalobacteraceae; genus Massilia; species Massilia sp. CMS3.1. The sequence continues at coordinate 385,281 of NZ_JBIMES010000003.1, read as the reverse complement.
ACGACACGGTCGACGGCGCCTCGCGCATGATCGATTCCGCATCCGGCAGCGCCAGTGCCGCCGCATCGCGCCTGAGCCGCATGGCCAGCCAGGCCGCCGGCAGCGCGATGGGCGCCTTGCACCTGGAGAACCGCAGCGACCTGTCCGCCCTGCTGCGCAACCCGGCCGTGCTCGGCGGCGGCCTGCTCGGCCTGATCGGCCTGTTCCGGCGCTCGCCGGTGGGCGCCGCCGTCGGCCTGGCCGCCCTTGCGCTGGCAGCTCGCAGCAGCAGCGGCAGCGAGTCCTCCAGCCTGCGCGGCGGCGGGCGCGGGCGCAGCATCGATCTGGAAAAATCGATCCGCATCGACGCTTCGCCCTCCGAGGTCTACGCCATGTGGAACAACCACGAGAACTTCCCGCGCTTCATGTCGCACGTGGTCGACGTGCGCGACATCGGCCACCGGCGCTCGCACTGGACCGTGCAGGGTCCGGCCGGCACCCAGTTCGAGTTCGATTCAATGCTCACCGAGCAGACCAAGAACCGGCGCCTGGCCTGGCGCAGTGAGCCGGGTGCGCAGATCCCGAACGCCGGCTCGGTCGAATTCGAGCCCTACCGCGGCGGCACCCGGGTCACCGTGCGCCTGTCGTACTCGCCGCCGGCCGGCGCCCTTGGCCACGCCGTGGCCTCGCTGTTCGGTTCGGACCCGAAAGGTCAGATGGACGATGACCTGGCACGCATGAAGCACTACATCGAGCGCGGCGCGATTGCGCACGATGCGGCGAAGCGCGAGAAGTCGGGTAGCCGCTTCATGCACTGAGGCTCCAAGGCCATGACGGCAGCGATCGAGATCGCCGGGGCCGCACTGGCCGCCGCCGCCCGGCCGCTCGACGGCGGACCGGGTGACTACGACGCCCTGATGAACCTCGTGGGCGACGCCCGTTTCGTGCTGCTCGGCGAAGCGACGCACGGCACCCACGAGTTCTACGAGGAACGGGCGCGCATTACCCAGCGCCTGATCCGCGAAAAGGGATTCAAGGCTGTGGCGGTCGAGGCCGACTGGCCGGATGCCTACCGCGTCAACCGCTATGTGCGCGGCGAAGGCCAGGACGCCGACGCCGACGCGGCACTGTCGGGCTTCCAGCGTTTTCCGGCATGGATGTGGCGCAACACCGATGTCGTCAACTTCGTGGACTGGCTGTGCGCGCATAACGCCGGCCTTCACGCGGGCCCCAAGGTCGGGTTCTACGGACTCGACCTGTACAGCCTGTTCACCTCGGTACGTGAAGTACTGAACTATCTCGACGTGGTCGATCCCGCCGCTGCCGAGGAAGCAAGGCGCCGCTATGCCTGCTTCGACCACTACGATCAAGACAGCCAGCACTACGGCTACGCCACCGGCATCGGCATGTCCGAGTCCTGCCAGGCAGGAGTGCTGATCCAGCTGCAGGAACTCCAGCAGCGCGCGTTTGACTACATGCAGGCCGATGGCGCATCGAGCGAAGACGCGTTTTTCTACGCCCAGCAGAACGCGCGCCTCGTGAAAAATGCCGAGGAATACTACCGCACCATGTTCCGCGGCCGGGTGTCATCCTGGAACCTGCGCGACAGCCACATGGGCGAAACCCTGGACGCGCTCACGCGCCACCTGTCGAAGGATGGCGAGCCGGCGAAAATCGTCGTCTGGGCCCACAATTCCCACCTCGGCGACGCGCGCGCGACCGACATGGGCAAGCTGGGCGAATTCAATCTCGGCGAACTGGCGCGCAAGGCCTATCCTGGCCAGACCTGCCTGATCGGCTTTTCCACCCATGACGGCCATGTCACGGCGGCTTCCGAATGGGAGGGCCCGGCCGAACGTAAACGGGTACGCCCCGGCATACCCGGCAGCTACGAAGCCTTGCTGCACCATGTCGGCATGCCGCGCTTCTATCTGAATCTGCGCGACGACAGCAGCGTGCGTCGCCTGCTGCTCGAGCAGCGCCTGGAGCGGGCCATCGGCGTGCTGTACCTGCCGCGCACCGAACGCCAGAGCCATTACTTCAATGCCCGGCTGGCCGAGCAGTTCGACGCCGTCATCCACATCGACTCGACCCAGGCGCTCACGCCGCTCGATGCGACAAGTGGCTGGCATTCGGGCGAGCCGCCGGAGACCTATCCGGAAGGGATGTAAGCCTGCCTTCCCTCCACTCCCCGCAACAATTCCCTAACAATAAATTTTCCTTCAGCCACACTTTTCCTCTACGCCTTTTGATACGATGCCAGGGTTCACTATCAGGCAGGGGAAGTCGATGAGTAAATTTACGCTGAACGTCAACGGCAAGCCGCAGCAAGTCGATGTCGATGCCGACACCCCGCTGTTGTGGGCGCTGCGCGATTCGCTCGGGCTGGTGGGCGCCAAGTATGGCTGCGGCGCGGGCCAGTGCGGTGCCTGTACCGTGCACATCGACGGCGCGCCAACGCGTTCCTGCCTGATGCCGGTGTCAAGCATCGGCAAGGCAAAGATCACGACCATCGAAGGCCTGCACAAGCAGCATCGGCATCCCTTGCAACTGGCCTGGCAAGAACTCGATGTGCCGCAGTGCGGTTACTGCCAGTCGGGCCAGATCATGAGCGCCTGCGCGCTGCTCAAACAGCATCCGAAGCCGACCGACGCCCAGATCGACGACGCCATGGCCGGCAACCTGTGCCGCTGCGCGACTTATACCAGGATCCGTGCCGGCATCCATCGCGCCGCCGACATCGCCGCCAACGGAAAGGGCAAGGCATGAACGCGCCCCTCTCCCCTTCGCGCCGCGGCTTCCTGCGCGCCGGCGGCGCCGGCGCCCTCGTCATCGGCATGGGTCCGGGCGGCGTGCTGGCTGCCCAAAACGCGGCCGGCGCACAAGCCGCTGCCGACGCCCCTTTCTCGCCGAACGTGTTCATCCGCATCGGCCGCGACGGTATCGTCACGCTGGTCTCGAAACAGCCGGAGATCGGCCAGGGCATCAAGACCTCGCTGCCGATGGTGATCGCCGAAGAACTTGACATCGATTGGAAGGACGTGCGCATCGTCCAGGGCGACCTGAATCCGGCCTACGGCAGCCAGGGCGCCGGCGGCTCGACGTCGACACCGAACAATTACAACGACTTCCACCGCCTCGGCGCCACCGCACGCACCATATTGGTGCAGGCAGCAAGCCAGACCTGGGGCGTCCCGGCATCCGAGTGCCGCGCCGCGCATGGCGCGATCCACCACGCCACGAGCGGCCGCAAGCTCGGCTACGGCGCCCTGGTGCCTGCCGCGGCAAAACTGCCGCTGCCCGACACGGCGCAAGTCCAGCTGAAGGATCCCGCCACCTACACCCTGCTCGGCACGCGCATCGGTGGCGTCGACAACGGGGCGATCATCGCAGGCAAGCCGCTGTTCGGTATCGACATCCGGTTGCCCGGCATGCTGTACGCGGTCTATGCCAAGTGCCCGGTGTTCGGCGGCAAGCCGCTCAGTGCGAACCTCGCCGACATCAAGGCCCTGCCGGGCGTGAAGGATGCCTTCATCGTGGAGGGCACCGAGAACCTGAACGGACTGCGTCCGGGCGTAGCGATCGTCGCCACTTCGACCTGGGCCGCGTTCAAGGCGCGCCGCGCACTTGAGGTCAAGTGGGACGAAGGCGTCGGCAAGGGGCACAGCTGGGCCGATTTCGCGGCACAGGCCAAGGCGGCCGCAGGCAAGCCGGGCACGACTGTGTTGCGCCAGGACGGCGAGGTGCGCGCCGCCTTTGCCGGTGCAACGAAGACGGTCGAGGCCAGCTACACTTATCCCTTCATCTCGCACGCGAGCATGGAGCCGCAGAACTGCACCGCATGGTTCAAGCCGAACGAAGGCACGCTGGAACTCTGGGCGCCGACCCAGAACCCGGGCGCCGGCCAGGCGCTGGTCACGTCGACGTTCGGTATTCCGAAGGAAAAGATCGTCCTGCACATCATCCGCAGCGGCGGCGGTTTCGGCCGGCGCCTGTCGTCGGACTTCATCGTCGAAGCCACGGCGATTGCGCAGAAAGTCGGCGCGCCCGTGAAACTGACCTGGACCCGCGAAGACGATGTGCAGCACGATCATTTCCGCCCGGGCGGCTTTCACCACCTGCGCGGTGGCGTCGACGCCAGTGGCAAGCTGGTCGGCTGGCACGACCATTTCGTCACCTTCGCCAACCGCGTCGAACGCGAGGGCAAAAGCATCCTGCAGCCGGGCAGTGGCGGCAGCCTCTCGGGCGACGAATTCCCGGGGCGCTGGCTGGCCAACTGTCTGCTGGAACAAACCGCGCTCGAATGCCGGATCCCGATGGGGCCGTGGCGCGCGCCGGGCAGCAGCGTGTTTTCCTGGGTCTTCCACAGCTTCATCGACGAACTGGCCCATGCCGGCGGGCGCGATCCGCTCGAGTTCCGCATGGAACTGCTGGGCGAGAAGGATATCGTTCCCGGCACCGGTGAACGCGGCCAGCCGTACAGCGTCGCGCGCATGCGCAATGTCTTGCGGGCCGTGGCCGAGAAGTCGGACTGGGGCAAGAAAAAATTCGCCCGCGGCCAGGGCGCGGGCGTCGCCTTCCACTTCAGTCACCGCGGGTACGTGGCCGAAGTGGCCGAGGTGACGGTCTCGAAAAGCGGCGAACTGAAAGTGGACCGCGTGGTCGTGGTGACCGATATCGGCGCCCAGATCGTCAACCTCTCCGGCGCCGAAAACCAGGTGCAGGGGTCGGTGATCGACGGCTTGTCGACGCTGATGTATCCGGAGCTGAACATCGAAGGCGGACGCGTCGTGCAAAGCAATTTCCACGACTACAAACTGCTGCGCATGCCCGACACGCCGACCAGGATCGACATCCATTTCCTGAAAACCGATTACCCGGTGACGGGACTGGGCGAACCGGCGCTGCCGCCGCTGGCCCCGGCCGTGTGCAACGCGATCTTCGCCGCTACCGGAAAACGGGTGCGAGAACTGCCGCTCAGCAAGACCGACCTGAGCTGGAGTTAAGCAGGGTATCCCTCACAGTGGCGCGCCTGACACGAGCCGCAGGGCAAGGCGCACCGTCGAAGACAGTATGCCAGTACGGCTAGACGGTGCAACGCCGCCATGCGGCCCGTGTCAGGCGCGCCGCGCCGGGTCGATATCGACGCCGCCGTTGTATTCCAGGATGGCCGCCGCGCGTTCCAGCTGGGATGCGTCGGCGACCGTTACCGTCATCATGCACAAATCGCCACGAACGGCGGGCTTGAAGACGTCCTCGTAGTCAGTTCCTCCTTTGACTTCAGGCGAATCACCCACATAAAAATTGCTCTCGGCGGGACCAGCTTCGTCGGTGGTCACGTTGATATCGATGCCGTTCCCGTCGAAGCCCTCGGACAGCAAGCCCTTGCGGGCTGCCTCGGCGGCATCGAAACTGGGCAGCATGCGTACGATCTGGTTGTTCATGGTGGCTCCACTATTACAGTTGCAATCACCGTAACAGAATCGCTCGCGCCATGGCGCCCGCTGGCCGGTCGCCTAATCGCGAGCCCGCTGTTGGTCCTCGGACACGCCGGAAACGGAACAGCGGGATTAACACCATTTAGCCGCGCCGGGATGCGAATATTTAGTACAATCTGGAAATGTTGTGGCCTGCGGAAGCCACACCGAAACACAGTGCAGTCATTTACCCAGAGCCCATAAGAAGATGAAGATTTCACGCCGGATCGCCGCATCCCGTCCCCTGGCCACGACCGCCATGCATGGCCGCGTCGAAGCCTTCCGCAACGAAGGCATGGGCATCATCGATTTCTCGATCGCGATCTCGCATTTTTCTCCTCCCGCTTCCGTGCTCGATGCCGTCACGCGCGCGGTGCAAGAAGAGCGCACCATGCCCTACACCGGCGTGGCGGGCGCGCTCGACGTACGCCGCAGCCTGTGCACCAAGCTGGCGCGCGAAAACGGGGTCGATGCCGCCGCCGGCGAAATCATCGTCACCAACGGCGCCAAGCAGGCGCTCTACCAGGCGCTGTATGCGATGACCGATCCTGGCGACAGCGTGCTGATCTTCAAGCCGCACTGGCCGGCCTATGTCACGACCTGCCTGCTGCTCGGCTTGACTCCCGTGCTGGTCGACCTGCCGGAGACGATCACGGCCGACACCCTTGCCGCCTGTCCGCCGGCCGACCTGGTCATCATCAACAATCCGCACAACCCGACCGGCAAGGTGTATACGAAAGACGAGCTGCAACACCTGTGCGCCTGGATGCGCGCGCGCGGCGCCCAGATGATCGTCGACGAGAGCTACGAGCACCTCAGCTTCGGACCGGTCCACACCAGCTTGGCCAGCCTGTGCGACTGGCGCGCCCTGGGCGTCGTGACGCTCTTCTCGGCTTCGCAAAGCTATGCGATGATGGGCTGGCGCCTCGGCTTCGCCCTGGCCCCGCCCGAACTCGCCCAGGCGATGCAGACGCTGCAGGGACCGATCACCGCGGCCACCTCGCACCTGGCCCAGGTCGCCACCGTCGCCGCTTTCGAGTGCGGACCGCAAGCACACATGATTGAGGAATACCGCGCGCGGCGCGACAATGTGCTGCACCACCTGCGCGAGGTGCCGTGGATCGGGATGCGCTGTCCGGATTCCGGGCCCTACCTGTGGCTCGACGTGCGCTCCCTGACGCAGGACACCGAAGCTTTTGCCGAAGCGCTGCTGGCCGAAGAAGGCGTGGCCATCATGCCCGGCGACGCGCTCGGCGTGTCCGGCTTCATTCGGATGGGCTACATCTGCGACGACACCTGGACGCTGATGGAAGGCGTGCGGCGCCTTGTCGCCTTTGGCGACCGGATGGCGGCGTCCCGATGATGACCGGACGCCCTTTCAGGCTGAACAGCCTGCGCAGCCGCCTGATGCTGCTGGTCGCGCTGGCGATCCTGCCGCTGGCCTTGATGACGGTCCTCGGCGGCGTGCGCGAGCGCGAGCAGGCGGTCGAGGCCTCCGAGGAGAATTTGCGTCGCCTGACCAACCTGGCCGCGGCCAACGAAGCCCAATCGGTCGAGCGCGCGCGCCAGATCCTGGTCGACCTGGCCAGCGTGCCCGACCTGCTGGGCGAAACGCCACGCTGCAACGCGCTGCTGGCGGACGTCCTCGACCGCAACGAAGGCTATGTGAATTTCGGCCTGATACAGCTGAACGGCGACGTCACCTGCAGTGCCGTGCCGATGCTCCATCCGGTCAACCTGGGCGACCGCAACCACTTCAAGCGCGCCATCCTCGAGCGCCGCTTCATCGCGGGCGACTACGTGTTCGGCCGCGTGATCCGGCGCCACACCATCAACCTCACCTACCCGGTGATCGACCGCAGCGGCAAGGTCATCGCCGTCGTCTTCGCGGCGATGGCCCTGGCGGGCCTGGACACCTTCGTTGCCGACATCAACCTGCCGCCCGGCTCGGTGCTGGTGACGACCGACGCCAACGGCACCATCATTTCGCGCCGCCCGGACCCCGAGCGCTGGTTCGGCACCAAGGTGTCGGGCACCATGCGCGATGCGATGCGCGAATCGATGAAAGGCAGCCACCGCCATGCCCTCGTGCTGCGCGGCGACGACGACGTCGAGCGCCTGCATACGTTTGCGCGCGTGGGCGGGCCGTCCTTGTCGGATTACACGATCACGATCGGCATCCCGGTCGAGACGGTGACGTCCGGCGCGCGCCGCGCCCAGATGATGTCCCTGATCGGGCTGGCCGCCACCACCATGCTGGCCCTGCTCGCGGCCTGGCTCGCCGGCGACGTCCTGATCGTGCAGCGCGTGCGTAAATTGAAGGACACGGCGCGCCGCATCGCCGCCGGCGACCTCGATGCCCGCACCAGCATCGTCTACGAACGCGAAGAGATCGGCCAGTTGGCCGAGGCGCTCGACGAGATGGCCGCCACGCTGCAGAAGAAGGAAACGGCGCGCGGCCTGGCCGAACGCGAATTGCGCGCGGCCGACCAGCGCAAGGACGAATTCCTGGCGATGCTGGCGCATGAACTGCGCAACCCGCTGGCGCCGATCAGCACCGGCGCGCATCTGCTCAAGCTGCTGCACTCGGACAATGCGCAGATCACGCAGACCTGCGCCATCATCGCGCGCCAGGTCGAGCACATGACCGGCCTGGTGGACGACCTGCTCGACGTCTCGCGCGTGACGCGCGGCCTGGTGTCGATCTCGACCCAGGTGCTCGACCTGCGCAAGGTGATCGACGACGCGGCCGAGCAGATCCGGCCCCTGATCGCGACCCGCCGCCACAGCGTCGTGCTCGACCTGCCCCCGGCAGCGGCCACCGTCAAGGGCGACCACAAGCGCCTGGTGCAGGTGGTCGCCAACCTGCTCAACAACGCGAACAAATATACGCCCGAGGGCGGGCGCATCGAGCTGGGCCTGGTCGAGGACGGCCCGGATTACGTGCTCACCGTGCGCGACGACGGCATCGGCATGGAGCCACAACTGGTTGCCCGCGTGTTCGACCTGTTTACCCAGGCCGAGCGCACGCCGGACCGCTCGCAGGGCGGCCTGGGCCTGGGCCTGGCGCTGGCGAAAAGCCTGGTCGAGCTGCATGGCGGCACGGTGCAAGCAGCCAGCGCGGGCCTCGGCCAAGGCAGCATCTTCACGGTACGCCTGCCGCGCCACACCCAGGAAGTGCCCGTCCCGGTGGCCCAGAGTTCCGGCTACGCGCATGCCGTCAAGTCCTTGAAGGTGCTGCTGGTGGACGACAACCTGGATGCCGCGCACACGCTGCAGCTGTTCCTGGCCGCCGGCGGACACCGGGTCGAGATCGCCTACTGCGCGGCCGACGCGGTCGACCTGGCCCGTGTCTTCGCGCCCGATGTCTGCCTGCTCGACATCGGCCTGCCCGACTTCGACGGCAACGAACTGGCACGGCGCCTGCGCCGCCTGCCGCAAGCGACGGGCGCGACCCTGGTCGCGATGACCGGCTACGGCCGCCAGCAGGACCGCGACGCCGCCGAGGCGGCCGGGTTCGACCATTACATGGTCAAGCCGGTCAATACGGTGGAGCTGTCGGATTTGCTGGCCGAAGCGGCGGCGGAGAAGCATCCGAGGTAGATCCGCAGGGCGCCCGACGCCCGGGCCCGCATTCCCGTATCATGCGCAGTCGACATGAAGGAGCGGGAATGGAATCGGTAGGTGTGGTACTGGCAATGCTGCTGGCGGTGATTGGAAGCGGTTACCTGGTGCGCATGCTGCCGTTCGCGGTGCCGCTGCCGCTGGTGCAAATTGCACTGGGCGCGGTCATCGCCGGCGTGTTCGGGCACGGCGTGACGCTCGACCCGGAAATCTTCTTCCTGTTGTTCCTGCCGCCCCTGCTGTTCCTCGACGGCTGGCGGATCCCGAAGGTCGGCCTGTTCCGCGACAAGGGAACGATCCTCGAACTGGCGCTTGGCCTGGTCATCTTCACGGTGCTGGGCGCCGGCTTCCTGATCCACTGGCTGGTGCCGACCATGCCGCTGGCGGTTGCCTTTGCGCTGGCGGCGATCGTGGCGCCGACCGATCCGGTGGCGGTCTCCTCGATCGCGGCGCGCGTGCCGATCCCGCACCGCCTGATGCACATCCTCGAGGGCGAGTCCTTGCTCAACGACGCCACTGGCCTGGTGTGCTTCCGGTTCGCCGTGGCCGCCGCGATGACGGGCGCATTTTCACTGGCGGACGCCTCGCTGACGTTTTTATGGCTCGCGCTGGCCGGCATCGCCTGCGGCGTCGTCATCACGGTGTCGGTGGCGTTTATCCAGCGCGTGGCGGGCCAGCGCTTCGGCGAAGAACCCGGCTCGCCCATCCTGATCAACCTCCTGACCCCGTTCGGCGCCTGGCTCGCAGCCGAACACCTGCACGCGTCCGGCATCCTGGCCGCGGTGGCGGCCGGCGTCACGATGAGCTATGTCGAATTGTCGGGCCGCGCGCTGGCCACGACACGGGTGCGCCGCGCCGTGGTATGGGACACGGTGCAGTTCGCACTGAACGGCGTGATGTTCGTGCTGCTCGGCGAGCAGCTGCCCGAGATCGTCGGACGCGCGTTGAACGATGCCCGCGCCGACGCACGCATGACCCCGCTGTCGCTGGTCGGCACGGCGCTGGCGATCAGCCTGGCCCTGATCCTGCTGCGCTTGACTTGGGTCTGGGTCTCACTGCGCCTGACGATCCTGAAAGCGCGGCGTCACGGCCGGGACGTGTACACGCCGAACTTCCGGCTCGTCGTCGCGACGTCGCTGGCCGGCGTGCGCGGCGCGATCACGATGGCAGGCGTACTGACGCTGCCGCTCACGCTCCCCGGCGGCGCGCCCTTCCCCGGACGCGACCTCGCCATCTTCTACGCCAGCGCGGTCATCATCGTCTCGCTGCTGGTGGCCAGCATCGGCCTGCCGCGCGTGCTGCGCGGCCTGGAAGTACCGGAAGAATCAAGCGAGGAAGCCGCGGAAGACCGCGCGCGCCACGACGCTGCTCTCGCCGCGATCGCCGCCATCGAAAAGGCCGCGATCGCCCACCTCGACAAGGAGCATGACGTGGATGTGCAGGCCAGCGCCGTCGACCACGTGCGCGGTGTCTACGAACACCGGCTCGGCGGCGCCGGCCTGTACGATCCGTCGCGCGTGCGGATCGCCCAGCAGGCCGAGCGCGAATACCGGCTGGCGGCGCTGCAGGCCGAACGCAAGGCCATCCTGGCGCTGGTCCATGCACGCGAACTATCGGACGAGATCGCGCGCAAGCTGCTGCGCGAGATCGACCTGGTCGAGGCCAGGTACGGTTGAGGGTAGGTTAGCTTGCGAACGGTGGGCGTGCCCGAGAAGCGTAAGATCGGACTCAGCCCTTACCATCCTCGACTTCCGCCATGACCCTTGACGCCACCACGCCGGATGACCCGGCCCCGCTCTCCGATGCACCCGCCGCCGCCAAGGCGGCCGGCCTGCGCTACGTCCACGACGACAAGCCCGGCATCCGGCGCGAAGCTGCCAAGGAAGGGTTTGGCTATTATTCCGCCAAGGGCGAACCCGTCGACGACGAAGCCACCCTGAAACGCATCAAGGCACTTGTGATCCCGCCGGCGTGGACGGACGTCTGGATCTGCCCCCAGGCCAACGGCCACCTGCAAGCGACCGGGCGCGATGCGCGCGGGCGCAAGCAGTACCGCTACCACCCGAAATGGCGCAGCGTGCGCGACGAGGTGAAATACGAGCGCATGATCAACTTCGGCAAGGCGCTGCCAGCCATCCGGCGCGAAGTCGACAAGGCACTCAAGCTGCGCGGCCTGCCGCGCGAAAAAATGCTGGGCACGATCGTCTACCTGCTCGAGGCGACCATGATGCGGGTCGGGAACGAGGAATACGCGCGCACCAACAAATCGTTCGGCTTGACCACCTTGCGCAACCGCCACGTGAGCGTCGACGGCAGCCTTGTCGAATTCAAATTCCGGGGAAAAAGCGGCGTGTACCACAAGATCCACGTGCAGGATCGGCGCCTGGCGCGCATCATCCGCAGCACGCGCGACTTGCCGGGCCAGGAACTGTTCCAGTATCTCGACGAGGACGGCGAAAGCCACAGCATCGACTCTTCCGACGTCAACGATTACCTGCGCTCGATCACCGGCGAAGACTACACGGCCAAGGACTTCCGTACCTGGTCCGGCACCGTGCTGGCCGCGCTGGCCCTGCAGGAATTCGAGAAGTTCGACTCCGAAACCCAGGCCAGGAAAAACATCGTGCGCGCCATCGAATCGGTCGCGCAAAAGCTCGGCAACACGCCCGCGGTCTGCCGTAAATGCTATGTGCATCCGGCAGTGCTGGATGCCTACATGGAAGGCGCGGTGCTGGAAGCGCTGCGCGAGCGCACCGAGCAGGAGCTGATCGAGGACCTGCATGCCTTGCAACCCGAGGAAGCGGCCGTGCTGGCGATGCTGCAGCAGCGCCTGGCGCACGATGCCGCTGCCGCGGCGGGCAAGGGGCGCAAGGCAGCTTGAACCCCCAACCGGGGCGCGTGGTCCCGCTTAGCCAATGAAGTAGCCGGAGACTTTCCAGCTGCCGGCATGTTGTTCTCACGCGGTCCGGCGCCGCATCACCCCCCTGCCACGCCCGGGTCGGCGACACCGAATACCTGGCGCAGGTAAGCCAGGAAGGTCTCGTCGGTGCACATCGATTTGCCCGGCGTGTCCGACAGCTTTGCCACCGGCTGGCCATTGCAGCGCACCAGCTTCATGACGATGTTGAGCGCCTTGTAGGGCGTGTCGTTGGTGAGCTGAGTGCCGATGCCGAAGCCCGTCATCGTGCGATCGGCGAAATGGCGGTACAGGGCCAGGGCCTTGGGCACCGTCAGCGCGTCCGAAAACACGAGACGCTTGGTGCGCGCATCGATGCGCAGCCTGGCGTAATGCGCGAGCGCCTTTTCGCCCCATTCGAGCGGGTCGCCCGAATCGTGGCGCAGGCCGTCGAACAGCTTGGCGAAATACAGGTCGAAGTCAGCCAGGAAGGCATCCATGCCGACCACGTCGGTGAGTGCGGTGCCGAGGTCGCCGCGGTATTCCTGCACCCAGTCTTCCAGGGCCGCTTTCTGGAACTCGCGCAAGCGCACCGGAAAAGCCTGGAATGCCTGCAGGTATTCGTGGGCCATGGTCCCGATCGGCACCAGGTCGTACTTGCGCGCCAGGTGCACGTTCGAGGTGCCCTTGAAGAACTGCGGCAGCTCGCGCGCCAGGGTCGAGACGACTTCATCCTGCCACTCGCCCGAGAAACGGCGGCGCACGCCGAAGTCGAAGAATTCAAAGGGATTGGCACGCTTCGGTTCGAGATCGAATTGGCGCAATTGGGCGACCTTCAGCGCCAGGCGTTGGCGCGCTTCCCCGATCGCCGCCTCCTGGTCGAAACGCCGGAAGTACAGTTCGTTGACGATGTAGAGCACATAGATCTCGAAACCCATCACGTGCACGATCGGCCCGCAAGCGCGGATACGCAGGTGCGGCCCGTCGGTGTCGACCGTGATGAACTTGCGCTGGAAACGAAACACCGTCAGGAAGTCGGCGAAGTCGCTTTTGATGAAGCGCAGGCCGCGCAGGTAGGCGATCTCCTCGTCCGTGAACAGCATCTCGCACAGGTGGTCGAGTTCGCGCTCGACTTCTTCCTTCAGTTCGGCCAGCGGATAGTCCGGCTGGTTACGGCACAGGAATTCGTATTCGCCGTGGGCGTTCGGGTGCCGGTGCAGCAGCGCCTGCCACATCGTGAATTTGTAGAGATCGGTTTCCAGCAGGCTGCGGACGATGGGCTTCATGGGGTCTTTCGACGGCGTCAAGCCGGTTTTTTCTTCTGGCGTTTTTTCGGAGCCAGCATGGTGCCGGTGCAGCCCGGCGTGCCGCAGCGGCAGGCGAACAGCTTTTTCAAGGCCGGCGTGTGCCGTTCGTCGTAGATCAGCGCGTAGTTGTAGTTCAGTTCCTGGCCGGCCTCGATCGGATGGATCGCGTGGATGTAGACGCGGCCCTCCTCTTCATAGGCTTCGCAGTTGGGCGAACAGGCGTGGTTAATCCAGCGCGCTTCGTTGCCGCGCTTGCCGCCATCGATGACGCGGCCGTCGTGCAGGCTAAAATAGAAGGTATGGTTGATCGGGCCGCCGGCGTCGAGGGCGCGCTGGGTCGCGTCGTCCCAGCTGATGCGTTCGCCCCGGTATTCGATGATGCGTTCGCCGGCATCGATGTGGCGCCGGGCGAAGACGCCGTTGCCGTGGACGGGGGACTGATTGACTTCATAGGCCGGGTCGGCCTTGGCTGCGGGTTTGGTGGGCATGTAGGCGGAAGAAAGCACAACGGGTGGCAATGCACCAGGATAAAGGTTTCCATTATTGTACGGTTTTCCTTCCTGTAACGCACTTGCGTTCGTATGCTGTTCAGCCGCCCAGGTCTTCTTCGCGGAACTCGATGCCGGTGCCCGGCACCGTGTCGCGCGTCGCCTCCTGCTTGCGCAGTTCGACCCGGCGGATCTTGCCGGAAATCGTCTTCGGCAGCTCGCGGAACTCGATGCGGCGGATACGTTTATATGGCGCCAGCCGGTCGCGCGCGAACGCGAACAGTTCGCGCGCCAGTTCCCGGCTGGGCTCGACGCCCTGGCGCAGTGTAATGAAGGCTTTCGGCACCGACAGGCGAAGCGCGTCGGGGCTGGGGACGATTGCCGCTTCCAGCACCATCTCATGCTCGATCAGCACGCTTTCCAGCTCGAAGGGGCTGATGCGGTAGTCGGAGGATTTGAAAACGTCGTCGTTGCGGCCGACATAGAAATAATAGCCGTCCTCGTCGATCAATGCGGTATCGCCCGTGTGATAGAAGCCGGCGCGCATCACGTCCGCCGTCTTTTCCTCGTCGCCTTCGTAGGCCAGCATCAGGCCCAAGGGTAGCGGGTCGAGCGCCACCGAGATCTCGCCCTCCTGCGCCGGCCGGTCGTCGATGTCGAGCAGCGCGATGCTGTAGCCAGGCAGCGGGCGGCCCATCGAGCCGGGTTTCACCCGCTGGCCCGGCGGATTGCCGATTTGCGCGGTGGTTTCGGACTGGCCGAAGCCGTCGCGGATCCGGATGCCCCAGGCGCGCTCGACCTGCTCGATGACTTCCGGATTGAGCGGCTCGCCGGCGCCTACCAGTTCGCGCAGCGGCGGCTGCCATTGGCTCAGGTCTTCCTTGATCAGCATGCGCCAGACGGTCGGCGGCGCACATAGCGAGGTCACGCCGCAGCGCTGCACGGTCTCCAGCGCGGCCTGGGCGCTGAAGCGCTCGTAGTTGTAGACGAACACGGTGGCGCCGGCATTCCAGGGCGCGAAGAAGCAGCTCCAGGCGTGTTTCGCCCAGCCAGGCGAAGAGATGTTCCAGTGGACGTCGCCGCGCTGCAGGCCGATCCAGTACATGGTCGACAGGTGGCCGACCGGATAGCTCTGATGGCTGTGCAGCACCAGCTTCGGTTGGGCCGTCGTGCCGGAAGTGAAATAGAGCAGCAGCGGATCGGCGGCGCGCGTTTCGCCCTTCGGCGTGAACACGCTCAGCACGCGCCGGCACTCGTCGAAGTCGTGCCAGCCGTCGAGGCTGCCACCCACCGCGATGCGCGTGAAATTACCGGTCACGCCCTCGAACTTGTGCGCGTCCGATACCTGGACGATCACATGGCGCACCTGGCCGCGTTCCATGCGGTCCTGCAGGTCGGCGGTGGACACCAGCATCGTCGTCGGTACCAGCACCGCGCCGAGCTTGATCCCGGCCAGCATGATTTCCCAAAGTTCGACCCGGTTCGGCAGCATGAGGAGCACGCGGTCGCCGCGTTCGACACCGCATTGCTGGAGATACTGCGCTACCTGATTGGACCTCGCCGCCATGTCGGCGAAGGAAATCTTTTCTTCGCGTCCATCCTCTTCGACCACCCACAGCGCCGCAGCGTGGTTGTCCTTCGCTTCCCGGTCGAAAAAATCGAGCGCCCAGTTGAAGGTGTCGAGCTTGGGTGCCTGATAGTCGCGATACGCGGTGTCGTAGTCGGTCCGGTGCTGTTGCAGGAAATCGCGAGCGTGCACGAAACGCTGGTAAGGGGTCATCTTGTCTCCTGGGCGCGGTAAGCAAGTGCAATCGGCCGGGGCGCTGCCCGGCCGGCTATCCTTAAATCAGCGCGGACGGCGCAGCGGCACGGCGAGTTCGCCTTCGGGCTGCATCATGTCCTTCACGCGGCAGTCGCCGCACATTTTGAGGCGGTCGAGGTTGCCGGCGAAGGCGCTGTGCCCGGACAGGCGCGACAGCATGTTTTCGATCATGTGCAGGGTGCCGAAGGCTTTGCTGCAACGGATGCAGTGGAAGGGCTGCGATTCGTTCAGCACCACGGTCTGCTTGCGGGTCTCGCCGAAGGCCATGCGCGGTACCAGGGTGATCGCGTCCTCGGGACAGGTATTCACGCACAGGCTGCATTGCACGCAGTTCTGTTCCACGAAACGCAGCTGCGGCGCGTTCGGCGTATCCATAATGGCCGAGGATGGGCAGGCGCCGACGCAGGCCATGCACAGGCTGCACGTCTGCTTGTTCACCACAATCGCGCCGAACGGGGAACCGGCCGGCAGCGGCACCGATTCGGGCTGCTCGCGTGCGTTGCGGTACAGATGGTCGAGCGCGTAGTCGAGCGTGTTGCGCTTGTCCTGCGCCAGGTTGAAGCTCGCGCGCTGCGCCGCAGTCTCGCCGCGCGGCGCGTGCTGGAGGGCGACGGCCAGCTCCTGCGCCGTCTCGACGCGCAGCAGCTGAAAATGCGGCCCGGCGTAACCGAGGCCATCGAGCACGGTCTGGGCAACGTCCATCTGGGTGCGCAGCGCCGCCGCGTACTGCGGCGCTTCGGCATGCGTCATCAGGACCGTGATGCCGGCCGCGCCATACGACAGCGCCGCCAGCCAGACATCGATGCCGACCGAGGCCGTGTGGTGCAGGGCCAGCGGGATGACGCGGCCCTGCAGGCCTGCGGCGGCGTCGTTCGCGACGGACTCGATCAGCGGCGCACCGCCTTCGCTGTGCAGCAGCAGGACCGGGTCCTGGCCGCCGGCCTCGACGTAGGCGCCCAGCGCCGCCTTGATGCGGCTGCCGGTGTGGGCGGCCGACGGATAGGCGTAATTCATCGCACCCGTCGGGCACACCGTGCTGCAGGCACCGCAGCCGGCGCACAGATAGGGATTGACCTTGACGCGGTCGCCGTCGCTGGAAATCGCCTTGGCCGAACAGATCTCGATGCAGGCGTTGCAGCCGACGAGCTTGTTGCGGCTGTGGGCGCACAGGCGCTCTTTATAAGCGAAATACTTCGGCTTTTCAAAGTCGCCGGTCATCTCCATCATCTCGGCAACGGCCGCGCGGCGGTCCGCTTCCTCCATGCCGGGCGCGTAATAGCCATGCGGATTCTGGTGCGTCGAAATCAGGGGGCTCGGGCAGAGGTCGAGCACGAGATCGAATTTTCCCTGCTGCACCGGCTGACCCGGCGCCTGCCAGCGCGTCTCGAAAGCGCCCAACCAGCCAGCAACGGCGACCGTGCGCGCCACGAAGACCGGATAGAGGCGTTCGCCGACGTCGACGTTATCGAGCAGCAGCAGGGTGACCGGCAAGGCAGTCGATAATTGATCCGCCCAGGCCAGGGCCTGGAGCGAGCTGCCGACGACGAGGGTGCGTCCGGCGGAGCGGTAGCTGACCGCGACGCCCGGCTCGGGCGCTGTAATAGCGTCAGCCGCGAGAATGGCGGCGGTCTTGGCAAGGGCGTTGCGGCGGTCCTGCAGCGGATCGCCGGCCTGCCCTTCCAGAAATCGGATGTTCATGCTTGACCTTGAAATAATGCGCTTTGAATAATGCGCTTGAGAATAGTGCGGGTGTGGGGTGCGGTGCCGATTACGGGCGAACGTCTGTATTGTGCGCGCGCACGATTGCTAGCGCAACGGCATCGTTGTCCTGCGCGATAGGGCCTGGCTGCACGTCCGGCAGTTGTTCCTCCCCGGCCGGCATGGCGGCGGGTTCGTCGGCCGGAAACTGCGCGTCCGGCAAGTCGCCGTCAGCGACAGGTGCGTCCTCGACCGGGCTGCTTTCGTCGGCAAGCTCCACGTCTGCCGCCTCGGCGATGGGCGTTTCCTCGCGCTGCGCTTCCACTACCTCGACCGGCATGGGTTGGGCCAGGCCACCCGGATGGGCTGGGGGATCCAGCGCCGCCAGTCTGGCCAGCTCAGCCTGCACCTCTTCCGGCCGGCGCAGCGCGCTGCGCGCGTGTTGGAGCCCGGCCAGCATCGCGGCCGACACCGGGCTCGGCTTGTTGTAGTCGTCCATGTACATGTCCAGCCGGTCCATCACGTTGAAGTGCGGATCGGCGAACAGTTTTTTCAGGGCGAGGCGGCGCACGTCCTTGTCCACGCCCCGGCTGACGAAGGCCGAAAAATCGGACCCGGGCGTGAGCTGGGCAGCATCGTCGATCGTCAGTACAGTCTGCTCGGACGACGCCCCGACGGCTGCGTCGGGATGCGCTGCGGCCGGAACGGGTTCGGCGGCAGGTACTGCGGGAGGCTGCGCCACCGGACGCGGGGGCGCTTCGGCCACGGCATCGTCACCGCTTGCCTTCACGCGCGCCCAGCGGCGCAGGAATCCTTCTTCAGGCATGCGGCTCCCTACCCGTGCTGGCGGCCGCGGCGCGGCTTCGGCGTGTAGTGTTCACGCAGGTAGCCGGCGACCCAGGCGTAGATTTCAGCCGGCATCGTCACGCCATCGGCCGATTCGCCGGAATCGAACATGCGCGTGCCCTCGACATAGCTCACTGAGGCGCGCGCCGGGATGGCGCGGCCGTCTTCCATGCGCCATAGCACGAAGACCTTCGATTCGGGCGCGAGCACGTTCTCGTAATAGCCTTCGTTCTCGTCTGTATAGAGCTCGAGTTCCAGGCCCGAAACGAGGTAGTAATCGCGCTCCGGGCTTTCGCCGAGGATCTGCAGGCGCGGCAGGTTGCCGCGGTCGGGCACGACGCCGACGGCGGACCAGGCCTCGTCGGCCCAGCGGTGCTGCACCGTGCGGCGCTGCATGATCACCGCGATCGGCATGCTGGCCATCTTCATCAGTTTTTCACTTCTTTCGAGTTGCCGCGGTCGACCGAGGGCGAAGCGCCTTTCGGCATGGCCTTCGTCTGCTCCGTCTTGATGTCGGCGCTCGGCGTTGCCGTGCCCAGCTTCTCGCTCTTGATCGGCACGTTGGCCGATTGCAGCGCCTGCGGGCTGCGCGGGGCCGCGCCGCCGCCTGGCGATGCCGCCGCATTGCCGGCCGGGGTCCCGGTCAGGGTGTTGGCCGACACACCGGTGACGCGCGGATTTACGCCCGGCATCGGCGTGCCGGTGATGGCGACGCCGGTTGTCTGGACCGCGGCCGGGACAGCGCCGCTCAAAGGGGTGCCGGGCGTCGCGTTGGTTGCCGCCGCACCGGGTGCCGGGACGCCTGCCGCAGCAGCGCCCGTTGCCGGCGCGCCGGCAACGGGCGCTGCTGCGATCGCCACCGGTGGATGCGTCGTCCAGCCCTTGGTTCCGGCCTGGGAGCGCCAGCGCGTGCTGAGTGTGTCCATCGAGGCGGCCAGCTGCTCCTTGGCCTTTGCCGCTTGCGCATCGGCAGCCGCTTTCTTTTCGGCGGCTGCCTGCTGCTGGGCCGGCGTCGGCGCCGGCTTGGGCAAGGCAGCCATGGCGATGCCGCCCGAGGCCAGACTGGCCACGATCAGGGCGTGATTGAGTAGTCGGATACGCATTATTTAGCTCCCGTCAGCGTTCCCGGCGCGGCGGCCGGCTTGGCATCCTGGTTGGTCGCGGCGCCCGCGCCGACCGGCGTGACGCCGGCCGCCGGTGCGCCTGCAGGCTGGCTGCCGTAGTCGCCCGGGGGCTTGTTGCCGCCTTCCGCGCCGCTGGCAGGGGCCGTCACGCCTCGCGACGGCCCCTGACCGGTTTCGGCCACGGTGCCGCCCATCGCCGCTCCACCGGTATTGCCACCGGAGCCGCCGGCAATACCGGGCGTTCCGCCGGCATAGGCAGCGTTCGTTTCAGGCTTGCTGCTGCGCGCCATGATCTGGCCGCTGGTGAGCCCCCCGGCGGTCACCTGGCCCGGAAACTTGGTCTGGATGATGCCGTCTTGCGGGTTGGTATGGCCGCGGTCGCAGCCGGCCAGCCCGAGGCAGGCGGCGACAAGGCCAAGAACGAGTGTGGATGCTTTCATGGTCAACCTTAATGTGCAGGACCCGGGCGCGGCGCCACTGGCGGCACCACGCCTGGACGCGTGCCTTCCGGCGCGGCGCCCGATTTCACTTCCTCGTACCACAGCGCGTGGTGCGCCTTGGCCCAGTTTTCATCGACACTGCCCTGGCGCATCGACTCATAGGAGCCAGGCGCGCCGATCGTGCCGATATAGATATGGCCCATGGCAGCGGCCATGTACAGCGTCGCGCCGCCGATGTGCAGGTAGTTCGCCATCTGCAGCACGTAGCGGGTCTGGCCGAAGTTCACGAAGTCGAGGATCAGACCAGTGATCGACATGATCAGTCCCAGCAGCACCACCCCGAACCAGAACCAGGTCTTTTCGCCGGCATTGAAGAAGCCTGCGGGAACATGCTTGTGCGAGGTCAGTCCCCCGCCCTGCTTGACCCACTGCCAGTCGATGCGGTTGAAGAAATTACGCTTCAGGAAAGTGAAGAACATCAGGATCGAGCACAGGACAAACAGCGGCCCGACAACGTTGTGCACGTATTTCGAAATGATCGCGAACCAGGAAAACAGCGCATGCCCCATCCACGGCAGCATGATGACCTTGCCGAACATGATGAGGATGCCCGTGATCGCCAGCGCGATAAAGGAATACGCGGTAGCCCAGTGTACGCCGCGCTCCCAGCTGTTGAAGCGGTGGAGGCGCCGGCCCGAGACCGGCAGTGCAGGCGGCCTGAAGGCGCGGTAAAACACGAAGATCAGGAACGGCACGGCCAGCAGAACGATGCCGGTGATGGTGGCGATCGGCCCGTTGCGCAGCAGGCGCCAGGTATTGCCGCCGCGCTGGACGATGACGTTCGCCTCGGTCGTACCGTACTGGCCGAGGAAGTGGCGGTCCATGTGGACCCGGCCCGAGGCGGCCGAACCCAGACCGGGCTCGCCTACGTTCGAATCGGCCTCGATCTGCAGCATCGTCTGCTCTTCCGCGTAGGCGGGCTTGGCATCCTTGTTCGGCACCGCCGCCCAGCCCGGCGACAGTACCAGCGCGCACAGCAGGCCAAGGATGACGCGCAAGGCAATCAGGTTCGCTCGCATCGACATGGCAGGCTCCTAGGGGTTGGCGCGGTTGTACTCGTTCTGCTGGTTGGCGCGATTGGTGATCGCGGCATGCCAGGAGAGCTTGTCGTTATGGAACAGCGTCTGGAAGTGGCGCGGATCTTCCTTGCCCGCGTACTCGCCACGGATCCAGGCCGGGTGTTGTTCGACTTCCAGGCAGCCGGACAGGGCCAGCGCCAGCGGCAAGGCCGCGATCAGTTTGCATGTTTTCATGTCGGTAGCTTTCCAGGAATGTTCTGGCTGTCGCCGATCTTCTGGTTTTGGCGTGGCAGGTCGCCGGTCGCCTTCCTCGGGCCGCCGCGCTTGTTCGGACCATAGGCGATCTTCCAGCCCCACAACTCCGGGCCATAGCCGCGCGTCTCGACGCGCTGGCGGTAGATGTCGGCGATCAGGTTCGCTTCTCCAGCGAGCAGCGCCTTCGTGCCGCACATCTCGGCGCAGGCCGGCAGCTTGCCTTCGGCGATGCGGTTGCGGCCGTATTTCTTGAATTCGGCTTCCGACGTGTCCGGTTCCGGTCCGCCCGCGCAGAAGGTGCACTTGTCCATCTTGCCGCGGTGGTTGAACAGGCCAGTCTCCGGAAACTGCGGGGCGCCGAACGGGCAAGCGTAGGAACAATAGCCGCAGCCGATGCATTGGTCCTTGCTGTGCAGGACGATTCCGTCTTCGGTGTGATAGATACAGTTGGTCGGGCACACGTCCAGGCAAGGCGCGTCGGTGCAATGCATGCAGGCGATCGAGACCGAGCGTTCGCCCGGCACGCCGTCGTTGATGGTGACGACCCGGCGCCGGTTCACGCCCCAGGGTGTTTCGTTTTCGTTCTTGCATGCGGTAACGCAGCCGTTGCAGTCGATGCAACGCTCGGTATCGCAAATAAATTTCATCCTTGCGGACATGTTCGTCTCCTGTTCAGGTCCGTCAGGCGCGCACGATGCGGCACAGCGATACCTTGGTTTCCTGCATCATCGTGACCGCGTCGTAGCCGTAGGTCCAGCCGGTGTTGATTGCTTCGCCGCGCACGGTCGGGGCGCCATCCTCGGGGTAGTGGCGCTCGAGATCCTCGCCCATCCACCAGCCGCCGAAGTGGAACGGTGCCCACACCATGCCCACCGGCACGCGTTCGGTCACCATCGCCATCATTTTCATGCGTGCCCCGGTCGGGGTCTCGACCCAGACGTAGTCGCCGATCCGGATGCTGGACTGGACCGCATCCTGCGGATTGACTTCGACGAACATGTTCTGCTGCAACTCGGCCAGCCATGGGTTGGAGCGGGTTTCCTCGCCGCCGCCCTCGTACTCGACCAGGCGCCCCGAGGTCATGATCATCGGGAAGTCCTTCGAGAAGTCCACGTCCTGCACCGACTTGTACAGCGTCGGCAGGCGCAGGAAGTTGGCCTTGTCGTCGTAGGTCGGGTACTTGGCGACCAGGTCGCGCCGCGGCGACAGCAACGGCTCGCGGTGGGTCGGGATCGGGTCCGGGAAGTTCCAGACATTACAGCGCGCGCGCGCATTGCCGAACGGCGCGCAGCCATGCGCGATGACGACCCGGATGATGCCGCCCGAATTGTCGGTCTTCCAGTTCTTGCCCTCGGCCATCGCCTGTTCCTGGGGCGTGAGTTCGGCCCACCAACCCAGTTTCTTGAGGAAGACGTGATCGAACTCCGGATAGCCGGTATCGAGTTCGGAACCCTTGTTGGTCGAGCCGTCGGCCGCCAGCAGGGTCTGGCCGTTGTATTCCACGCCCCAGTTGGCGCGGAAAGGCAGGCCGCCCTCGGCCACTGTCTTGTTGATGTCGTACAAGATCGGGGTGCCCGGGTGTTTCATTTCCGGCGTGCCCCAGCACGGCCACGGCAGGCCGTAGTAGTCGCCCTTGCAGGGACCGGACTCGGCGCGCATGGTGGTCGGGTTGAAGGTGTGCTTGTTCTCCATGTGGAGCTTCAGGCGCTCAGGCGAGCAGCCGGTGTAGCCGATGGTCCAGCATGAACGGTTGATCTCGCGCAGGATGTCTTCGATGACCGGCTCGTTCAGGACGACCTTGATGTTCTTGCACAGCTCGTTATGGAAACCGAGCTTCTTGGCGAACAGGTACATGATTTCGTGGTCGGTCTTGCACTCGAACAGGGGATCGATCACTTTCTCGCGCCACTGGATCGAACGGTTCGACGAGGTGCACGAACCATGGGTCTCGAACTGCGAGGCCGCCGGCAGCAGGTAGACGCCGTCGGTGCGGCCGTGCATGGCGGCCGTCATGCTCGGATACGGGTCGACCACGACCAGCATGTCGAGCTTTTGCATGGCCGCCTTCATCTCGGGCAGGCGGGTCTGGCTGTTCGGCGCGTGGCCCCAGTAGAAGACGGCTTTCAGGTTGGTGGGCTGATCGACGTACTGGTTGTCTTCGTTGACGGCGTCGAACCAGCGCGAGACGGTAATGCCGGGCTTCTCCATCAGCTCTTTCGAGCCGAAGCGCGACAGCATCCAGTTGTAGTCGACGCCCCAGACGCTCCCGAAGTGCTTCCAGGCGCCTTCGGCCAGGCCGTAGTAGCCTGGCAGCGAGTCGCCGTTCGGGCCGACGTCGGTCGCGCCCTGCACGTTGTCGTGGCCACGGTAGATGTTGGCGCCGCCGCCAGGCACGCCGATATTGCCCAGCGCCAGCTGCAGGATCGACAGCGCACGCACGTTGGCGGTGCCGACGTGGTGCTGGGTGATGCCCATGCACCAGACCACGGACGACGGCTTGTTCTTGGCCAGCATCTCGGCGGCCATGCGCACCGAAGCTTCCGGCACGCCGGTGATGTCGGAGACCTTGTCCGGGGTCCATTTCGCCACTTCCTTGCGCACCTCGTCCATGCCGTAGGTGCGGGCAGCGATGTATTCCTTGTCTTCCCAGCCGTTATTGAAGATATGCCAGAGCATGCCCCAGACCAGGGGAATGTCGGTGCCGGGACGCACGCGCACAAAGTGGTCCGCGAAGCGCGCCGTGCGGGTAAAGCGCGGGTCGACCACGATCATCTTCGCGCCCAGCTCCTTGGCGTGCAGGAAGTGCAGCATCGAAATCGGGTGCGCTTCGGCCGGATTCGAGCCGATGAACATCACGGCCTTCGTGTAGTGAAGGTCGTTGAACGAATTCGTCATCGCGCCGTAGCCGAAGGTCTGGGCTACGCCGGCGACGGTGGTCGAGTGGCAGATACGCGCCTGGTGGTCGCAGTTGTTCGAGCCCCAGAAGGCCGCAAACTTGCGCAGCAAATAGGCTTGCTCGTTGTTGTGCTTCGAGCTGCCGATGAGCATGACCGAGTCGGGACCGGATTGCTGGCGCATCTGCAGCATCTTGTCGCCGATCTCGTTGATCGCCGTATCCCAGGAAATGCGCGTGTACTTGCCGTTCACCAGCTTCATCGGGTAGCGCAGGCGGTGCTCGCCGAAGCCGTGCTCGCGCACCGAGGCACCCTTGGCGCAGTGGGCGCCCATGTTGATCGGCGAATCGAAGGCCGCCTCCTGGCGCACCCAGACGCCGTTGCTGACGATGGCGTCGACCGAGCAACCGACCGAGCAGTGGGTGCAGACTGTGCGTTTCAGTTCGGTCTTGACCGGCTCGGCCGCGGCATTGGCGGCCTGCGCCGGCTCGATGACGTTCAGCGGCAAGGTGCGGGCAATGGCGCCAGCACCTGCGGCAACGCCTGCGCCTACAAGGAACTTGCGCCGCTTGACGCCCTTGTCGTTGGAACTCTTTACTAAAGACATGACTGGTCTCCGGGTACGCTCACCAGTAGGCGGCGGTTTGGTAGTAACGACGAATGTGATCGGTCTCGTGGTAGCCCCGCTTGAGCTCGGGTTTCGCTGCCTCGGCTGGTGCGATCTCGGGCTTGGCTTCGGCGCCCGCGGCGACCGCCGCCAGCGCACCCAGGGGCGCGACCCTCAGGAAATTGCGGCGTGACGGATCCGGAATCGGCTCCACCGGCTTGCCTTGTTCGTGCTCGATGTTCATTGCATTTCCCTCGCTACAGTTAGACATCGAAGCCGTCCTCGACAGCAAAAGCTTCGGCTTCGATCGCCAGCAGCGCGGTCACGAAGGCCGCGATCAGCCGGTAGAAATTGGCGCCTTCGGCATTGCGCAGGTCCGAGAGGCAGCGCGCATACCAGGGCGCGATGCGCGCCTCGAAAAAAGCTTTTTGTTCACCCAGCGGCTGGCGCCGGATGCCGGCGCCCCCGGCGATCAGCACGCGCATGGTTTCGCACAGCGCGCCCAGGTGGTCTTCGGACTCGAACACGCCGCGCACGCGGCCGACGCCGAAGCGCGCCAAGTCGGCGCGCAGTTCGGCCAGCGGCGTATCGTTCATGAAGCCCGACAGGTAGAGTGAGCCGTATGGATTGACCACGGGCGTACCGCTGCTGATGAAGAGCAGGTCGAATTCTTCGGACACCGCACTGGCATCCATCACGCTTGACGCGAGCACCAGGTTTTCCCAGGCATCGGCCAGGGCATGCTCGCTGCCGTTCGATTTGATCGGATCGGCTGCCGCGAGGCCGGCCAGCAGGGCCGCATCGGGCGGCGCCAGCAGCAAACTGGCCGCCAGGGCGTAGAGGTCGCTTCTTGCCTGGTCTTCGGCCGCCAGCGGCAGTGCCACCGCGGCGGCGCCGGGGATGCCGGCGCGGGCGGCGCCGGGCGCCGCGCCTTGGTCAATCGGGGGTGCTGCGGACTGCATGGACACTGGTGTCGCTCCGTTAATAAATCTTCATCGAAAGTGTAAGCTTTCCTCTACTAAAACACGCGCACAGTTGAACCTGCGGGGCCAGCCTAGGCTCCCCTGCGCGCCGGAGCGTGCCGCCGCCGCCGATTACCGCATGCCGGCTGCATGCATGATTATACGGATCATGCCGGCAAGAAGATAGAGGGCAAGCACCCCGCCCGCCCACAGCGCGCCGAGCCAGCCCAGGCGCCTCAGCCAGGGCTTCTTCATCAGTGATACCCCGCGTCCGCTTTTACCTTGCCGCGGAAAACCCAGTACGACCAGACCGTGTACATCAGGATGATGGGCAGGATGAACAGGGTGCCGACCAGAGCGAAGCCCTGGCTGCTCGGGGGCGACGCCGCTTCCCAGATCGTGATAAAAGGCGGCACGATGTGCGGCCAGATGCTGATCGCCATGCCGGTGTAGCCGAGGAAGACCAGCGCCAGTGCGGCGACGAAAGGCCAGCGGTGCGGATCGCGCTGGAGGGAGCGCAGCAGGATCGCCATGAACAGCAGCACCAGCACCGGCACCGGCGCCAGGAGCACGATATTCGGGAAGGTGAACCAGCGGTCGGCGACAAACGGGTCGCGCAGCGGTGTCCAGATGCTGACCACGACATCGGCCCCGAGCAGCATCAGCGCGAACGGGCGCGCCACCTGCACCATGCGTTTGTGCAGCTCGCCCTCGGTCTTCATGATCAGCCAGGTGCTGCCCAGCAGCGTGTAGGCGATCATGACGCCGACACCGGCCAGCAGCGGAAACGGCGCGACCCAGTCGAGCACACCGCCCGCATAGCTGCGTCCCGACACCGCGATGCCGTCGAGAAAAGCGCCAAGCGAGACACCCTGAAAGAAGGCGGCGACCACCGAGCCGCCGATGAAGGCCTTGTCCCACAGGTGGCGTCCGCCTTCCTTGGCCTTGAACCTGAATTCGAACGCCACGCCGCGAAATACCAGGCCGACCAGCATGAAGATCAGCGGTAAATACAGCCCGGACAGGATGATCGAATACGCCACCGGGAACGCCGCCAGCAATCCCTCGCCGCCCAGCACCAGCCAGGTTTCGTTGCCGTCCCAGACCGGCGCGACGGTGTTCATCATGGTGTCGCGTTCGCGCTTGCCTTTGACAAACGGAAACAGCATGCCGATGCCGAGGTCGAAGCCGTCGAGCAGCACATACATGAATACGGAGAAATAAATGATCACGGCCCAGATGACCGAGGTGTCGATGCCCATCTCACCCTCCTTTCGGGCCCGGGTCCATGCCGCCCCCGGTGCCATCGTCGTCGTTGCCGACGTCGGCCGCCGACATCGGCCGCATAGGGGTGCGCACTTCGCCCGGTCCGCCTTCGGTGGCCCGGTGCAGCTCGAAGGCCTGCGGCCCCTTCTTCATCATGCGCAGGACGTAGACCGTGCCGGCGCCGAACACGAAGAAATAGGACACGACGAAGATGCCGAGCGTGAGCGCCAGCGCCGGGGCGCCATGCGGCGAGACGGCATCGGCGGTACGCAGAACGCCGTACACCACCCAGGGCTGGCGCCCCACTTCGGTCGTCACCCAGCCGGCCAGGATGGCGACCAGTCCCGCCGGCCCCATCCACAGGGCGGTGCGCAGAAAAGGCCTGGAGGTGAAGATGCGGCCCCGCCTTCGCAGCAGCAAACTCCAGGCGCCGAGTGCGATCATGAGCATGCCCAGTCCCACCATCAGGCGGAAGCTCCAGAACACAATCAGGGAATTCGGGCGGTCCTCGCGTGCGAATTCTTTCAGGCTGGGGATCTGCCCGCTCCAGGAATGGGTCAGGATCAGGCTGCCAAGGTGCGGGATGCCGACCGCGTAGCGGGTCTGCTCGGCCTCCATGTCGGGGATACCGAACAACAGCAGCGGCACGGCTTCGCCCGGCTCGTTCTGCCAGTGCCCTTCCATCGCGGCCAGCTTGGCCGGCTGGTATTTGGCGGTATTGAGCCCATGGAAGTCGCCGATCACGGCCTGGATGGGCGCGACCAGCAGGATCATCCACATCGCCATCGAGAGCATCTTGCGCACCGCCGGATTGTCCCTGCCGCGCAGCAGTTGCCAGGCGCCGGTGGCGCCGACAATCAGCGCCGTCGTCAGGTAGGCGGCGGCCACCATGTGCAGCAGCCGGTACGGAAACGAGGGATTGAAGACGATCGCCAGCCAGTCGGCCGGCACCATGCGGTTGCCTTCGATGGCGTAGCCTTGCGGCGTCTGCATCCAGCTGTTGGCGGCCAGGATCCAGGTGGCGGAAATGAGCGTGCCGACCGCCACCATGCTGGTGGCAAGAAAATGCAGGCCGGGGCCGACCCGGGTCCAGCCGAACAGCATCACGCCGAGGAAGCCCGCTTCCAGGAAGAAAGCGGTCAGCACCTCGTAGGCCAGCACCGGGCCGAGGATGGAACCGGCGAACTCGGACATGTAGCTCCAGTTGGTGCCGATCTGGTAAGCCATCACGATGCCCGAGACCACGCCCATGCCGAACATGACGGCGAAGATCTTCAGCCAGAAGTGGTACAGGTCGACGTACACCTGGCGCTTGGTGCGCAACCAGGACAATTCGAGCACGGCCAGGTAGCTCGCCAGGCCGATCGTCACCGCCGGGAACAGGATGTGAAAGGACATCGTGAACGCGAACTGGACGCACGCCAGATCCAACGCCGACAGGCCGAGCATGTGCCCTCCTTTGGGGTGCGGTGTTCAGAATCTAGCATGGGTAGAGGCGCGCACAATTGGACAATCCGCCCGGACCGGAACCACGTCTACACGGGTGCCGGTGCGCACTTGCACCAACCCATTGAACATTGCCGATAGCGATTATCCGGAACGATGGGATCGCCCGGCGCGACGCTCTATCATCAGGACACCCAGTTCACCCTCCTATCCCGATGGGCCAGGGCATTCCCATTGCCGCCACCGTGCCGATCAGCCTCGGCGCCATCAAGGCCAGCTGCAGCGCCTGCAGCCCGATGAACTGAGACAGATTGTTTCAGTTCGTTTGTTTCAGTTTAGAAAGTGACTGTTACCGAGGGAGCGCTGCGTCTGGCCTCGCCGTGGAAGACGGCTTCGATGTTGTTGCCATCGGGGTCGAGCACGAAGGCGGCGTAATAGCCGGGATGGTAAGAACGTTCCCCGGGGCTACCGTTATCCTTGCCACCGGCCGCCAGTGCCGCCTTGTGGAAGGCCTCGATCATCGCGCGGTCGGCGGCCTGGAAGGCGAGATGCTGGCGCCCCGTCAATTTTCCTTGGGCCGCCTCGCTGTCGGCGCTGGAGACGAACAGTTCGTCGTACCAGAAATAGTCGTCGCCGCTGCCCCCCAGGGGCATCTGCAAGACCTCGAAGATGGCTGTGTAGAAGGCACGGGATGCGGGCAGGTCCCGCACGACCAGCTGGATGTGGTCGATCAGGCGGCCGCGGTGGAGTTCCTGGGTTTCCATGGTGTGCTCCCGAGAAAACACTTCGTGGGATCCGGCGCGGGGCCGGATCGTTCGCTACTTTACGCCTTCGCCTTTTCTTTCGCAATCCACCCGTCCACCAGCTGCGCCAGCACATCGAGCGGCACCGAGCCGGCGCCGAGCACCATGTCGTGGAAGAGCGGCAGCGAGAACTTCGCGCCCAGTTCCGCCTTCGCCTTGTCGCGCAGTTCGACGATGCGCAGCATGCCGATCATGTAGGCCGTGGCCTGGCCCGGCCAGACCACGTAGCGGTCGACTTCCTCGACGTTGATGCCGTAGTCGACCGCCTGCTGGCGCGTCCAGCCTTTGGTGTGGAGACCCGTGTCGACCACCAGCCGGCGCGCGCGGAACAGTTCGGAGCCAAGCGCCCCGAGCAGGCCGGGGACGTCGCCTTCGTACCAGCCCTGCTCGACCGCCAGGCGTTCGGTGTACAGCGCCCAGCCTTCGCTGTGGGCGCTGCCGCCGCTGAAGATACGGGCGCTGCGGTATTTCGGGATGCCGGCCAGCTCCTGCTGGATCGCCAGCTGGAAGTGGTGGCCCGGCACCGCCTCGTGGTACGACAGGCTGCGCATGCGGATCATGTCGAACTTCGGTCCGCGCATCGGCACCCAGAACACGCCCGGACGGCTGCCATCCGGCGCCGGCAGGCTGTAGTGGGCGGCGGCCGAGGCTTCGGTCAGCGGCGGCTCGCGCAGCACGTCGACCGGCGCGCGCGGCTTCAGGTTGAAGAGCGACGCGCTGCGTGCCTGCGCATCCTTGACCATCTCCTTGTACTGCGCCAGGATCGCCGGGCGCGGGTCGCCTTCTCCCTTGGGCTGGAAGGTCGCATCAAGCGCCTTCATGCGCACCTCGATGCTGCCTTCATTGAAGCCGAGCGCGCGCAGGTGTTTGTCCATCTCGCCCTCCAGGCGCGCCACTTCGCGCAGGCCGATCGCGTGGATCTCCTCGCTTGTCAAGGTGGTGCTGGTGAAGTTGGCGATCGCCCGGTTGTAGGCCGCGCCGCCGTTCTGCAGGCGTGAAATGCCGGCCGTGTCGTTGGTGTTCGGATGCAGCCCGGCCATGAAGCCCTGGACGCGGATATAGGCCGGGCGGATCTTCTCCTCGACGATGCGCGTGGCGCGTGCGATGGCGGCGCTGCGCGCTTCCGGTGCCAGGTCCTTCAGCTCGGCGCTGCGTTTCTCGAGCGAAGCGACCAGCACGTTCTGCGGCGCGGCGGCTTTCAGGAAGGTGTCGACCTGGAACTGGGCGCGCTCGAGGATGAAGCGCGGTGGAATCAGTTTGCGCTCGGTCGCGCCGCGAGCGCGCGCCAATGCTTCGTCCATGCGCGTGCCGACCTGCTCCAGGCGCGCCAGCCAGCTGTCGACGTCGGCGGCGCTGCGCATCGGGTGGGTCTGGGTCATGTAGTTGACCAGGCCGACCTGCGGGCCGCCGAACTGCGAGAAGACGAAATTAAAATCTTCAAAGGGCTCGTTCGCGATCACGTTCGAGAGCGACCAGCGCATCACGGAGGCCGAGATCTTCTGGGTGTCGTCCAGCGGACCGGCGATCCACTTGTCGAGGCTCTTGAGCCCGTCACGGGCCTGAACGACCATTTTCTTGCGCTGGGCCGGCGTTTGCGGGGTCAACTGGCGGTCGAGGACGGCCTGTTCGGCGCCGCTGAAGTACTGGGTGCTGCTGGCCAGCTGCGGGTTCATGCGCACCCAGTCGTTGGCGAAGCGCTCGGCCCAGGCGTCGAAGGCGGCGTTCGGCTTGGCGGCGGCGGTTTTTGCGGCCGTCGCCGCCATGGCCGCGTCGGGGAGAACGGCGGCGGCCAGCGCGAGCGGAACGAACAGGGTGGCGACGGCGGCGCGCAGGCTGCGTTGGGAGGAAATCGGCATGGTGTCTCTTCTGGTTATCGTTCGGCAAAGTGCCGGGGCGAATCTAACATGGAAGAGTCGGGACGGACAATCTTTACAGGACGGCAGGGAACGGAGCGCCGCCCAATCCGGCGCGCGCCTGCGCCGTAATCGGCTAGAGTCCTTCCAGACCGTCTTTTTAAAACATTCGCACTCCCACACCAGGAAACCGCATGCCCATCTCGCAATCGCTCCACGAAGACATTGCCAAGCGCCTGAATGACAGCCGCGAAGCCGCGCTTGCCACCGTGCGCGCCCATACCGACCAGGACGCCGATGGCGACGAGCCGCCCGTCATCTCGCCGCGCGCCCACCAGACCCAGAACGACGACGGGCCGACTGCGGAAATGATCGCCCACGACGAGGAACACTTCACCGAACACGAAACGGCCTTGCTGCACGAGATCGACGCGGCCAT
Source organism: Massilia sp. CMS3.1 (assembly GCF_051262535.1). Taxonomy (NCBI): domain Bacteria; kingdom Pseudomonadati; phylum Pseudomonadota; class Betaproteobacteria; order Burkholderiales; family Oxalobacteraceae; genus Massilia; species Massilia sp. CMS3.1. The sequence continues at coordinate 353,976 of NZ_JBIMES010000003.1, read as the reverse complement.
CGGCCGCCTCGAATCCGGCGGCTATGGCATCTGCATGTCCTGCGGCTGCGAGATCCCCGAACAGCGCCTGCTGGCCACGCCGACGGTGCAGACCTGCGTGCCCTGCCAGGAGCGCATCGAGAAAGAAGAAGGCACCGGGCGCGGCCCGACGATGTAAGGCGGCCGCTCAGTGAGCCGTCGGTACGCCGACGCAGCGCTTGCCCTCGTCAGTACCGAGCACGAACCTGCGCACTTCGGTAACGGCGCAGGTGGTGTCCGACCACAGCACGAAATGCCCACCCATGCGCGCCGTGTACAGCTGTACCGGTCCCAGCTTGCGCAGCGCCTCGATGTGGCGCAGCGCCGCGTCGTAGGGCGTCTTGCCGTCACGGTCGCCGTGGATGACGAGCGTCGGTGGTAGCCGCTGCGGCAGGCGCGCAAACAGGGCGTCGCGTTTGTAGAGCGGGAACGGCGTATTGACCAAGTGGCCCGGGATGCTGCTCGAGAACAGCAGGCTCGCTTCCTCGTCCACCACGTCCTGCGCGCTGCGGCCAGGGCGCAGGTTGTTTTCCGAACCGCTGATCAGAATGACGAGCGGCATCGACGGCGGCGATTGCGGGAAAGACCCGAGTGTTGCCATCTCCTTCTCCACCTCTGCCAGCACGGCCTTCATGCGCTCGCTTTTGCCGGCGTCGAGCTCCTTGATCAGGTAGGGAATCTGCCAGGCCGCGCTTGGCACGTCGAGCAGCGCGCCAAAGAAACGCTTCGGATCGCCGCCCGGGACCGCGCCCAGAAGTTGCGGTTCATGCGCAGCGCGCGCGAGGACCCGGCGGTAGATCGCTTCGACCGGCTCGCCCATGGCGGCGCTGCAACGCGCGCTGCCATCGCAGGCTGTCAGGATCTGGCGGCCGATGGCGTCCGTCACCAGCGAACGGCGGCTCAGGTCGGCCTTCTCGTCGTCCTGCAGCGACACCAGCGAATCGAGGATCACGCCGTCGATGTGCGGCGCGCCCAGCGCCACCGTGCGCAGCACCAGTTGGGTGCCATAGGAGACGCCGTAGACAAAGGTCTTGCCCCGGCGCGACGCGCGTTCGAGCAGGCGTTTCAGGTCGTGCGCCGCATTCGTCTGCGAGAACTGGCGCGTGAAGGCGGGATTGGCGTTCAGGCGGGCGAAGCAGCTGCCCCATTCCGCGCCCGCGAGCGCCGTGCCGCCGGGCGACGCCGGCGTCTCTTCCGGCGTGCACATGCGCGTCGAAAAGCCGGTGCCGCGGTGGTCGGGCATGACGAGTTCAAAGCCTGGAAAGGTGTCGCGCAGCTTCGGCAGCAGGCCGTAGAACGACGCGCCCGGCTCGCCCGGGCCGCCGGCGATCAACCACACGCGGCCCCGATGCGGCCCCGGCGCCGCCGGAAACGTGCGCACGAACAGCGACACCTCGCCGCTGGCCCCGGCCGCGTCCGAGGGGTCCGCCGGGACCTGCTCGATCGCGCACAGGCTGCCGTTCAATGCGGCGTGGGAAGCGGCATCGTCGCAGGGCTTGAAGTCGGCGGCGTGGGCTGCAGCGGACAGTCCCAGCGACAGCAAGGTGGGAAGGATGGCACGGCTCAGCGTATGCATGGAAAGCCTGATTGTTGCGAAAAGAACCAGACTAAACTGACAGCAAGTAATTGTCGACAAAGAACTCGCCTGGCGGATGATTCCATGCAGCGCGCATGAGAAGCTGGTAATTCCTTGACCAAAATCAAAAATTTGAGCTTGACAGTTTGAAACCACGAGTTTGTGTTCAGACCGCTACACCCCGGGACCGGTGCTAGTATTGCACCATGGATAACCTTACCCACTCGCTCGTCGGCCTCGCGCTTGGCGAACTCACCCATCGGCTGCTGCCGCGCGAAGCCGATCCCGCCAAGTCCAGCACGCGCCGGCGCCTGCTCCTGACAAGCGCCGCCCTGGCCAGCAATTTCCCCGACCTCGACCTGGTCCTCACCTCCCTGGCGCCGGCCCCACTCGGCTACCTGCTGCACCACCGCGGCCACACGCATACGCTCCTGTACGCGCTGCCGCAGGCGCTGCTGCTGCTGGCCGCGCTGTGGCTGTCCTGGCCGGCGGCGCGCGCCCTGCTGCGCACCGATCCGTCCGCGCGCCGCGGCCTGGGAGCGGCGACGGTGCTCGGGCTGCTGCTGCACTTCGGCATGGACGCGCTCAACGTGTACGGCATCCACCCGTTCGCGCCGTTTGACGCGCGCTGGTATTACGGCGACATGGTCTTCATCGTCGAACCCGTGTTCTGGCTGGCGCTGGGCACGCCGCTGGCCGCGCATGTCGCCAGCCGGACCTGGCGCCGCCTGTTGCTGGGAGTGCTGCTGGTGGTGCCGGCGCTGTTCACGCTGACTGGATTTCTGCAATGGGGCTCGTTCCTGGGCCTGGCGGCGCTCTGGGCGCTGGCGCTGGTGCTGACGCGCGGCCTGGGCGAGCGTGCCGCCTTGCTGGCCGGCGTGGCGCTGACCGCCTGCTTCGTGCTGCTGCAAGGGGAGATGGCCGAGCGCGCACGCGGCGAGCTGACTGCCGCGCTGCGCCAGAGCGACCCGGGCGCGCTCATCCTCGACCTGCCGCTGTCGGCCTTTCCCGCCAATCCCCTGTGCTGGGGCGCGATTGCCATTACGCGCGACGGGCCTGACGCTTACAGTATCCGCCGCGGCGTGCTGAGCCTGGCGCCCGGCATCGCGCCTCCCTCTTCCTGCCCGCCGGCCATCGGCGGGGTGCGCGTGGCGCCGGGGCCGGGCGCCGTGGCCTGGGCCTGGGACGAACGCGGTTCGGTGACAGCCTTGCGCGCGCGGCGCAGCGATTGCCGTTTCGATGCCTGGCTGCGCTTTGCGCGCGCACCATCGCTGGCCAATGGCGGCGCCACCGACGTGCGCTTCGGCCCGTCCGGCGCAGCGAATTTCTCGACCTTGCCGATCGGCTCGAATACAGTCCAACCCTGCCCGCGAAACGTGCCGCGATGGGGCTATCCGCGCGCCGATCTCCTCGGCATGCCCTAGGGAGGGCGCGCCGTCAAGCCCTGTGTATTGTCGAGTTGGTAACGAAACACGGCGACTTCAATTGTCGGCCGTACAACAGAATAATGCAGTATGCTTACCCGCAGTTACAGGATTCCGGGCGAAGCCAGCAAGCGCCTGCTCCATGGATGCCGCGCAATCTAGGGGGATGGATGGTTCCGAAACGACTACTCTGCATCTCACCCGGTGACCTCGGCGCGATCGATGTCTTGCGCGCGGACATGCCCAGCTGGCAGGTCAGCACCGTGCGCAGCATCGACGAGGCGCGTTCGGCGTTGCGCCAGGATGCCTACCTGGTCGGGTTGCTGATGCACGTAATCGGTTCGCAGCCGCACCTGGAGGTCGAGCGCTTCCTGCGCCAGCACAGTCATATCCAGTGGGTCGGCGTGTTTCGTGCGGAAGCCATCGGGGCGCCCACCTGGCGCGACCTGGTGGCCGACTACCTGTGCGACTATCACACCTTGCCGCTCGACACGCGGCGCCTGGTGCACACGCTTGGCCATGTGCACGGACACGCGCTGCTGCGCCGCCCCCGCCCGCGTCCCGGCACCTCGCCCTCGGCCCTGATCGGCAGCTGCGACGCCATGCTGCGCCTGCGCAGCCAGGTGGAACGCATGGCCAAGGTCGACGCCCCGGTGCTGATCTGGGGCGAAAGCGGCAGCGGCAAGGAACTCACCGCCCAGGCCATCCACCGTCAGTCGCTGCGTTCGACCGGCCCGATGGTGCCGATCAATTGCGGCGCAATCGCGCCCAACCTGATCCACTCCGAACTGTTCGGCTACGAGCGCGGCGCATTCACGGGTGCTGCGCGCGACAAGGTCGGCCTGATCGAGTCGGCCAATGGCGGCACCCTGTTTCTCGATGAGATCGGCGACCTGCCGAAAGACCTGCAGGCCAACCTGCTGCGCTTCCTGCAAGACAGAACCATCATCCGCCTCGGGTCCACGCGCGCCATTCCGGTAGACGTCCGTGTCATTTCCGCCTCGCACGTCAACCTGCAGCAGGCAGTGGCGCGCGGGGATTTCCGTGAAGACTTGTACTACCGGCTGTCGGTGTTGCCGGTGACGGTGCCGGCGCTGCGCGAGCGGCGCGACGACCTGGTCGAACTGGCCGAGCACTTCTTCCACCTGTACTCCGCCGACAAGTCGCCGCGCCTGAAAGGCTTCAGCAGCAAAGCCGTCGAGGCAATCGCGGCGCACGACTGGCCGGGCAATGTGCGCGAACTGATCAACCGCGTACGGCGGGCCATGGTCATGGCCGACGGCAGATGGATCGAGCCGGACGACCTCGACCTCGTCATGCCCTCGCCGCCGATCGACGCGGTGCTCGACGACGCGCGCTGCAGCTCGGAGCGCCTCGCGATCCGCGCCTGCCTCGACCGTACCGGCCAGAACGTCAGCCGCGCCGCGCGCGATCTCGGCGTCTCGCGTACGACCATGTACCGCCTGCTGGCCAAGCACGGGATGCGTGGCTGAGACCGTGCGGTAGCACACCCGTTCGAACCACCCCTGCATCAGCCCGCCGCCTCTCCACGCCCGCCGTTTTACAGCCCAGCTCAGGCACAAGATTCCCAACGCCTTCCGCAGGCGTCGTCTGACGCCCCGAGCCAGCACCCGGGCTGCTTTCCAGCGATCGGCCCCGTTTCCATGCCATACGGCTGGGTCAGCTCAAGGGCACAGTGTCCGCCCCTGACTCTGCCAAACGTTACACAAATGTTCCAGATCCGGTACACACGCACGTCGTTAAATTCCTAGCAACAATGCAAATACGCAATTTCATTGATTTCATGTTTTATTTTGCTTATTTATCAATGGTTTGAGCAACTTAAATTTGCCCTGGCATCCCTCTTGCATAGGAAAGGATTCAGCTGGTACGACCGCCAGCCGAACTCAACCATACACCTTAGGGGAATTTGCATGAACAAGACCTTGCTCGTTACTGCCTTGTCGCTCGCTTTCGGCCTGACTGCCCACGCCCAAGCGCAAACGACGGACCCAACCACAGATTCCTCCACCACCGTGACCCAGACGGGTCCGGGTGTGAACGCCAACGATAGCGGCACGGCAAGTTCGGACAACAATTCGACCAATACGAGTACAGTCAACACCGACAATTCCAATCAAGGCAACAACTCGTCGACCAACACGGCTGACAACTCGAACCAGGGTAACGATTCTTCGTCCCGCGACAACTCGAACCAGGGCAACAATTCGTCGACCAATACGGCGGACAATTCGAACCAGGGCAACGATTCTTCCTCGCGTGACAGCTCGGGCCAGAACCGCAGTTCCGGTGATGCTGCTGCCAGCGCCGCCGGCGCATCGTCTGCCAACAACGGCGGCACCTCGACCTCGACCTTTGCAAGCTCCTTCAACACCTCGAGCGCCACCGCCAACAGCACGCTCAACGGCACGGTCACGGGCAACCAGATCAGCAACATCGGCAACGTCGCCAACAACATGGGCAATGCGAACGGCGCCGGCGCGACCGGCGGCGCAGGTGCGGCCGGCACGGGCGGGGCGGCACGCGGCGACGGCGGCGCGGGTGCGGCCGGCAACGGCGGCCAGGCAGCATCAGGCTCGACCGGCGGGAATGCATCGACCGGTAGCGCAAGCACGGGCAACGCAACGGCCGGCGCAGCGACGGCCGGTTCGGGCGGCGCGGGCGGCGTGGCATCGAATGCGTCGAGCGGCTCGGGTGCTTCGGGCGGCGCGGGCGGCTCGGGTGGCTCGGGTGGTTCGAGCGGTAATGCCGGCGGCGGCACGGGTGGCGCTGGCGGCGCGAGCGGCGCCGGCAGCGGCGGCTGGGGCGGCGAAGCCGGCGGCAACATGGGCGGCAACGGCGGCAATGCGGGCCGTTCGGTCGCCGGCAACGGCGGCGCGGGTGGTTCGACCGGTTCGGCAACCGGTGGCATGGGCGGCAACGGCGCAGCCGGTGCGGCAGGCGGCATGGGCGGCGCGGGCGCATCGGGCGGCAGCGGCGCGGCAGGCGGCGGTGTGACCGTGGGCGGCGCAACGTCCTCCGGCGACTCGTCCGGTGCAGGCGCCGGCGGCAGCGGCAACATGGCATCGAGCGGCAGCGGCGCATCGACACCGGATTCGACCGGCGGGGCCAGCGGCGCGGCTGACGGCGGCACCTCGGGCAGCACCGGCGGCACCGTGACCGGCGGCACCAACACCGCGACGGCAGGCACGGGCACCGGCGGCGCCGGTGGTGCGGGCGCGGCAGGCGGTGCAGGCGGCGCAGGCGCGGCCGGCGGCAATGGCGGCACGGCAGGTTCGGGCGCGATGGCCACCAACACTGCCGGTAGCGGTGCGGCAGGCGGCACGGCGACCGGCGGCACGGGCGGCGCAGGCGCCGCCCTGTCGAGCACCGGCGGCGCGGCAGGTTCGGGCACCAGCGGCTCGGGCGGCGCCGGCGGTTCGGCCACGGCCGGCACCAGCACCGGCGGCGCAGGCGCGGCAGCAGGCGCAGGCGGTGCTGGCGGCTCGACCGGCATGGCATCGAACACCGGCGGCGCAGGTGCGTCGGGCGGTGCGGCCACGTCAGGCAGCGCCACCAACGGTTCGACCTCCTCGGGCGCGGCGACTGCCGGTACCGGCGGCGCGGGCGGCTCGGGTGGCGAAGGCACCGGCGGCATGGGCGGCGCGAGCGGCTCGAACACCGCAGGCACTGGCACCGGTGGTGCCGGCGGCTCGGCGACCAGCGGCAACGGCGGCACCAACACCGTCAATGCCGGCGCGTTCGACATGTCCAACGCGATGACCAACGTCGGCCAGTCGGCAGCAGGCATCATGGTCGTCAGCCAGAACAACGGCTTCTCGTCCCTGATCCAGCAGAGCGTCAACGTCCAGAGCAACCTGAACGTCGGCGGCCAATAAGCCGAACGAAGGCATCCAGTAGCGACGTAGTACGGACACTGCCGCGCCCTTCTCCGCGCGGCAGTGTCCGGATTCAGGGAGACACGATGAACATGCGATTTGCACTACCCGGATTACCCCATGCCTGCGCCCTGGCGCTGGCAGCTGCCCTGTCCGGCCATGCCTGCGCAGCCGAGCCGGTCCTGCTGGACGCGAGCGAACTGAAAGCGCCGGCCATGGAAGGCTTCGAACAGCTGGTGCAGGCCGCGCCCGTCGTGGCGCACGAAAACAGCAACACCCTTGTCATCGGTGGCGACAAAATCCAGGCGGTCGACCTCGACAAGCTCGAGCACGAACGCGGCCGCGCCGACACCGTCCTCAACGACACCAGACTGAACGGCGACGTGGCGAACAACAGTGCCACCAACGTGAACACCGGGTCGAACACGATCGACGCCGGCTCGTTTGCCAACATGTCCGGTATTCCGGTGGTGATCCAGAACAGCGGCGCCAACGTGCTGATCCAGAACGCCACGGTCATCAACCTGCAGTTCCAATGAAATCCGGTACGCTTGTCTGCACCCTCGCCCTGCTGCTTGGTTCACAGCAGGCCAGCGCTGCCGAGCTGTCGCTGCCCAGCGGCATCCGCGTCGGCAGCATGCCAGTCAAGAGCATGAAGGACTTGCGCTTCCAGGCCACTCTGCGCCAGCAGTACGACTTCAGCTGCGGCTCGGCCGCGCTGGCCACGCTGCTCTCGCACCACTACAACACCCCGACCACGGAACAGCTGGCCTTCCAGGAAATGTTCACGACCGGCGACCAGCAAAAGATCCGGCGCGAGGGCTTTTCGCTGCTCGACATGCAGCGCTTCCTGAAGAACCGCGGCTTCACGGCCAACGGCTTCCAGCTGCCGCTCGACAAACTGATCGAAGCGAAGCTGCCGGCCATCGTGCTCATTTCCGACAATGGCTACCACCACTTCGTCGTGGTCAAGGGTGCCGAGGATGGGCGCATTCTGCTGGGCGACCCGTCGCGCGGCACGCGCCTGATGGCGCGCGAACGCTTCGAATCGATCTGGGCCAACCGGATCCTGTTCGTGATCCACGAGAGTCCCATAAAGCCTGGCTTCAACCTCGCCGCCGACTGGCGCAACGCTCCGCGCGCGCCGCTCGGCGAAGGCGCCAGCCGCGCATTGGAAAGTACCTATGGGTTGCCGAAATTCGGCCCCGGCGATTTTTAAGGACATACCATGCGGACACCATTTTTCCTGCCGGTCCTGCTGCTGTCGATGACGGGACTGGCCACGGCCGGGCCGATCGGGTCGGCGCCGACCCAAGTGTTCGACCCTGCCGGGGCGGTCGACCGCGCCACCCTGGACGAGGCGCGCGGCGGCTTCCTCACCGCCGACGGCCTGGTCGTCAGCCTGGGACTCGAACGCCTGGTCAGCATCAACGGCACCGTCGTCGAGCGCACCGAACTGCAACTGGGCGACATCGGCAAGCTCGCGCGCGGCGAAGGCACGATCTCGCGCGACGCCCTGGGCGAATTGCGCCTGATCCAGAACGGCGACGTGCGCACCCTGGCCGGGAATGCATCGAACCTGCTGGGCGGCACCGTCATCCAGAACTCGCTGAACGACCAGATGATCAAGAACCAGACCTCCATCAACGCCACGGTGAACACTGCCGGAATGTTACGTGCGCTCAATTTTGGCGCAAGCCTGAATAATGCTTTGTCAACAGCCGTGGCACCCCGCTGACGGCCCACCTTCATGGAGAGACGTATGCGGAAAATCCCGGCGTTATGTGTAGGCGCCCTTGCCGTCAGCGCGGCGTTCTGTGCCTTGCCGGCGCAGGCACAATCCGTCGAGGAATTGGTGGAACAGGTCAAGGCGATGCGCCAGCAGCTCGATTCGCAGCGCGCGCGTATCGATGAACTCGAACGTGACACGCGCAGCGTGCGCAGCGCTCCGCAACGGCCGCCCGCCGCCGCGCCGGCGCTCGTAACCGAGCCGGTGCTGGCCGGCGGCGCGGTGTCGAACGAAACGCTCGGCGCCACGCGCGGCACCGGCGGCGGCGGCGCGGGCCAACAGCCGGCCGCGCCCGCCGCACCGGTAGGCGGCCCGGCCAGCGCACCGACCGCGCCGACCAACACCGCCGCCGTCGGCCGCGCGCCTTCAAACGACAACCGCCCGCGCGAGGTCGCGCCGATTTTCGAGCAGCCGGGCGTGCTGACGCAGCGCGGCAAATACGTTTTCGAGCCGGCCATCCAGTACGGCTATTCTTCGAGCAACCGCGTGGCATTGGTCGGCTACACGGTCATTCCTGCCCTGCTCATCGGCCTGATCGACGTCCGCGAGGTCAAGCGCAACACGACCACCGCCACGGCCACGCTGCGCACCGGCCTGACCAACCGCATCGAGGTCGAGGCCAAGCTGCCCTACGTTTACCGCAGCGACGCCACCGTCAGCCGCGAAGTCTTCACCGGCACTGCCGTCGAGCGTGCGTTCGAGACCAGCGGCCGGGCCATGGGCGACATCGAACTGGCCGCACGCTACCAGCTCAACGACGGCGGCGTCGACATGCCCTACTTCATCGGCGGCCTGCGCTTCAAGTCGCGTACCGGCAAGGACCCGTTCGAAGTGACGACCGATTGCCAGCGCCGCTGCATCGGCGAAAACATCACCGGCAGCGGCCTGCCGCTGGAACTGCCTACCGGCTCCGGCTTCTATTCGCTGCAACCGAGCCTGACCTGGCTGTTCCCGTCCGACCCGGCCGTGTTCTTCGGCAGCTTCAGCTACCTGCATAATTTCAAGCGCGAGGTCTCGCGCACGGTGCTGGGCGGCGAGAAGGAGTCGCTTGGCGAAATCGCCCCGGGCGGCGTGATCGGCTTCAACTTCGGCATGGGCCTGGCCCTGAACGACAAGGCGTCCTTCAGCGTCGGCTACGACCACAACTCGGTGGCACGCACCAAGCAGTCCGGCCGTACGGTGCCGGGCTCGGTGCGCATGCAGCTCGGCACCTTGCTGATCGGCTACAGCTATCGGCTGACCGACAAGAAAACCCTGAGCGTGGCCGTCGGCGCCGGCCTGACCCGGGATACGCCGGACGTCACCCTGATGGTCCGGGTGCCGATGTCGTTCTGATGTTGTTCTGATGTTGTTCCGAGGTGCCGGGCGTCGTTCGCCCGGCGGCATCGCGTCTCTTCTTCCTCCCGCCCCGCCCCCCATCTGTCCCGATTTGCGCAAGATCATCCCTTGCAACGGAACTGTTCAGTTGTTTGCGACTCTGACTTGACAGGTGCATCGACATGACGAGCGCCGCCGGTGCAGCAAACCTCTTCACCGGGCTTTACCCGGATTTACGCGGTGATCCGCTTCCCGCCCAGCAGGGCGTTTGCAGGACTTGCATAGACTTCACGAGGACGATCCACTCCACGGCATGTCATGAGGAGGACCCATGGAAACGCCCGAACTGGTAACAAAACTGATGGAGCATGCCCGCCTGGCGCTGGAGCTGGCGCGCCTGCCGGTGGTCCGGCTGCGCTTCGAGCAGGGGCGCAACCCCGAGGGCATCCGCCACGCCCATGCGCTCTTCACCCGTCCCCATGCGCGCTACAAAATGTTTCGCAACAAGACGATGGGTATCGCCCTGATCGACCTGACCGCCTTCGGCGGCCATCCCGGCGGCTATTTGCACACGGTGCGGCGCAGCGGCCACGCCGGCCCGCAAAGCCGCAAGGCCGCCGCGCGCGGCTACCAGCTGCGCCGCATCGACCGCAACGCGCATATCGACGAGATCCACGCCATCCACACCTCCTGCGAACAGCGCCAGGGGCGGCCGATGGACCAGTCCTACCGGGTCAAACGAAGCGCCTACGAGGATGCATCCCATGTCGAATGCCATGGCGTCTTCGATGCGACAGGCCGGCTGGTCGCCTATTGCAGCATGGGGCGCTACGGCAACTTCGCCGCGACCGACCAGCTGATGGGCTACAAGAACCAGGACGGCATCATGTACCTGTTGCTGTTGTCGATCGTCTGCCGCCTGATCGAAGAGCGCGAGGTCGATTACTTCATGTACGACACGTTTCTTGGGGCGCAGCCGGGACTGCGCGATTTCAAGCGCAGGGTGGGGTTTCGTCCGTACCGGGCGCGCTATGAGCTGGTCTGATTGCGTCCTTTTTTAGAACGCGCCCACATAGTTTTCCGCCAGCGCCGTACGCATGGCGCGCGAGGCCACCACATTGTCGAGTTCAGCGCGCTGGATCTGGCGCTCGAAGGGCGTTGCATCATCAAACGTGTGCAGCATGCGCGTCATCCACCACGAGAAATATTCGGCGCGCCAGATGCGCTTCAACGCGGCTTCCGAATACCCGTTCAGCCCTTCCTCGCCTTCTCCCTGGTAGAACGCGGTCAGCGCCTTGGAGAGCACCCGCACGTCGGAAATTGCCAGGTTCATGCCCTTGGCGCCGGTCGGCGGCACGATGTGGGCGGCGTCGCCGGCCAGGAACAGTCGGCCGTGGCGCATCGGCGCGCAGACAAAACTGCGCATGCCGATGATGCCCTTCTGGAAGATCCTGCCTTCCTTCAGCTTCCAGCCGTCGTGATGCTCGAGGCGCGCATGCAGCTCGGACCAGATGCGGTCGTCCGACCAGGCCTCGACCTTGTCGTGCGGGTCGCACTGGAAGTACAGGCGCTGCACCGTGGACGACCGGGTGCTGACGAGGGCGAAGCCGCGCTCGTGCTGGGCGTAGATCAATTCATCCGAGGATGGGGCGGACTCGACCAGGATGCCGAACCAGCCGAACGGGTAGATGCGCTGGAAATCCTGACGCACCTCCGCCGGGATCATTGGCCGCGACACGCCATGAAAGCCGTCGGCCCCGATCACGAAATCGGCCTCGATGCGCTCCGCCTGGCCGCTGTGGACAAAACTCACCGAGGGCTGGGCACTGTCGATGTCGTGCAGCGCCACCTCGCTCACCTCGAAGCGCAGGTCGCCGCCGGCCGCCATGCGCGCCGCCACCAGGTCGATGATGACTTCGTGCTGGGGATAGACGGTAATTGCTTTTCCGGTCAGCTCCATCAGGTCGATTCGGTGGCGCTGCCCGCCGAAGGCGAGCTCGAAGCCATGGTGCAGCGCGCCTTCGCGCCGCATGCGTTCGCCGACGCCGGCCTCGTTCAGGATATCCATGCTGCCCTGCTCGAGCACGCCGGCACGGATGGTCGCCTCGATGTCGGCGCGGCTGCGCATTTCCAGCACAATCGATTCGATGCCCTGCATGTGCAGCAGGTGCGAGAGCAGAAGGCCGGCCGGGCCGGCGCCGATGATGGCGACTTGCGTACGCATGATGTGTCTCCGAATGTGTTTTAGTTGACACCATCGTAGTGCGGCACGGGATTGAAAAGAATGGATCAAATCCGAAAAGACTTGTACTATTTTTGCATTAACGGATCTGACAAGACTTTCTCGCCATGCCTGCCCTCCCTGCCGTTCCACGCTTGACAGTGCCCGAATTCGCCCTGTATGGCGAAGCAACACGGGGCAAGGATGCCGAAGCCGTGCATATCGAGCTGATCGAGACACGCAGCCGCAAGTATGACTGGCACATTGACACCCACACGCATGCGGGCTTGTTTCAGGTACTTTTTTTACTGGGCGGACAGGTTCGCGCGAACATCGATGGCGACTGCTGGGAATGCGATGCGCCGGTTGCCCTGACAATCCACCCTTCGCTGCCGCATGGCTTCGATTTTTCGGAGGAAGCACATGGCTATGTGCTGACGGTCGACCAGAACATGCTGTTCGCCGCCGCCGGCCACGAGGGCGACCTGTTTTCCTCGCTGTTCGTGCAGCCGCTCGCCATTGGCCTGGGCACCGCGCCCGAGATGGTGGCGCGCATCGAGGCGCTGCTGCAGAACCTGACGCTGGAAGCCGCCTGGCCGCGCCACGGCCACGCGCTGATGCTCGAATGGCTGGCGCGCAGCACGCTCCTGCTGCTGGTGCGGGTCCGGGCCGAGCGCCACATCGCCGACACCTCGGGCCGCGGCGACTTCGAGTTATTTAGCCGCTTTCGGGTCGAAGTCGAGCGCCATTACAAGGAACAATGGCAGGTCGGGCAGTACGCCGATTGCTTGCGCGTGGCCCCAACGCGGCTGAACCGGCTGTGCCTGAAGCTGGCTGGCAAATCGGCATTCGAAATCACCCAGGACCGCCTGATGCTGGAGGCCTGCCGCAAGCTGACCTATGTGCCGGCCGGGGTGTCGAGCATTGCCTATGAGCTGGGATTCCAGGACCCGGCCTATTTCAGCCGGCTCTTCAAGAAACTGATGGGGGTGACGCCGAAGGAATTCCGGCGCCGGCAGCAGGACCTAGGGGTCATTGAGGCCAATCGGCCAATGCCAGTCAGTTGAACAAATAGCGTGGTCCCGTCCGGCGGTTTTCCTTGGCAGCAGTGCACCGTAGCGCAGGCCTGTGCTTCACTGACTGGCATTAGGGCAATAGCCTTTACTTTATGACAGGTTCACCAAGCGGCTCCACCCTGACAGATGAACCGACGTGGCCTGTGCGCCGCCCACGCGTTCAAGGCACGCATGCAATGAGGTGACGCGCGGTGTCGTCAGTTGGTGAACGCATGGCGGCGCTGGCGCTACCGCTATTCACGCACCCGGGTGGAGCCGACCACCCTACCGGTATGATCCACCGCCCGGCGGCGGCCCCGTTAGCGCCTGAATTGCGTGCGCAACAGGCCGTAGACATGGTGGTCGACGAACACGCCGTTCAGGCATTCGTCCTGGCGCAGCAAGCCTTCCCGCACAAAGCCCAGCCGTTCGGCCACGCCGATGCTGGGGGCGTTGCTTGTTGCACAGCGCAATTCGATCCGGTTGAGTCCAAGCGTGTCGAAGCACCATGCGAGTACGGCCTGCAGAGCCGCCGTAGCGATGCCCTTGCCTGTGAACTGACTGCCAAGGAAATAGCCGATGCTGGCCTTGCGGTCGTCGTGGTCGATGTCGCGCACGCGAACCGAGCCGCACAAGCTGTCTTTCACGAAGAGATGCCACTCGAAGACGTCGCCCTCGTCGGCACCGACGGCAGCGCGCTCGAGGTGGGCAGTCGCCGCCTCAACGGTCGACAAGGTGGCGACCATCGGCAGGTAGACATTCAGGCGGTCCCGGTCGTGGCACACCAGTGCGGCGAGCATGACGGCATGGCCGACCGTGACGGGGATGATGGCGATGCCAGCGCTCGTTTCGAGCGCAACCGGTTTCACCAGATTCATAACAGTGCCCCCAGTTCGACCTGAATCTTGATCATCGCCGGCAGGCAGCGTTCGACCATCTGCTCGATCGGCAAGCGCCCCGCGTGCACGCTGACATTCATCGCCGCGACCGCCTCGCCCCTGAAATTTCTCAAAGGCACGGCGATCGTGCGCAGCCCGAGTTCCAGCTCCTGGTCGACCAGCGCATAACCCTGGGCTCTGGCGCGGGCGATTTCCAGCGCCAGCCGCTCGCGATGCACGATCGTGTGCTGGGTGATCGGCTCCGGCTGCGCGCGTTCGAGGAACGCCGCGATCTGCGCCTGCGGCAAACTGGCCAGCAACATGCGCCCGTTGGCGGTGCACCAGGCCGGCACGCGCGTACCCGGCTGCAGCGTGGCAGACACCAGCTGCCCGGCGCTGACCGCCGCCACGCAGACCAGCTGATCATGGTCGAGCACGCCGACCGACGCCGCCTCCCCCAGCGAATACGCTAGCCGGTACAGCAGAGGCTGGGCGATGCGCGGCAGGCGCGCAGAATGCAGGTAACTCTGGCCGAGGCGCAGCACGGCCGGCGTCAACGAGAACAATTTATTTTCATGACGCATGTAGCCCAGGTGCGTCAGCGTGATGAGGTAACGGCGGGCGGCGGCCCGCGTCAGGCCGGTGGCCTCGGCCACCTCGGCAATCGTCAGGCGCGAACGCTCCTGGTCAAAGGCTTCGATCACCTTCAAGCCCTTTTCCAGGCCGGCGACGAGGTCGCGTTCGAGCGGGGTTACCGTTGTTTCTGTCATGGCAAGCAAAAAGGTCATCGATTTGTGCGAGTATCGCACAAGCGGTGCGCACTGCGGACGGCTAGGCGGTCGGGATGCTTGTCGCCGAGGCTAGTCAGGCCTACCATTTTGACTACCGACAAGACCACTGAAGGAGACAGGCCGTGAAATTCGACGTCATCGAACCGGGTATCTACCCCGAACTCATCTATGCTGCGTATAAATCGACCGTGGCGCGCGGACCGAAGCAGCCGAACTTGCGCATCGAGGCGCCAGTCCCGACCACGCAGAACATTGTCACCACGCCACGCCTCTTGCTGCCGAACGACGCCGACCTGACCAGGCACGGCCAAAGCGATCCGCTGGGCGAAAAGATCGTCGTCACCGGCCGCGTGGTCGACGAGGACGGCAAGCCGGTGCGCAATTCCCTGGTCGAAGTCTGGCAGGCGAATTCGGCGGGCCGCTACTGGCACAAGAAGGACCAGCACGCCGCCCCGCTCGATCCCAACTTTTTTGGTGTCGGCAAGATGCTGACCGACGACGAAGGCCGCTACCGCTTCGTCACGATCAAGCCCGGTCCCTACCCATGGGGCAACCACGACAAGGCCTGGCGCCCGGCGCACATCCACTTTTCCTTGTTCGGCAACGTCTATGCCCAGCGCCTGGTGACGCAGATGTATTTCCCGAGCGATCCGCTGTTCGACTACGACCCGATTTTCCAGAGCGTGCCCGACGCCAGTGCGCGCCAGCGCCTGGTGTCGCGCTTCAGTCTTGAGGAAACCGTCGGCGCCGAGATGCTCGGCTACGAATTCGATATCGTCCTGCGCGGACGCAACGCCACGCCGATGGGCCTGTAAGGAGAACATCATGAGCAACATCACCACCTCGCAAACCATCGGCCCCTTTTCGCACGAAGCCTGGCAATGGGCGGTCGACGCCTGCACGCCGTCGAACCTGAAGTCGAGCGCACCGACCATCACGATCGGGGGCGTCATCTATGACGGTAACGGCGCGCCGATCAACGACGCTCAGATCGAAGCATGGACGCCCGACGGCGCCGCGCATGAAGCCGGCCATGCGATCCCGGGTTTTCGCCGCGTGCCCAGTGGCGAAGCGGGCGAATTCTCGCTGTCCCTCTCGCTGCCCGAAGGCGCCACGCGCGGCGAGCCGGTCATGTACGTCACCGTCTTTGCACGGGGCCTGGTAAAACACCAGTTTACGGCAGTGTTCCTGGAAGACGACGCGGGCCTGGCGGAATCGGCGATACTGGGCCAGGTGCCGCAAGCGCGCCGCGCCACCCTCCTCGCGCGCAAGACCGGCGAATACGCCTACCGCTGGGACATCTGGATGCAGACCGAGAAGGAAACCGTCTTCTTCGATTACGCATGACCCGGGAGTGCATGTGAGCGTATCGATTTTCGACAGTTTCCTGAGCACCCCTGACATGATCGCCAGTTTTGATGATGCGGCGATCGTGGGAGCGATGTTCAGGTTTGAAGCCGCGCTGGCGCGGGCCCAGGCTGAGGAAGGCCTGATTCCGGCAAACGCAGCCAGTGCGATCGCCGGCGTTTGCAACGCCCAGCTGTACGACATTCCGGCCCTGATTCTTGCGGGCCGGCGCGCCGGCAGCCTGGCCATCCCGCTGGTGAAGGAGCTGACCAGGACCGTCGCGCTGTATGACGAAGGCGCGGCGCGCCATGTGCATTGGGGCAGCACCAGCCAGGACGTGATCGACACGGCGATGGTGCTGGTCACGCGCGAAGCCTTGCAGCTGCTCGACGATGGCTTGCATGCGCTGTGTGCGCATTTGCTGGCGCTGGCCGAGAACCACCTGGCCACGCCGGTACTGGCGCGCACGCTGATGCAGCCGGCCCAGGTGACGAGTTTCGGTTTCAAGGCGGCCGGCTGGCTGGCGCCCCTGGTGCGTGCGCGCGAATCGCTGCGCCTGGCCGCCGCCCGTGCACTGCAACTGCAGCTGGGGGGGGCGGTCGGCACACTCTCCGTGATGAAAGAACAGGGTGCGGCGGTCGCGGAACGCGTGGCAGCGCAGCTCGGCCTGAAGGTCGCCGACGCAGCGTGGCACACGCAGCGTGACGAATGGGTGCGCCTCGGCCTGGAAGTGGCGGTCCTGACGGGCAGCCTGGGTAAGCTCGCGACCGACCTCTCCCTGATGGCGCAGGGCGAAGTCGCCGAGCTGGCAGAACCCTCGGGCAATGGCCGTGGCGGCTCGTCGGCGATGCCGCACAAGAGGAACCCCGTGTCGTCGATGATCGCGCTGGCCGCGTCGCGCCGCACGCCCCAGCATGCGGCGGCGCTGCTGTCCTGCATGGACCAGCAGCACGAGCGCGGCCTGGGCAACTGGCAGGCCGAACTGGCCGAATGGCCGCCGCTGTTCTTGTCCGCCCACGGTGCATTGCACGCGCTGAACGAGGCCTTTGCCGGCCTCGCGGTCGATTCGGCGCGCATGCTGCGCAATATCGCTTCCTTGCAGGGACTCGTGTTCGCCGAGAGCGCGTCGAGCTACCTGGCCGGCGCCATCGGGCGTCCAGCCGCGCATGCGCTGCTCGAGCGCCTGACCGTTCGCGTGAGCGCGGAAGGCCGCCCGCTCGACGCGCTCCTGACCGACGCCGTCAAGGCCGATGCGCAGCTTGCCGCGCACGTCGACCTGCAGATGCTTGTCACCCTGTTCGACCCGGTCGTCGCCCTGGCGCCGGCGCGCGGCCTGGCCGCCATGCAGCTCGATGGCCTGCGCCGCCGCTGCGCCGAGCTCGACACCACCCACCCTTTTCGAGAGGTATGACCCATGAGTTTCGATCCGATTGACCACGATTTCGAACGCGGCTTGCAGAACCGCCGCAGCGTGCTGGGCGACGAGTGGGTCGACCGCTCGCTGAACAAGGCCACCAGCTTCAATGCCGACTTCCAGAACCTGATCACGCGCTTCGCCTGGAACGAGATCTGGGGCCGTCCGGGCCTGGATCACAAGACGCGGCGCGCGATCGTCCTGTCGATCACGATCGCGCTCGGGCGCTGGGAAGAGTTCGAGCTGCACGTACGCGCCGCCCTGCTTGGCGAAGAAGGCAGCCGCTTGAGCCCGGATGAAATCAAGGAGATCCTGATGCAGTCCGCGATCTACGCCGGCGTGCCGGCCGCGAATACGGCGTTCACGCATACGCTGGCGATCCTGCGCGAGGTCGGGGAGCAGATCGGGTATGTGCTCGAACCTGCGGCACCAGCCGCGGTCGCGCATTCCGGCGTCGGACGCGAAGGGCGCACCCACAGCAGCCCTGCCCTGCACTACAGCGTACGCGAGCCGGGCAATGGCAAGGCACCGCGTCACACGGTCGTGTTGAGCCATGCGCTCGGGTGCGACCTGACGATGTGGGACAGCCTGGCGAATGGCCTGGCGGCCGATTGCCGTGTGATCGCCTACGATCATCGCGGGCATGGCAGTTCGGATGCGCCGGATGCGGCCTACACGATGGCGGACCTGGCAGACGACGCGGCGCGCCTGCTGCGCGAGCTCGATACGGGGCCGGTGGTGTGGGTCGGCCTGTCGATGGGCGGCATGGTCGGGCAGGAACTGGCGCTGCGCCATCCATCGCTGGTGCGCGCGCTGGTGCTGGCCAATACCACCAGTGGCTATCCGGAAGGCGCGCGCGTGGTGTGGGAACAGCGGATCACTACCGTGCAGTCCCAGGGGATCGAGGCGATTGCGGATGCGGTGATGGGGCGCTATTTTCATGACGCGTTCCGCGCTGCGAAAGCTGCTACCGTGGCGCGTTTCCGGCGCCGGCTCGTGAGCACTGACGCGGTGGGGTATGTCGGGTGCTGCAATGCGGTGGGCAAGGTCGATACGACCGCGCGGCTGGGACAGATCGGCGTCCCGACGCTTGTGATTGCGGGGGAACTGGACCAGGGGACGCCGGTGGCGATGGCGCAGGCGCTGGCGGAAGCGATTCCGGGGGCGACGCTGGAAGTGCTCGGCGGTGCTTCGCACCTCAGTGCGGCCGAGCAGCCCGCAGCGTTTGCGCAGCTTGTTGTCGGGTTTGTGGCGGGGCTGTAAGCGCTTTTCGACTGCTTGAGCGTTCGTTGAACGCGTGGACGGCGGCGCCGTGGGGCCGCCGAAGTCCACCCTGCCAAAGCCTTACAGATCCAATACCAGCACCTTGGTCTTCGCCCTTGAACAGCAGGGCATAAACTGGTCGTTCGCCGCCTGCTCTTCCTCGGTCAGATACATGTCGCGATGATCCGGCACGCCTTCGATCACGCGCGTCAGGCAGGTGCCGCAAACGCCCTCCTCGCACGAATACGGGATCTCGACCCCAGCCTCGGCCAGTACCTTGATCACCGTCGTCCCGGCCGGGACCGTCAACACCTGGCCACTCGAGGCCAGCTTCACGTCGAAGGACCCGTCCCCGCTCGTGTCGACCGCCGCCGCGCTGAAGTACTCGACGTGCAGCTGCGCGGATGGCCAGCCCTGCGCCTTGGCGGTGCCGAGCACGTATTCGATGTAGCCCTGCGGACCGCAGACATACAGGTGGGTGTCAAGCGGCGGGTTGGCCAGCAAGGCCGCCATGTCGAGCTTTTGCGACACGTCGCCGCTGTCGTAATGGAAGTGCACCAGGTCGCGCAAGTGCGACTCCCCCAGGCGTTGCTTGAACGCCGCCTTCTCGGGCGAGCGGGCGCAGTAGTGCATCTCGAACGCGGCGCCTTTGGCCGCCAGCGACTCGGCCATCGCCAGGATCGGCGTGACGCCGATGCCGCCCGCCATCAGCAGCGTGCGTTTCGCCTCGACCAGCGGGAAGTGGTTTTTTGGCGCCGAGATGGTCAATACCGTGCCGACCTCGATGCGGTCGTGCATCGCTTCCGAGCCGCCGCGCGACGTGGCGTCGCGCAGCACGCCGATCTGGTAGCGGTGGGTTTCATGCGGCGCGTTGCAGAGCGAGTACTGGCGCACCAGGCCGCCCGGCAGGTGGACGTCGACATGCGCGCCGGCTTCAAAGCTCGGCAAGGCGGCGCCACCGGTGGGCACCAGCTCGTAGCTGCAGATGCCGTCGGCTTCGTTCGTCTTGCTGGCGACTCTCACCTCGATCGGGCTCATGGCGCGAACTCCCTGGTCTGCTCTTTCGCCAGCCAGGCGTCGATGATGCGGCGCGATTGCACGCCGCCGGCATCGATATTGAGCATCAGGAGCTTGCGCTCCGGGTGGCGCAGGATGTTTTGCTGCTGCAGTTCCAGCATTTCGCGGTCCTCGCCGAAGATCTTGCCCTGGCCTTCGCGGATGGTGTTGGTGAGCTCTGCGTCCTGCGGCTTGAAGTTGCGCGCCATGCCCCAGAAATACCAGTGCGAGGTCTCGGTCTCGGGGGTGATGAAGTCGACCACGATCGAAGACGCCTTATGCGCCGGGTCCGCATGGTAGCCGCCCTTGCCGGCATGCGCGACGCCGACTTCGATCAGCACGTGGCTGGGCGCATTGAAGCGGCAGATCTGCCAGCGGTCGACCGGCACATCGTCGGCCAGGCCGTTGCCGCGCAGGGCCGCTTGCCAGAACGGCGGCGCCATGATGTTTTCCATGAAGCGGCTGGTGACCACCTGTTCGCCCTCGACCTTTGTCGTAACGGGCGCCTCGTCGATTTCCTTCTGGCCGATGGACGACGCGTGGACATAGGTCTCGTGGGTCAGGTCCATCAGGTTGTCGACCATCAGGCGGTAGTCGCAGTTGATGTGGTACAGGCCGCCGCCATAGGCCCATTCGGGGTTGTCCGCCCATTCGAGGTGGTGGATGGTGGCGGGATCGGCCGCTTCCCTGTCGCCGGTCCAGACCCAGATGAAGCCGTAGCGCTCTTCCACCGGATAGCTGCGAATGGCGGGAAAGCCGCGCACGCGCTGGCCGGGCATGCTGATCGCCTTGCCCTCGCAGCCCATTTCCAGGCCGTGGTAGCCGCACACCAGGTTGCCGTCGCGGACAAAGCCGAGCGAGAGCGGCGCGCCGCGGTGCGGGCAAAAGTCTTCGACCGCGGCGACCTTGCCGCCCTGGCCGCGGTAGAACACGATTTTCTCGCCGCAGATCTGGCGGCCGAGGGGTTGAGCGTCGATTTCATCCGGGGTGCAGGCTACGTACCAGGCGTTTTTCGGGAACATCCTTGTCTCCTTTGGGGTTTGTGCTTTATATTCAGTGCACTGAATGTGAGAAAAGTATCACGCGTTTGCGGCACGAAGTAAACTAGGTTTTCAAACTTTTTTGATGGTGCAGCGCACCACTGAATGACAGGAAATATGCCTACAGAAAAAACAGCCGCTGGCCGGGGCGCGATGCTCGATTTATACCAGCATCCGGGCCACTTGCTGCGACGCGCCCAGCAGATTTCGGTGTCGATTTTTTACGACGAAATGGGGAGCGAACTGACGCCTGTGCAGTACGCGATCCTGAGTCGGCTGGCCGAGCATCCGGGGATCGACCAGGTGTCGCTGGCGGGACTGGCGGCGATCGATACCTCGACCGGGGCCACGGTGTGTGCGCGGCTCGAGGAAAAGGGGCTGCTGGAGCGCAAGGTGCTTCCGCATAACCGGCGCCAGCGTTCACTGACCATGACGGCGGCCGGTCAGGCGCTGCTCGATGACCTGGTGCCGGGCGCGCAGCGCCTGCGCCAGCGCTTGCTCGATCCCTTGAGCGCGCAGGAGCAAGACGTGTTCATGGGCTTGCTGGCGAAGCTGGTGCATGAGAATAACGAGCAGAGCCGGGCACCGTTGGCGCTGCCGATGGCGGTGGACGGGTGAGCGAAATGACCGGAGGCGGACACGGTGTCAACCCGTGTCCGTCGCTTCCTTACTCCACCCCTGGGTCCTTGAACTTCTCGACCTTGTCGAACTCGACGTTGAACACGCCGCTGGCGCCCTGCTCGGCCTTGCGGATGTAGACGTTTTGCACGATGTCGCGGGTGGCGGGATCGATCGTCACGGGGCCGCGCACGCTGGTCCAGGACTGGCCTTTCATCGCCTCCAGCAGTTTCGGTCCTTCGCTGTTGCCGCCCGTTTTCTTCAACGCGGCATACAGCAGGTGCATGCCGTCATACGCGCCGACGGCGTGGAAGTTCGGGCGCATGTTCTTGTTCGCCTTCGTGAAGGCGGCAACGAAGGCCTTGTTTTCCGGCGACGGGTGCGCGGCCGAGTAGTGGTGGCTGCTGACCACGCCGACAGCCGCGCTGCCGATGCTCGGCATCAGGTCGTCATCGAGCACGTCACCGGTGGCGATCAGGCGGATACCGGCTTCTGCGAGACCGCGGTCAGTGAACTGCTTCAGGACGGCCGCGCCCTCGCCCGAGGGCACGAACACGAACAAGGCGTCGGGTTTCGCATCCTTCACGCGCGCCAGGAAGGGCGAATAGTCGGGGTTGCGCAGCGGCGCGCGCAGCGAGGCGACGATCTTGCCGCCGGCTGCCGTGAAGTCTTTGACGAACACTTTTTCGGCATCGATGCCGGGACCGTAGTCGGACACGAAGGTCACGACCGACTTGATCTTGTTCTTGGCGGCCCACTGCGCCATCGGCGCGGTGACCTGCGCCAGCGTGAAGCCGGTGCGCACGATGTACGGGGAGCGCTGCGGGATCACCGACGTGGCCGCGTTCATGACGATCATCGGCACCTTCGCTTGCGTGGCGACCGGCGCGGCGGCGAAAGCGAGCGGGGTCAGGCCGAAGCCCGCAAGCACCTGCACCTTGTCGCGCGAGACCAGTTCCTGGGCGATGCGCTTGGTGACGTCGGGCGAGACGCCGCCATCGTCCTTCAGGATGATCTGGATGTCGCGGCCGGCGACGCTGGCGCCGTTTTGCTGCAGGAAGAGTTTGACGGCGGCGTCGACCTGGCGGCCGGTCGAAGCGAAGGGGCCGGACATCGGGACGATGAGGCCGACTTTCAGGGGCTCGGCGGCGCTGGCCAGGCTTGAAGCCAGGCCGGCGCTGATGACGGCGGCGCCGAGGACGATGTGGCGGCGGGTTTTGTTGGATTTGTTTAGCACGTGTGTCTCCTGTTTATTATGGTTGCGCCTGGTGGCGCTTCTACGAAAATCGATTACGCGACCGAGACTAGCCGATCCAGCTTCTCGCCATCGGCCAGCAAACTCGCGCTGTCCGAATCGTGGACGATCCTCCCGCGGTCGAGCACGATGGCGCGCGAGGTCAGCGACAGCGCCAGGCGCGCATGCTGCTCGACCACGATCACCGACATGCCCTCCTCGGCTACCAGCTTCCCGATCACGCGCACCAATTCCTGCACGATGATCGGCGCGAGACCTTCCATCGGCTCGTCGAGCAGCAGGATGCGCGGATTCGTCATCAGGGCACGGGCGATGGCCAACATTTGTTGTTCGCCACCAGACAATTGATTGCCCATGTTCGCGCGCCGTTCGTGCAGGCGCGGAAACACCTCGTAGACCTTGGCCAGGGTCCACGGCCCGGGCCGCGCCACCACCGTCAGGTGTTCTTCGACGGTGAGCGACGGGAACATGTGGCGTTCCTGCGGCACCCAGCCCAGGCCCGAACGCGAACGTTGATAGGTCGGCACGCGCGCGATGTCGGCGCCGCCCCAGAGGATCGCGCCCTTGTGCAGGCGCGTCAGGCCCATCAGCGTGACCAGCAAACTGGTCTTGCCGACGCCGTTGCGGCCCAGCAGCGCCAGGCTGTCGCCCTCGTTCATCGTGAACGACACGTCTTCCAGCACGATCGATTCGCCGTAGCCGGCGGTGACCTTGTCCAATGCCAGCAGTTCAGCCATGTTCCACCTCGCCCAGATACACTTCTTTTACGCGTGGATCGGCGGCAATCTCTGCCGGCGTCCCTTCGGTCAGCACCTTGCCGCCGACCAGCACCGTGATGCGGTCGGCAAAGCGGAACACGAGCCCCATGTCGTGCTCGATGAAGACCACGGTCACATCGCGCGGCAGTCCGGCGATTACTTCGAACAGCTCCTTGCTCTCGGCCGAGGGGATGCCGGCGGCCGGTTCGTCCAGCAGCAGGATCTTCGGTTTCGTCGCCAGCGCCAGCGCGATCTCGACCAGGCGCTGCTTGCCATAGGCCATGCTGCGCGTGATGGAGTTCGCTTCCCTGGTCAGCTTCAGGGTGGCCAGCAAGGCCATCGCCTCCTCGACCACGTCGTCATGCTTTTCGACCGTCTTCCACCAGGTCGTGTGCAGGCCGCGCCGTTCGCAGATCGCCAGCACTACCGATTCGAGCACGGTCATGCCCGCGAACAGGGTGTTGATCTGGAAGGTGCGCGTCATGCCGAGCTTGACGCGCCCGTGCTGCGGCAGTTTGGTGATGTCTTCGCCGCCGAGATACACCTTGCCGCCCGTCGGCGCCAAGCCGCCGGTCAGCAGATTGATGAAGGTGGTCTTGCCGGCGCCGTTCGGGCCGATCAGCGCGTGGCGCGCGCCGGGCTCGAAGGTCAGCGAGATATCGGTGTTCGCCTTGAACGCGCCCCACTGTTTCGAGAGCCCTTCCGTACGCAGGGTATTGGTCATGCTGGCTCCTTGCGCTTGAACCGGTTGAGGATTTTTTCAGCGCCGCCCAGGATGCCGCCGCGTGCGAACAGCACGATCAGCACCAGCAGCAGGCCAATGTAGAACTGCCAGTAGGCCGGATCCTTGCCGGCGATGTAGTCCTGCGCCACCATGAACACGGCCGCACCGATCAGCGCGCCGTACAGGCGCCCGGTACCGCCCAGCACCAGCATGATCAGGAGTTCCGCCGAACGCGGGAAGCCCAGTACGTCCAGGCCCACGAACTGGGTGGTCTGTGCCAGCAATGCACCGGCCACGCCGGCAACGGCCGCGCTGACGGTGAAGATGGCGACCAGCCGACGGTCGACGTTCGCGCCGATGGCCGGCATGCGCCGTCCGCCTTCGCGGATACCGCGCAGCGACAGGCCGAAGGGCGAATTGACGAGACGGCGCATGACGACGAACAGGATGAACAGCACAGCGAGGCTGTACCAGAAGGCGGTCTTGCCATACAGGTCGAACTCGAAGGTGCCGAACAGCTTCCCCATCACCATCCCCGACAGGCCGTCGACGCCGCCGGTAATGAAGGCCGCTTTATTGGCCGCCTCGAACAGCATCAGGCCGATGCCGAGCGTGACCATCAAGCGCGCCAGGTCCTGGCCGCGCACGACGAGAAAACTGACGATGAAGCCGACGATGCCGGCCACGATTGCCGCAGCGAACAGTCCCGAAACAGGTTCGCCCCAGCCATGCACCGACAACAGGCCGGCCGTGTAGGCGCCCAGGCCAAAGAAGGCCGCATGGCCGAGCGAGACGATGCCGGCATAACCCAGGATCAGGTCGAGCGACAAGGCGAACAGGCCGATGATCATGATCTGGCTGATCAGGACCAGGTACTCGGGGAACAGGAAATAGGACGCGACCGGCAGCAGCCAGAACACGATCTCGAGCGGCTTCCAGCGGTCGTTCGGCAGGTGCAGGGCGGACTTGTCCATGGCAATGGTCGCTTCAGTGGCCGGCGTACCGGCGCTCTTGTCTTTCAGGATGGGGTTGGAAAAGGCACTCATGCTTTCCTCCGCACCAGACCGAATGGGAACAGGATCAACAGGACGACCATCAGCGTGTAGATGACGAAGGCGCCCACTTCCGGCACATAGTATTTGCCGGCGACGTCGAACACGCCCAGGATCAGCGCCGCGATCAGCGGGCCTTTGATAGAACCGGCGCCACCGACGGCGACCACCAGCAGGAAATACACCATGTACTTGACCGGGAAGCTCGGGTCGAGACCGAGCACGTCGATGCCCAGGCCGCCACCCAGGCCGGCGAGACCGGAACCGAGCGCAAACGTCAGGCTGAACACACGGCTGACGTTGATGCCCAGGCCCGCGGCGGCGGTCTGGTTGTCGACCGAGGCGCGGATCTGGGCGCCGAAGCGGGTGCGTTCGATCAGCAGGTACAAACCGAGCGTGACCAGCACCACGACACCGATCAGGAACAGGCGGTAGGAGCCGACGTCCAGCCCCAGCACATGCACCTGGCCGCGCAGCCAGTCCGGCAGTTCCACCGGCTGCTGGGTCGGCCCGAACAGGAAGGTGGCGCCGGCCACGGCCATGAAGGTCAGGCCGATCGAGAACAGCACCTGGTCGAGGTGGGTCGCCTGGTACAGCTGGCGGTACAGCGTGCGTTCCAGCACCAGGCCGACCACCGCCGCGGCGAGAAACGCCAGCGGCAGCGTGGCCAGGAAGGGCATGCCGAGTTTGCTGAGCAAGGTGACGCAGACATAGCCGCCGACCATGGCAAAGGCGCCGTGGGCCAGGTTAATGAAGTTCATCAGGCCCATCGTGACCGAGAGGCCGACGCTGATGAGGAACAACAGGCTGCCGTAGGCGATCCCGTCGAAGAGCACGCCGATGAAATTACCGATCATGGTCGCCTCCCTGGTTTTTTATCTTGCTGGTTCATGCTGTTTGTCTCCTGCTTGTATTTTTGTACTACCTGAAACGGCTCAGACCCGTTCGATCACCATCGCAATCCCCTGCCCCACGCCGATGCACATGGTGCACAGTGCATAGCGTCCGCCCGTACGATGCAGCTGGTACATGGCGGTGGTAACGAGACGGGCGCCGCTCATGCCGAGCGGGTGGCCGAGGGCGATGCCGCCGCCGTAGGGGTTCACTCTCGGATCGTCGTCGGCAATGCCGAGTTCGCGCAATACCGCCAAGGCTTGCGATGCAAAGGCTTCATTGAGTTCGATGACGTCCATCTGGTCGAGGTTCATGCCGAGCTGCTTCATCAGCTTCTTGGTGGCAGGCGCCGGGCCGATGCCCATCACGCGCGGCGGCACGCCCGCAGTGGCCATGCCGACGATGCGGGCACGCGGCGTGAGGCCATGCTGCTTGGCTGCTTCGCTGCTGGCGATCAGCACGGCGCAGGCGCCGTCGTTGACGCCCGATGCATTGCCGGCGGTGACGGAGCCGTCCGGATGGACGACGCCCTTCAGTTTGGCCAGCGCTTCGATGCTGGTTTCGCGCGGATGCTCGTCCTGTGCGAACGCGACGTGGTCACCTTTTTTCTGCGGGATCAGCACCGGGACAATTTCGTCCGCATACAGGCCTTCGCGCCAGGCGCGGGCCGTCTTTTGCTGGCTGGCGAGCGCAAACTTGTCCTGGTCTTCGCGCGAGACCTTGTAGTCGACGGCGACGTTCTCGGCTGTTTCGGGCATCGAGTCGGTGCCGTACAGGTGCTTCATCTGCTTGTTCGGGAAGCGCCAGCCGATGGTCGTGTCATAGATCGTGGCCTGGCGCGAGAAGGCGCTGTCGGCCTTGCCCATCACGAAAGGCGCGCGCGTCATCGATTCGACGCCGCCGGCGATCATGAGTTGGGTTTCGCCGGCCTTGATGGCGCGCGCGGCAATGCCGATCGCATCCATGCCGGAGCCGCACAGGCGGTTCACGGTGGTGCCGGCCACGTCCGGCGGCAGGCCCGCCAGCAAGGACGACATGTGGGCGACGTTGCGGTTGTCCTCGCCGGCCTGGTTGGCGCAGCCGAAGATCACGTCGTCGACCATCGTCCAGTCAACGGTGGGGTTGCGCCGCATGAGTTCGCGCAGCGGCACGGCGCCAAGGTCGTCGGCACGCATGTCTTTCAGGGTGCCGCCGTAGCGGCCGATCGGGGTGCGAATCGCATCGCAGATAAAAGCGTCAATCATGATCATCCTCTTCAAGTCAGGGCGCCAGCAGGGGCGCGGAGGTTGCGGCTTGCAGTTCGTCGAAAGACAGGCCCGGCGCCATCTCGACGACGCGCAAGCCCTCGAGAGTCACGTCCAGCACCGCGAGATCGGTATAGATGCGGTTCACGCATGCCACGCCGGTCAGCGGGTAGGTGCATTGCGGGACGATCTTGCTCTCCCCGGTCTTAGTCTGGTGGTCCATCATCACGAACACCTTCTTGGCGCCGAGCGCCAGGTCCATCGCGCCGCCCACGGCCGGAATCGCATCCGGCGCGCCGGTATGCCAGTTGGCGAGATCCCCCTTTTCGGACACCTGGAAGGCGCCCAGCACGCAGATGTCGAGGTGGCCGCCGCGCATCATGGCAAACGAGTCGGCGTGGTGGAAGTAGGCGCCGCCGGTGAGGATCGTCACCGGCTGCTTGCCGGCGTTGATCAGGTCTTCGTCTTCCTCGCCTTGCGCAGGGGCCGGGCCCATGCCGAGCAAGCCGTTCTCGCTGTGCAGGAACACTTCACGGTCGGCGGGCAGGAAGTTGGCCACCTTGGTCGGCAGGCCGATGCCGAGGTTGACGTAGGCACCCTCGAAAATGTCTTGCGCGACGCGGGCGGCGATCTGGTCTCGTGTAAAGCGGTTCATGCTGCCTCCTTCACCACGCGCTGGACGAAAATGCCCGGCGTGACGATGTTTTCCGGGTCGAGTTCGCCGAGTTCGACAATCTCGGCAACCTGGGCGATCGCGACCTTGGCGGCCATCGCCATGATCGGGCCGAAGTTGCGCGCGGTCTTGCGGTACACGAGGTTGCCCCAGCGGTCGCCCTTCAAGGCCTTGATGAGCGCGAAGTCGGCGTGGATCGGCGACTCGAGCACGTAATGGCGTCCGTCGATCAGGCGCGTCTCCTTGCCCTCGGCGAGCAGGGTGCCGTAGCCGGTCGGGGTGAAGAAGCCGCCGATGCCGGCGCCGGCGGCGCGGATGCGCTCGGCCAGGTTGCCTTGCGGGGTCAGCTCGAGTTCGATGTCGCCGGCGCGGTACAGCGCATCGAAGTGATGCGAGTCGCTCTGGCGCGGGAAGGAGCAGATGATCTTGCGCACGCGCTTGGCAGCGAGCAGCGCGGCCAGGCCGGTGTCACCGTTGCCGGCATTGTTGTTGACGATCGTGAGCTCACGTGCACCCTGGTTGATCAGCGCATCGATCAGTTGGGCCGGCATGCCGGCATTGCCGAAGCCGCCGATCATGACGGTAGCGCCGTCGTGCACGTCGGCGACGGCACGCTCCAGCGATTCATAGGTTTTGTCGATCATGTTTTCACCTTGGTGCGACACCTTGACGAGCGCCATGACTGCTGGCGCACTTGTAATGTTGTTGGCGTTGTTCGATAATCGAACTAATGATTGATTACCGCCCAACCAAGTGTAGTAGCACGCTGGCCGAAAGGTCAAGAAAAAAGACCAATCGAAGCGCTCTCCCCTGCTTTAAAATCGCGCCATGACAAATTTGACCAAGCAAGCACCCAATTCGAGCGATGCCGGCAGTGAGCAGCCGGAAGAACGCGAACTGACGATCGCCGAGCAAATCGACGCCCTCACCAACCCCAGCTTCATGACCTCGCTGGCCCGTGGCCTGGCGGTCGTGCAAGCCTTCAGCGATTCGCGCAAACCCCAGACCATTGCCCAGATCAGCCAGAAGACCGGCATCCCGCGCGCCGCCGTACGGCGCTGCCTGTTCACGCTGCAGCAGCTCGGCTATGTGGACGCGGAACTGAACAATTTTTCGCTGCGCCCGAAGGTGCTGACGCTGGGCTACTCCTACCTGTCGTCGACGCCGCTGACCGTCTCCAGCCAGCCCTATCTGAACGCCATCAGCCGCGACCTCGGCGAATCGTGTTCGCTGGCCGTGCTGGAAGATGGCGAAGTGCTGTACGTGGCGCGCTCGGCCGCGTCGCGCGTGATGTCGGTGGCCCTGAATACCGGCAGCCGCCTGCCGGCGTATTGCACGTCGCTGGGCCGCGTGATGCTGGCGCACTTGCCGGCGGCCGACCTGGATGCCTATTTTGCGAAGACCAAACTGAAAGCCATGACCGACAGGACGGAAACCAACCCGAAGCGCCTGCGCGAGATCCTGGTCGAGGTGCGCCAGGACGGTTATGCGATCAACGATGAAGAACTGGAACTCGGCCTGCGCTCGATTGCCGTGCCGGTGCGCGGCGCCTCGGGCCAGGTGCTCGCTGCGCTCAACGTCGGCGCCCAGGCCAGCCGCGTCAGCGCCGAACGCATGCAGCAGGAGTTCCTGCCCATCCTGCTGCGCGGCGCGCAGGAACTGTCGGTCCTGCTGCCGTAAAGCTTGTCTCGAAAAGGTTTTGCAGTAAAGGTTCCGGAGCCTCGAGAAACCGTAGCGAGCGGAAGAAATCTTGGCCGAGAAGCGCAGCTGTACTTAAGTACAGCGAGCATCGCAGGCCAAGAGTTCGACGCGCAGTAGGTTTATCGAGGTTCCATCAGAAGTGGTGGCGCAGGCCGACCATCGCACCGTTCTGCGCCAGGCCGGCACCCACGGTGCCGCCCGCATCCAGCGCCACCGCCGACACGCCGTCATTGTCCATCCGGCCGACGGCGCCGTAGACGAAGGTGCGCTTCGACAGCGCATAGGTCAGGCGGGCGACCAGCATGTCGACGTCGTTGTCCGAGTTCTTGGTGTCGCGCCGTGCGACCTGAGCGTCGACGACGAAGGGGCCGAACGGATGGCTGGCGCCGAAGTAGAACAGGTTCGATTCCGAGAAGCCCGTCGCTGGATTCGCGTTCGTCTCGCGCGCGATCACGCCGGCGCCGAGTTTGGTCGGACCGAGCATCAGGTAGCCGTTGACAGTCCTGCGCACGTCGGTGTTGATGCTGCTGGTCAGGCCGCCGGCGGCGCCCGTGTTGCCGCGCAGCTGGTCCCAGGACGTGTTCAGGCCCCAGGCCTTGGTTTCGTAGCCGATCAGGCCAGTGACCTGGCGGCAGGCTTTCGAATTGCCGCCGACTTCGCCGGGGCAGTTGGTGGCGGCCGGGCCACCGGCGGCCGAGGCGTCACGCCCGAAACTCCAGGTCGCGCCCAGCACGAAGCCGCCCACATTGCCCAAGTAGCCGATCGCATTGTCGGTGCGCGCGTTCGGCAGGTAGCCGTCGATGCTGCCGATGGCGAACAGGTGCGGTCCCAGCACGTCGGTCTTCAGGCCCGAGATGTAGGTCATGTTCTGCTGGCGGCCGAGGGTCAGCGTGCCCCATGCGCCTTTCAGTCCCACGTTGGCATTGCGGCCGAAGATGCGGCCACCCTGCTGTGCCACGCCGGTGTCGAGCGCCAGGCCGTTTTCCAGCACGAAGAACGCCTGCAGGCCATTGCCGAGATCCTCGGTGCCGCGGAAACCGATGCGCGACGGGAAGGAGCTGGTGAGCGACGGGATCTTGGTGATCGAATCGCCCGCGCTGTTGACGTTGGTCGTGTGCGCGACGCCGCTGTCGACGATACCGTAGATCTGGACCGAAGTCTGGGCATGGGCGGCAGTGGCGGCGGCAAGGCCGCACATCAGCGCGACGGCGCTGCAGATGGTGTTCTTCATGTTGTCTCCGTATTTTATGATGGCGTGTGCGATTACCGAACAAGAGGTTGTTAATCGAACGCTATTTGGATACTATGGTTGTCACGGAAGCTTGTCAACAATATGCTAAGGGCGGCGTCGGCGCAGTTGTGATAACGACACGCAGGCACGCCGATGCGCAAGGACTTCCGACAATATCAACTGAGGAGACACACCCATGAAGTTCACGACGATTGCCGCGGCCTTTGCCACTACCGCCACCTTCGCCTTCGCCCAACCGGCGAACGCGCAGGACACCATCAAGGTCGGCGTCATCGCCCCCTTCTCCGGCCCCTTCGCCGATTACGGCAAGCAGATGCAAGGCGGCATCAAGGCCTGGATGGCGCAGCACGGCGACACGGTCGCCGGCAAGAAGATCCAGATCATCTACAAGGACACGACCGGCCCGGCGCCGGAAGTGGCCAAGCGCCTGGCCCAGGAACTGGTGGTGCGCGACAAGGTCGACTTCCTGGCCGGCTTTGGCCTCACGCCCGAAGCGCTGGCCGTGGCGCCGATTGCCCAGCAATCGAAAAAGCCGATGATCATCATGAACGCGGCCACCTCGGTGATCACCACGAAATCCGATTACATCGCGCGCTTCTCGATGACGCTGCCGCAAATCTCGGCGCCGATGGCCGATTGGGCCGACAAGAACAACATCAAGACCGTGGCGACCGTGGTGGCCGACTACGGTCCCGGTATCGATGCCGAGAAGGCCTTCAGCGAGCGCTTCGTGAAGAATGGCGGCAAGGTGCTCGAAGCCATCCGCGTCCCGCTGCGCAACCCTGAATTCGCGCCCTTCATCCAGCGTATCAAGGACGCGAAACCGGACGCCGTGTTCGTCTTCGTGCCTGCCGGCGAGCAGAGCATCGCCTTCATGAAGGGCTACCGCGAGCGCGGCCTGGCCGCCGCCGGGATCAAGGTCATCGCCACCGGCGACCTGACCGACGACCACGTGCTGCCGGCGATGGGCGATGCCACCCTGGGTGTGATCACCACCTTCCACTACTCGGCCGCCCACAAATCGCCCGAAAACGACGCCTTCCTGAAAAGCTTCGCCGCGACCAACCCGCAAGGCGGCCGCCCGAACTTCATGGCGGTCGGTGCCTACGACGGCATGAACGCGATCTACCAGGTCAGTGAAAAACTGAAAGGCAAGATCGATGGCGACGCGGCGATGGCTGTGCTCAAAGGCATGAAGATCAACAGTCCGCGCGGCCCGATCAGCATCGACCCGGCCACGCGCGACATCGTGCAGACGGTGTATGTGCGCAAGGTGGAAAAGGTCAACGGCCAGCCGTATAACGTCGAGTTCGACCAGTTCGCAAACCAGAAGGATCCGGGCAAGTAATTGTCCTGACTTTACCCTGCCTGGACACTTGCGCATGGTAGACCTGCTGCAGTTTGCCGGCGTGGTGCCGCCGCTGTAACTGCGAAGTTCTGGGGTTAGAAAATGAGGACGAAACGAGCCCCGCCGGTCGCCGACCGAAGGTGGCGCACGGTGCCGCCATTGCCGTGCACCAGTTGGCGCACCAGCGCGAGGCCGATACCGCGCCCGCCCTGTTTGGTCGTGAAGAAGGGCGTGAAAATATGCGCCAGCAGTTCTTCCGGCACGCCGGGGCCGTTGTCGCCGACATCGATACGCAGGCGGGCGCCGCGCACCAGCCGCGCGTGCACGGTGGCGCGCGGCGCCCCCAGGGCTGCGGTGGCCTCGGCTGCGTTTTTCAGGAGGTTGATCAGCGCCTGCTCGAGCTGGCCGGCATCCGCCACCAGGCTCAAGGAGGCCGGATCGAGCAGGAAAGTCAATTCGCCGCCGCGCTCGCGCCAGGACGGCCCGATCAGCGTCGCCAGGCGCGCGAACAGCTGCTCCATGTCGATCTGCTCGGGCCGCGGCTGCGGCATGGCGGACAGGCTGCGGTAGCTGCCCACGAAATCGGCCAGGCTGGTGGCGCGGCGCGCGATCGCGTCGAGCGCCGCGCCCAGGTCGGCGGCGGCTTCGTCCTCGAGCTGCGGCTGCAGCTCCTGCAACAAGCCCTGGGCCGTGGTGGAAAGCGACGCAACCGGGGTCAGCGAATTCATGATCTCGTGGGTCAGCACCTGCACCAGCTGCTGCCAGGCGTTCAGTGTTTCGGATTCCAGTTCGCTCTCGACCGGCAGAAGCGCCGCGATACGCTGCGCCCTCCCCTGCACGGTCAGCGAGGAAATCGCCAGCATGGCGCGCTCGGTGCCGCGTTCGGTGTCGAAGGCAATCAGGGCGCGGCCGCGCGCCGGCTGCGCCGCCAATGTTGCGAACAGTTTGACAGGATCGACCACGCGCCCCGGCGCGATCAGCTGGCGCGCGTTGGCATTCAGGGGCGCGACTTCGACTTCCCCGCTCCCCGGTCGGAGCAGGAACAGGGCTACCGGTGCGTGCTCGAGGCGTGCTTCGAGCACCAGCGCTTCGTCAGGGTGCCGGAATACAGGTGGATTGGATGCGGCCACTTGCACGGAGGGCGGCGCCAGCCGGGCCAGCGCAAGCCACAGCAAGCACGCGGGCAAGATGGCCGCCAGTGCGCACAGCACCAGCAGGCGCGGCGACCCGCTCCAAGCCTGCGCGCCGGCGGCCAGCGCCATCAGGGCGATAACGCTGGCGCCGGCCCTGAGCTTGAGCGCGCCGCTAGAGGCCATGCTTGTCCAATTTGCGGTACAGCGCCGCCCGACTCAAGCCGAGCCTGCGCGCCGCCTCGCTGATATTGCCCTTCGCCTGCGCCAGCGCGGCGGCGATCGCGCCGCGCTCCACTTCGCCCAGGGTCTGGTCGTCCAGTGCTTGCGTTGCCACGATCGGCGCAGCCGGCACGCAGGCGTTCAGGCCGAAGTCCGCGGTCTCGTAAGCTGCGCCGGCCGCGAGGATCACGGCGCGTTCGCAGGCGTGGCGCAGCGAACGCACGTTGCCGGGCCAGTGCCACTCGAACAGCGACGCGGACGCGCTTTCCGCCAGCGCACGCGCGGGCCGCGCGTACTGTCCCTCATAGTGCGCCAGGTAATGGCGCAGCAGGCCGGGGATGTCATCGCGCCGCTCGCGCAGGGGCGGCACCCGGATCACGATGGTATTGAGGCGAAACAGCAGGTCGGGACGGAACACGGACGGATCGAACAGGCTCGCTTCACTGAGGTTGGTGGCGCTGACGATGCGCACATCGATCGCCTGCGGGCGGTCGGCGCCGAGCGGCGTGACCTCGCGCCGCTCGAGCGCGGCCAGCAGCTTGGCCTGGCCCGGCAAGGGCGTATTGCCCACTTCGTCGAGGAACAGCGTGCCGCCGCGCGCGGCCTGGAAGCGGCCGTCGCGATCGGCCCTGGCATCGGTAAACGAGCCCTTGCGGTGGCCGAACAACTCGCTCTCGAAGGTCGCCTCGGGCAAGGCGCCCATGTCCACCGCCAGGAAGGCGGCGCCCGCACGCCTGGAGGCGCCGTGGATGGCACGCGCGACGAGCTCCTTGCCGACGCCGTTCTCGCCCAGCACCAGCACGTTGGCCTCGGTAGGACCGACAC
Organism: Massilia sp. CMS3.1; assembly: GCF_051262535.1. Classification (NCBI taxonomy): domain Bacteria; kingdom Pseudomonadati; phylum Pseudomonadota; class Betaproteobacteria; order Burkholderiales; family Oxalobacteraceae; genus Massilia; species Massilia sp. CMS3.1. Next base: position 319,192 of record NZ_JBIMES010000003.1, on the reverse strand, counting down.
CCGCCACCATCGCGCGCACCGCCGCCATGGCGGGCGAATCGCCCATCAGGACGGAATCCGCCGCCGGCACAGGCGTCGCCGCGCGGCGCGCCAGGGCGCCGTCGACGGCGGCCTGCAGGCGCGCGTTGTCCCACGGTTTGGTGATGAAGTCGCCGGCGCCGCGTTTCAATGCTTCCACGGCCAGCGGGACGTCGGCATACGCGGTCAGGGCAATCACCGTCGGTGGCTGCGGCTGGCGCCGCAACAGGTCGAGTACCGCGAGGCCTTCGGCACCGTCGGTGCGTCCCGGCGTGAAGTTCAGGTCGAGCAGCACCACATCGAAGGCACCCTGCGCCAGCAGCGCCGGCAAGGCGGCGGGCGCGTGCAGCACGATGACTTCGCCATGGCGCCGGCGCAGCAGCATCCGCGCGGCGAAGGCCACGTCGGCGTCGTCGTCGAGGATCAGGATGCGGGCGGTCGTCGGGGCCATGGCGCGGCATTCGAGGTGTTGAAGTCGGGGCATTCTAGCAGTGAAGATGAGCTGGTGAAACGACAAGTTCTCCCCTCGCGACCACCTGTCCGGAATCGAACACCTGACCTGTCCGGCCCCGGACAGGCTGGCCGTTAAAACGGTTCAACGGGCGCAAAAAGGCCATGGCACGGTGCTTGCAATGACAGGGTGGTCACCACTCATCTGATCGTCCATGTCCCTGCAACCGATACCGAATCAATCCGCCCGCGCCGCCACCGGCGCCGCCATGGACACCATCGTGCCGCGCAAACGCGGCCCTACCATTGTGCTTGCCTGCGCCGCGGCGGCGCTAGCGATTGCCGCTGCCTTCGCCCTCTGGCAGCAACTACCGCGCGGCCTGCGCGTGGAGCGCGCCGACCTCGAGATCGCGACCGCAGAGCAAGGCATCTTCCGCGACGAGCTGGTGGTGCGGGCGAATGCCGAACCACTCGCTTCGGTGATCCTCGATTCGGTCGAATCGGGCCGCATCGAAGAAGTGTTCGTGCGCGACGGCGAGATTGTCAACCAGGGGCAGCTGCTGTTCCGGATCGCGAACCCGCAGCGCAACCTGGAGCTGCTGGCGCGCCAGGCCGAACAGGCGCAGCAACTCTACAACCTGTCGAACCTGCGCCTGGCCCAGGAGAGCGACCGCAGTACGCGCCAGCGCCGCCTCGACGAACTGGCCTTCGGGCTCGATCAAGCGAACAAGCGTCACGTCCGCAACGAACGGCTGGCGCAGCAAGGCTATATCTCCGCAGTCGCGCTGGAAGAATCGCGTGACGCACTGGACAAGGAAACGCGCGCCGTCGCACTGGAGAAGCGCAGCGCCGCTGCTGACAGTCAGGTACGCGGACCGGCCCTGTCCCAACTGGAGCGGGCGATTGCCGGCCTGGACACCGGACTGCAGCTGGTGCAGGCGACGGTGGACGCGCTGGTGGTGCGCGCGCCCGTGGCGGGCCGCCTGACCGACTTTCGCATGCAGGTCGGCCAGTCGATCGCCACCGGCAAGAACGTCGGCCGCATCGACGACCCGGCGCGCTTCAAGCTCACGGCCCGCATCGACGAGTTCTACCTGAACCGGGTCGCCAGTGGGCGCGCGGGCTCGGTCGAGCACGACGGCCGCCGCTATCGAGTCAAGATCGCCAGCGTCTACCCGCAGATCAAGGAAGGCCGTTTTCTGGCCGAACTGCTGTTCACCGGCGCGCAGCCGGCCGGCCTGCGTCCCGGCCAGAGCCTGGACACCCAGGTCACGCTGGGCGAGCCGGTGCGCGCCCTGCTGCTGCCTGCCGGCGCTTTCATGGGCGACAGCAGCGGCGCCTGGGTGTTCGTGCTCACGCCCGGCGGCGATAGCGCCGTGCGGCGCGCGATCAGCGCGGGCCGGCGCAGCAGCGCGCAAGTCGAAGTGCTCGCCGGGCTGCAGCCGGGCGAACGGGTCATCGTTTCAAGTTACACCGCGTTCGGAAACTCGACCTCGCTCAGCATTTCACAGTAATCTCTCACTCCCAGGAAGAAAGAACGGCATGCTCAAACTCTCAGGCATCAGCAAGACCCACGTGGCGGGCGAAGTCCACACCACCGCCCTCGACCGGATCGACCTCGACATCGAAGCTGGCGAATACGTGGCCATTACCGGCCCATCGGGCTGCGGCAAATCGACGCTGCTTGGCCTGCTTGGCCTGCTCGATGTGCCCAGCACCGGCGAATACTGGTTCGAAGGCGAGAACGTGGCCGCCTGGAGCGAAGCAAGATTAAACAAACTGCGCTGCGGACGGATCGGCTTCATCTTCCAGAGCTTCAACCTGATCGACGAACTGAACGTGTTCGAAAATGTCGAACTGGCGCTCGAGTACACCGGCATGAAAGGGGGCGAACGGCGCGAGCGGGTCGGCGCGATGCTGGAGAAACTGGGCGTCGCGCACCGCGCTCGCCACAAACCCTCGCAGCTCTCGGGCGGCCAGCAGCAGCGCGTGGCGATTGCCCGCGCGCTGGTGGCCGGCCCCGCGCTGCTGCTGGCCGACGAGCCGACCGGTAATCTCGATACCGCCCATGGCGACGAAGTGATGCGCATGCTGCGCACGATTAACGGCGAAGGCACGACCGTCGTCATGGTCACCCACTCGCCCAACCACGCGGCCCAGGCCTCGCGCACCTTGAATTTGCTCGATGGCCGCATCGTCGTCGACGCGCTGAGGGCAGCATGAGGGCCCGCGATTACCGCATCGGCTGGCGCCAGCTGGTGCAGGAGCCGGGCTACTCCGCCGTCACGGTGCTCGGCCTGGCGGTGGGCTGCGCCGCCTGCTTCCTGCTGCTCGGTTTCGTGGCCTACTGCATGAACTACAACCGCCATGTGCCGCAGGCCGAGCGCGTGCATGTGGTCAAGCAGCGCATCAATTATTTCCCGCGCCCGGACTGGAACACGCGCGCCTCCCTGATGCTGCGCGACGTGGCCCTTGCCAGCGGCATGGTGGAACAGGCCAGCAACGCGCAACAGATCCGCCAACCTGTGCGCGTCGGCGAGCACTTGCACGAGGCGCTGCTGTACGCGGTCGATCCGGCATTCGGCACCATCTTCGGCATTGTCCCGCTGGCGGGGGACTTGCAGGCCGCATTGAACCGGCCCGACGGCCTGGCGGTCACACGCGACACCGCGCTGCGCCTGTTCGGCACGCCCGATGCGCTGGGCAAGACGGTACGGGTCGGCGACGAGTTGCTGCAGGTGCTGGCCGTGATACCGGACCTGCCCGCCAACACCACGCAGCGCTGGGAAGCCGTGAGCGGCCCGCTCAGCCGCGCGCTCGCGCCCGAGGACCGCAGGCTGCGGCCATCGGACCAGAAGCGCGGCGACATCTTTTTGAAACTGCGGCCAGGCGCCGACGTAGCGCGCCTGGCGACGCTGCTGCAGGATGCGGTGGAAGCGTCTCCTGTGAGCCAGGGCTTTCGCAAGGGCGCCATGGGACGCTCGCTGGTCGGCCCTGGAATCGAAGTCAGACTGGTCGCCTTGCGCGACGCTTACTTCGACGCCGATCTTGCCAGCGGACGCGGTGGGCGCAGTTACGGACAGCGCGACAGCACCCTGGCGCTGGCCGGCGTCGCGCTCCTGATCCTGGCGCTCGCCATGACCAACTGGATCAACCTGGCCACCGTGCGCACGCTGCGGCGCCAGCGCGAAATCGGCATGCGCAAGGTGCTGGGCGCGAGCGCGCCGCGCGTGGCTGGGCAATTCCTGGCCGAGTCGGTGCTGGTGGCGCTCATTGCCACTGCGGCCGGCATCGTGATCGCCTGGCTCTTGCTGCCGGTCTTCGCCGACCTGGTCAACCGCAAGCTCGAAGGCTTCTTCACGCCCGGCCGGCTGGCGCTGGCGCTGCTGCTCGCCGTTTCCGCGGGCCTGGCGGGCGGGCTGTATCCGGCGTGGACTGCACTCCAGGTGCGCGCCTCCACCGTGCTGGCCGGGCGAGACAGCAACAGCGAGACAGGAGCGAACCTGTGGCTGCGGCGCACGCTGACGGTGCTGCAGTTCGCCACCGCGATGGCGCTGGCGGGCATCACGGTGGCCGTCGGCTGGCAAACCTGGCATGCCACCACGGCCGATCCGGGTTTCGATCCCGCCGGGCTGACGCTGCTGCACATGCCGATGGCGAAGGACGAGCAGGTACAGGGCTTCGTGCGTGCGGTGGCGCGCCTGCCGGGGATCGAGGGGTCGGCGGTGTCGGCCGAAGCAATCGGACGCGATGCCAACAAGATCACAGTGGCCTATAACCTGCGCCAGGGCGGCGAGATGCGCCTTGAAATGAAGCGCGTGTCGCCCGAGTTCTTTGACCTGTACAAGATACGCCCGGTGGCCGGCCGCCTGTTCAGTACCGAGCGGGATCAGCCGAAGTCGGGCGTGGCCGTGCTGAACCTGGCGGCGGCCCAGGCCCTCGGTTACCGCACGGCGCAAGATGCCGTCGGCAAGATGCCGTTCGCGGCAGACGCGGAGGATGGCACAGAGCTCACCGTCGTTGGCGTGGCGCCGGAGCTGCGCCACCAGTCGATGCGCGAGCGTTCAGGACCGATCGTGTATACCCTGACCGATTCCGACAGCGTCGTCACGGTACGCACGCAACTCGACCAGCAGGCGCTGGCCAAGGTCGTCGCACCGGTCTGGCGCCAGTTCTTCCCAAACGGGATGATGATCACGCAGAGCGCGGCGAGCATCTTCGGCGAAAGCTATAAACAAGACCTGCGGATGGTGAAGATCCTCGGCGCCGCCAGCCTGGTGGCGCTGGCGCTGGCCGCATTCGGCATCTATGTGCTGTCGGCTTATACGGTGCAGCGCAGCCGGCGCGAGATCGTGATCCGCAAACTGTATGGCGCCAGCAACGGCGCCATCGCCCGGCGCCTGGGCCGCGAGTTCGGCGTGACTGTTGCCGTGGCGGCGCTGATCGGATTGCCGGTGGCGGCGCTCGCGATCCGCTTTTATCTGGCCGGCTTTGCCGAGCAGGCGCCGTTCGGGCAGTGGCCGCTGGTCGCGGCGGTCGGGCTCGCCGTCATTGCCGCGCTGGCCGCGACGGCGCGCCATACGGTGGCGGCGATTCGTATGAGTCCGGTGCAGGCCTTGCGTGGCTGAATGTGCGCGGTTTTCGTGCGGCGTCCTATCGGGCCTCATATGGATCGGACAGATGGCGCCCGATCACACATGCGGCGGCGGTGAGGAGCACGGCCAGCAGCAGGAATACCGCGTTGACCGAATAGCGCATCACCAGCGCGCCCCCGATCAGGGGGCCGATGGCGGCGCCGCTGAAGCGCGCGAAGTTATACAGGCCGATCGCGGTCCCTTTCTGGTGCTGGAACAGGTTGACCATGATGGTGGACTGTACCGGCGTGCTGCAGCCGAGCAGCAGTCCGTAGCATGAAAGCAGCAGGACCAGCAGCACCATGTTCATCTGCTGCCAGTGCAGCGCCATCCAGAACAAGGCTACCGTGCCTGCCATCCCGTACGAGGCTGCATTCAATATGCGCGTGCGACGCCAGTGCTTCTGCCAGCGCGCACCCAGGCGTACGCCCAGCAGGAGGCCAAGGGTGAGCGGCACGAAGAACAGGCCGAACACCTTGTCCTGCCGCGGCAGCATCGTATGCAGGAGAACGGGCAGGAAGACGAGAAACACGTAATAGCCATAAAACTGGCTGAACCCGACCAGCATGACAGAGCAGGCCGAGCGGTCTCGCAGCACCTCGCCGAACACGCGCAGGCTCATGGGAGGCGGCACGGTGCCTGGCGGCAGGGTTTCCTGCAGGCGGCGCCAGTTATACAGCAGCACGACAGTACCGGCGGTCGCGAGCAGGGCGAAGATCCATTGCCACGCAAGAAAATAAGCGATCGCGCCGCCAAGCACCGGGCCGAGCACGGGTCCCAGGAAACTGATCGTCTGGTAGGTGCTCATTGCCCTGGCGCGTTCGTCGGGCGCGAAGATATCGCCGATGACGGTCGGTGCGATCAGCACGGCGGCGCTGATGCCGGCGCCTTGCAGCACCCGTCCGGCGAGGAACAAGCCATAGCTTTCCGCCGCGAGGCACAGCAGGCTACCGACGATAAAGATGGCCAGGCCTGGCAGCAGCGTGGCGCGCCGCCCCCAGCGATCGGCGATCGGGCCGATGACGAAATTGCTGAGCGCGAGAATGGCCGTGAACAGCGAGATGGTCAGGTTGATCAGCAGCGTGTTCACATGGAAGAACTGCTCGAGCTGTACCAGCGCGGGCGTATACACGGTTTGCGTGAACGGCCCGAGGAAGGCGCCCGCTGCCACTCCTGCCAGGGTGGCACTGCGATTGAGGGAGTGGGACATGGTGTCGACAGCGCATGCGATCAGCGCACGCCACGCAGCGCGCGCTGATCGCATGATTGTCAGGCCGCTTTCCTGAACATCCCGTGCGGATCGATCACGAATTTTTTCGGTGCGCCCGCATCGAACTCGTGATAGCCGTTCGGCGCGTCGTCGAGCGTGATGACCTGCACGCCAACGATCTCGGCGATCCGGATCCGGTCCCACAGGATCGCCTGCATCAGCGCGCGGTTGTACTTCATCACCGGCGTCTGGCCGGTATGCAGGCTGTGCGACTTCGCCCACCCGAGGCCGAGCCGGATGCTCAGGCTGCCGCGTCTGGCGGCAGCATCGACCGCCCCCGGATCGTCCGTCACATACAGTCCCGGAATGCCGATCCGCCCGGCTGCGCGCGTAATTTCCATGAGCGAGTTGAGCACCGTGGCCGGTGCTTCGTGGGCCGCGCCTTCGTGACCGTGGCCACGGGCCTCGAAGCCGACGCAATCGATGGCGCAGTCGACTTCGGCGTCGCCAAGGATGCCGAAGATCTGGTCCGCCAGCGTGGTGTCCTGGGACAGATCGATCGTCTCGAAGCCAACGCTGCGCGCGTGCGCCAGGCGGACCGGATTGACGTCGCCGACAATCACGACCGCGGCGCCGAGCAGGCGCGCCGACGCGGCAGCGGCCATGCCGACCGGCCCCGCCCCCGCGACATACACCGTCGCCCCCGGACCGACTCCCGCCGTGACCGCACCGTGGTAGCCGGTGGGCAGGATGTCGGACAAGCAGGTGAGATCCGTGATCTTTTCCATCGCCCTGTCCCGGTCGGGAAACTTCAGCAGGTTGAAGTCGGCATACGGCACCATCACGTATTCGGCCTGGCCGCCAATCCAGCCGCCCATGTCGACGTAGCCGTAGGCGCCGCCCGCGCGGGATGGATTGACGCTCAGGCACACCCCGGTATGCTGTTCCTTGCAGGTGCGGCAGCGTCCGCAAGCGACATTGAACGGGACCGACACCAGGTCGCCCACCTGCAGCGTTTCGACATCCCTGCCGACCTCCAGCACCTCGCCCGTGATCTCGTGCCCGAGCACCAGTCCCGACGGCGCAGTAGTGCGGCCGCGCACCATGTGCTGGTCCGATCCGCAGATATTGGTCGACACGACGCGCAGGATGACCCCATGTTCGATATGCCGGCCCTGCGGGCTGGCCAAGGTGGGAAATGGGATATCGTGAACTTCAACCCTGCCCGGTCCGACATAAACGACACCTCGATTTTCAGCCATGCTGGCCTCCGTGATGTGGATTGCCGCCTGCGGTCGCAGGCGGGGACTGCGTGCCTCAGCCGATCTTGAACACGCGCTCGGCGTTGGTCTGGAAGAAGGCTTTCTTGTCATGCGTCGCCATGTTCATGTTGTCGAGGGTGATGACTTCGTCGAGCACATGCTGGTAGGGGTAATCCATGGCATACATCACACGGTCGACGCCCATGAATTCCTGTGCGAACCGGATCGCCTGCTCCCACGCCACGCCGCTGTTGGTCACATAAAAATTCTCGCGCAGGTAGTCGCTCGGCCTCTTCTTCAATGGCTTCATCGATTCGTAGCGATTCGCCGCCACCGTGGCGCGGTGCATGTAGTCGAGACGGTACGCCATGTAGGGCAGCGCTTCGCCCATGTGGCCCAGGACCAGCTGCAGTTTGGGGAAGCGGTCGAAGACGCCGGCGGTGATGATGCGCAGCGCGGAGAGGCCAGTGTCGACGCCGAAGCCGTAGATGGCGCCGTCGAGCCCCGCTTCCATGAACGGCTCGATCATTTTCGGCGGCGGGGTGCTTGGATGCAGGTAGATCGGCATGTCGAATGCCTCGGCGGCGGCGAAGATGTCCCAGAACTTCGGGTCCGACAGGTATTCGCCCTGGGTATGGGAGTTGACGATGATGCCCTTCATGCCGAGTTGGGTGGCGCCGCGTTCGATCTCCTTGGCCGCCTCCGCCGGATTCTGCGGCGCGACCGCGGCCAGGCCAACGAAGCGCGTCGGATGCCGGCGCACCGCTTCGGCCAGGTAGTCGTTGGCGGTACGGGCGTACGACACCGCGGTGTCGGCGTCGAATACCTGGACGCCCGGCGAGGTCAGCGACAGTACCTGGATGTCGATGCCGGCTTCGTCCATGTGCGCCAGGCGTGCCGTGTCGAGGTCCTGGATGTACTTGCGGATGTGCTGCGGACGCGCCGCATCGCTGCTCAGATAAAAGGCCCAGAGGCTGGTGAAACCGGCGTCGGCCTTGCCGTCCGCGAGTACCTTGCGGTACATGTCGAACAGGTCGGGCGGCGCGAAGGCTTCTTCGGTGGCGATGCGCTTGTAGTCCTCTTTCGCAGGGCGTTGCGGGGTGATGTCGTTCTGGCTCATGATGCTCTCTTCCTGTAATCGATGGCGAAGCGGCCGTTCGCCTACTCTGCCGTGATCTGCGCGTTGCGGACCACAGTGGCCCATTTCTGGTATTCGGCGGTCGCCGCCTTCATCAGGTCGTCCGGGCTGCCCGGCTGCAGCGTCAGACCCTGCTTTGCCAGCGCGTCCTTTACCTCTGCGCTGCCGAGCGCCTCGCGCAGGGCGGCGTTGTAACTGGCGACCAGGGCGGGGGACATGCCTTTCGGTCCCCACACACCAAGCCACGAGTCTTCGTCGAAGCCGGCGACCCCGCCTTCCTGCAAGGGAACGACGTCCTTGTACTGCGGGTCGCGTTCGGCGCGGGTGGAACCGATGACCTTGAGCTTGCCGTCGGCACGCAGCGGCATGGCCAGGTGCAGGGGCATCATCATCATCTTGACGTGGCCGCCGAGGACGTCGCTGATCGCACCGGCCGAACCTTTATAGGGAACATGCATGACCTTCACGCCGGCGCTATGGATGAATTTTTCCATCGTCAGGTGATGCAGGGTTCCCTGCCCCGGCGAGGCGTAATTCACGGTGGCCCCGTTGGCCTTGATATATGCAACGAGCTCTTTTGGATTCGAGGCCGGCACCGACGGGTGGACCACCAGTGCGAAGTTGTTGGTGCCGATCATGCCCAATGGCTGGAAGCTCTTGAGGACATCGAAAGGCACCGTCTTGTAGAACAACGGCAGCGTCAAGGAGGTATTCGTGCTCACCATCACGGTCTGGCCGTTGGGCGCCGCCTTGGCCACCATGTCCATGCCGATGATGCCGGAGGCGCCGGGACGGTTATCGGTGATGACCGATTGGCCCAGGCGTTTCGCCACGATCGGCGCGATCACGCGCGAAACGCTGTCGGGCGTCGTGCCCGGGGTGAACGGCACGACGATGCGCACCGGCCCGGCGACGCCCGCTTGTGCCTGGGCGGCGGCAGGCAACACGAGTGTGCCCAGTGCGCCCGCGCAGGCTCCCAGCAGCATCAGGCGGCGTGTTGCTTGGTTCAGATTCTTTGTCTTCATTGCTTTTCTCTCGAAGTGGGAACGCGACCGACCGGCGGCATCGTTCAAAAGGAATGACGCAGGCCGACCATCAGGCCGGTCTGGCCCAGTCCGGGGCCGACGGTGCCGCCTGCCGACAGGGAGATGGCGGCCACGCCGTCGTTGTCGATCCGGCCCAGCGACACGTAAGTGGCGGTACGGCGCGAGAAGCTGTAGGTCGCACGCGCCACGGCCATGGTCGAGTCGTTATCCGACCGGCTCACGTTCAGTTGCGCGACCTGGGCGTCGAGCACGAAGGTCGGGGTGAACGGATAGCTGATCCCGACCTGTACCAGGCGCGTGTCGGTATCGGCTGCCGCATCGATCTTGCGATCGAGGAAGCTGGCGGCAAGCTTGAGTTTGTCGACCATGACATACCCGTTGATACCTGCCCTGCGGTCGTCGAAGTCGCTGCGCGTCAGGCCGAAACCGGCGTTCGGACCGCCGTTGAGCACATCCCACGACACGGCCATGCCGTACTTCGGCGTGTCGTAGGCCAGCATCGCCGTGACCTGGCGGCAGGCCTGGCTGTCGGCGCCGAGTTCGCCAGGGCATGCGGTCGACGCGGGACCTGCGACCACGGTGGTCGCATCGCGCCCGGTGCTGTACGTCGCACCGACCGTCACGTTCGACAACTTGCCGATGTAGCCGATCGTATTGTCGCTGCGCGCATTCGGCAGGTAGGTGTCGAGATTAGGATAGCTGTGGATGCTGGGGCCGAGCACATTCGAGCGCAGATTCGCGATGTAGGTCATGTTGATCATGCGGCCCAGCATCAGCGTACCGTAGCGGCCCTGCAGGCCCACCCATGCCGATCGGCCGAAGGTACGCCCTCCGTTCTGCAGCACGCCGGTATCGACCGAATAGCCCATCTCGAGGTTGAACAGTGCCTTGAGTCCGCTGCCGAGATCTTCCGCGCCGCGAAAACCTATATTCGAAGGAAAGGATCCGGCCAGGGTGGGTATCCGCACGAGCGAGTCGCCTGCGGCGTTCACATTGCTCAGGTATTCGACGCCGGAATCGACCAGGCCATAAATCTGGACGTTGCTCGTGCCGGTGGCGGCGGCGGGCCAGCGGTCCGGGGGCACCTGGGCCAGGGCCGCGTTGGCGAACCAGGCGAGCGAGATCGCTGCGCTGCAGCGTACTATTTTTTTCATGCTTGTCTCCATGGAACCGCTGTTAAATCAACGTGTTTTATATGCCTGCCAGGACCTGCCCTACCCGCTCCGCATGCAGTGTTTGTCGGCACCGCAGGCCGGATCGATGCACTATGATTAATGAAGTGACGCTGGGCAGTCCAATACCGCTTTTGGAAAACGCCATACCTCTTCGGTATGGGGCGTGCAATAATCAGGACTATGGATCTAAAGCAACTACGTTACTTTCTAGCTTTGACCAATGAAGGCAGCTTCAGCCGTGCATCCGAGCAGCTGCACATGGCGCAACCGCCGCTGACGCGGCAGATCCAGAGTTTGGAAGAAGAACTCGGCACGACGCTGTTCGTGCGTACCCCGCGCGGGGTCGAATTGACCGATGCCGGCAAGGTGATGTTCCAGGAGGTGCCGAATATCCTGGCACTGGTGCAGGCCGCCAAGGAGAAAACCCAGTACGCCGGCCAGGGCTATCTCGGGCGTCTCGATGTCGGCGTCTTCGGCTCCGGCATCCTGCAAGTGATTCCGACGCTGCTGGCGCAGTTCCACAGCGCGCGCCCCGAGGTCAAACTGGCCTTGTACACCATGACCAAGAGCGAGCAGATCCAGGCGCTGCGGGAACGCCGCATTACGGTCGGCTTCAGCCGCCTGGTGCCCGACGAGCCGGACATCGCAGTCGAAGTGGTCGGCCGCGAGCTGCTCTACGTCGGCTTGTACGAAGACCATCCGCTCTGCGAAAAGTCCACGATCACCTTGCGCGACCTGGAAGACCAGCCGATCATTCTTTACCCAAACACACCCATTCGCAGCTTCGCGCAAGAGGTGATCAGCGCCTTCCGCAACGAGGGCGTGCGACTGGTGGTGGCCCAGGAAGTCGAGGACGTGCTGACCTGCATTGCGCTGGTGTCGGCCCGGTTCGGCCTGTGCATCACGTCGGCGTCCGCCACCAGCCTGCGCCTGCCGGGCGTGGCCTACCGGCCGCTCGACTCGGTATGGCTGCGCGATATCGAACTCAGTGTCCTATACCGGAACAGCGACGATTCGCCCGTCTTGCGGGCATTCCTCGACGTCATGCGCGGCTCGGCGCTGGCGGCAGCCGACGGCAAGCGCTAGCCACTGCGATCAGCGTGTTGTGGTCGATGTGAGCGCGGCGTGCCAATCGGCGTACGGCGTGTTGCCGACCATGCGCCGGTTGAAATCCGGTGTGCCATCGGTCCACCAGACGGGGCCGCGCTCTCCCAGGGCGCGCTTGGCTTCATCGACCATTGCACGCGCGCTGCGCTCGGCCTCGGAATCGCCCGCTTTCAGGGCCATGCCGACCTGGCGGCGCGCGGTCATGAGCTGTTCGACCAGCTGCTGACGCTCGTCCGGGGACAGATTCGGATTGCTGGTGCGCCAGAGGCGGCCCTTGACGACGAAGTAGCGGCCATCGGGGGTGCTGGGGTATTTGTCGGAGTCCGGCATCGATGTGAACGGCTAGTCAGTCAGGAAGGGCAGCACCCGATCCAGTAAAGCGTCCGGCGCCTCCTCCGCAATGTAATGCCCACAGGGCAGCGCCTCGCCGCGCACGTCGTCCGCCACCGCTTGCCACTCCTTCAAGGGGTCGAAACAGCGGTGCACTACGCCCTGCTCTCCCCACAGCACCAGCAGCGGCAGCGCCAGGCGCCGTCCGTGCTCCCGGTCTTCGCGATCGTGCTCGAGGTCGATGCCGGCGGCGGCGCGGTAATCCTCGCACAGGCCGTGCGCCGCGCCCGGCAGGGAGAGGCAGCGCTGGTATTCGCTGAGGGCCTGCGGATCGAACACTTTAAGGCCGCCGCTGCGCCGCCCCATGACGTCGACCACGTAGGCGGCGGGATCGGCCTCGATCAGGCGTTCGGGCAGCGGCGCCGGCTGGATCAGGAAGAACCAGTGCCAGTAGGCGCGCGCAAAGTCTTCGTTCGTCTGCGCATACATCGCCAGCGTCGGCGCGATGTCGAGCAGCGCCATGCGACGCACCACTTCCGGATGGTCGACCGCCAGCCGGTGCGCGACGCGCGCGCCGCGATCGTGGGCAAGCACGCTGAAACTGTCGAAGCCGAGCGCGCGCATGACCGTCAGCGCGTCGAACGCCATGGTGCGCTTGCTGTAGTTGGCGTGGTCTACATCGCCCGGCGGTTTGGACGAATCGCCGTAGCCGCGCAAGTCGCAAGCAACGACCGTGAAGTGCTGGGCCAGCACGGGCGCCACGCGGTGCCAGATTGCGTGGGTCTGCGGGTGGCCGTGCAGCAGCAGCAGCGGTGGGCCGGAGCCGCCGACGATGGCGTGGATGTCAATGCCTGGGGCGACGGTGATGTGCTGCGGCTGAAAGCCTGGGAAAAGTGTCATTGTCATGGGTCTGCATCGTACCAATTTCTGCTGCGACAGGGAGCGTTGGGGTCTCACATTCCCTGCACACTCAGGGCCCGCACCGCGTGGCGCAACTGCGCATGCAGCTGCGCGCGACCCTGATCGTCGAGCTCCGGAAACATCATCCGTTCCACCTCCGCCACCCTGGCATCGCACTCCACCAGCACCGCCTGGCCGGCCTCGGTCAGGCTGATCTGGATGATCCGCCCGTGCGCCGGGTCGGGCGTGCGCACGATCCAGCCGCGCGCCTGCATCTGCTTGACCATCTCGTTGGCCGACTGCGGCGAGATCATCGTGCGCGTGGCAAGCTGGGCGTTCGAGAGCGAGCCGTGGGCGCGAAACACCGACAGGGCCGTGTACTGCGGCACCGACAGGCCGGCAGGCGTGACCGCATCGCGCAGGCGCCCGTTGAGAACGTGGTCGAGGCGGCCTACCAGGTAGGCCAGGCCCATCGGCTTGGCGGCGACGGAAGCGGTGGCTGTGGCGGCGGCATCAGCTACCGAAAGTTTTTTTGATGTGGTCATAAAAAAGTGCTTGTCACCGGAATCAGCTGCGAATAGTATAAGTCGCATATCAGGTAGCCTGATAAAGACTTACTACTGAGGAGATATTGTATGTCCAAATACGAAGCGCGCTGGAAGACCGTCAAGGTGGATGTGGAGAACGGTATCGGCTGGATCACCCTGAACCGTCCGGAAAAGCGCAATGCGATGAGCCCGACGCTGAACCGCGAGATGATCGACGTGCTCGAGACGCTCGAGCTTGACGACGACGCGCAAGTAATCGTGCTCACCGGTGCGGGCGACGCCTGGACCGCCGGGATGGACCTGAAAGAATATTTCCGCGAGACCGACGGCAAGCCCGAGATCGCGCAGGAGCGCATGCGCCGCGACTGCTCGCAGTGGCAGTGGAAACTGCTGCGCATGTACAGCAAGGCGACGATTGCGATGGTCAACGGCTGGTGCTTCGGCGGCGCGTTCTCGCCGCTGGTGGCCTGCGACCTGGCGATCGCCTCCGACGATGCCGTGTTCGGTTTGTCGGAAGTGAACTGGGGTATCCCGCCGGGTAACCTGGTCAGCAAAGCCGTGGCCGACACCATGGGCCACCGCCAGGCGCTGCACTACATCATGACCGGCGACACCTTCACCGGCAAGGAAGCGGCCGCCATGGGGCTCATCAACAAGAGCGTGCCGAAAGAGCAGCTGCGCGATGCGGTGATCGAACTTGCCGGCAAGCTGCTGGAAAAAAATCCAGTGGTGCTGCGCTATGCGAAGATCGGTTTCAAGCGCTGCCGCGAACTGACCTGGGAACAAGGCGAAGACTACCTGTACGCCAAGACCGACCAGTCGAACCAGCGCGACCCGGAAAAAGGCCGCAAGGAAGGCCTCAAGCAGTTCCTGGACGATAAGACCATCAAGCCGGGCCTGCAGACCTACAAGCGTCCGAAATAAGACGCAGCACTGCACCATAATATCGGCGGCGGCACCCGGTTAGCGGGCGAGCCGCCTTTCAATCCAGTTAGAGGAGACCCCTGATGTTCCAAGCAGACCTGCTGTTGAACGGCCAAGCCCGTCCCGCATCGAACGGCGCCACCTTCGAGCGCCTCAATCCCGCCACCGGCGACATCGCCACCCGCGCCGCTGCCGCCACCCTGGACGACGTCGATGCCGCGGTCCAGGCCGCGCAAGCGGCCTTCCCGGCCTGGTCCGCCATGGCGCCGGGCGCACGGCGCACCTTGTTGTTAAAAGCCGCGGACAAGATGGAAGCGCTGCGCAGCCAGTTCGTGGAAGCGGCCGTCGAGGAAGCCGGCGGCGCGCCGATGTGGTACCAGTTCAACGTGACGCTGGCGGCCAACATGCTGCGCGAAGCGGCCGCCATGACGACGCAGATCTCCGGCGAAGTCATCCCGTCGGACGTACCCGGTTCGCTGGCGATGGGTGTGCGCCAGGCCTGCGGCGTGGTGGTCGGCATCGCGCCGTGGAATGCGCCGATCATCCTCGGCACGCGCGCCGTCGCCATGCCGCTCGCCTGCGGCAATACGGTGATCCTGAAAGCGTCCGAGATCTGCCCGGCCCTGCACCGCCTGATCGGCCAGGTGTTCGTCGACGCCGGCTTCCCGGAAGGCGTCGTCAACGTGATCACGAACGCACCCGCTGACGCGCCGCAGATCGTCGAACGCCTGATCGCGGCGCCAGCCGTGCGCCGGATTAATTTCACGGGTTCGACCAAGGTCGGGCGCATCATCGCCCAGACGGCGGCCAGGTACCTCAAACCCGTTCTGCTGGAATTGGGCGGCAAGAATCCGGTCGTCGTGCTCGATGACGCCGATCTCGACGCGGCCGTCGAAGCGGCGGCGTTTTCCGCCTTCTTCAACCAGGGCCAGATCTGCATGTCGGCCGACCGCATCCTGGTCGACCGCAAGATCGCGCCCGCGTTTGTAGAGAAGCTGGCGGCGAAGACCGCGACCCTGAAGGCGGCGCGCTCGGACGCGCCCCTGGCCGGCATGGTCGACCCGAGCGCAGCAAGCCGCGTGGAAGCCATGCTGCAGGATGCACGCGCGCGCGGCGCGAAAGTCACGCAGTCGGGCGTCAGCGTCGAAGGAAACATCATGCAGCCGGCGATCGTCGACGACGTCACGCCGGAGATGCTGGTGTACCAGGAAGAGTCGTTCGGGCCGATCGTCTCGGTGCTGCGCTTCGACAGCGACGAGGAAGCGATCCGGATGGCCAACGACAGCGAATACGGCCTGTCCTCGGCTGTCTTCAGCCGCGACATCGGACGCGCGATGGCGGTGGCGCAGCGCATCGAATCGGGCATCTGCCACATCAACGGCCCGACCGTGCACGACGAGGCGCAGATGCCGTTCGGGGGCGTGAAAGGCAGCGGCTATGGGCGCTTCGGCGGCAGGGCCGCGATCGCCGAGTTCACCGACCTGCGCTGGATTACGGTCCAGACCACGCCGCGCCACTTCCCGATCTGAGGCGAACCGTCATGAACCAATCTACGCCGGCCGTCGCCGGCGGGAAGCGGCGCGCGGTCGCGCTCGGCAACCCCGAGATCGCGGCCTGGCAGGAGGACGGCGTCTGGCATGTCGACGCCCTCACGCCCCTGGGCGCCGTCCCCGCGCGCTTCACCGACCGCCTGGTGTCGGGCGCGCGGGCGCATCCCGAGCGCACCCTGGTTGCGCGCCGCGGCCCGGATGGCGAGTGGATCCGCCTGTCGTATGGGGACGCACTGGAAAGCGCGCGCCGCATCGGCCAGGCGCTGTTCGATCGCGGCCTGTCGGAAGAACGTCCGCTCGTCATCCTGTCCGGGAATGACCTGGAGCACTTCCAGCTGGCGCTCGGCGCCATGTATGCCGGCATCCCGTATTCGCCGCTCTCGCCGGCCTATTCGCTGGTCGCGCTTGACCCGGCCAAGCTGCGCGACCTGATCGAACAGCTGACGCCGGGCGCGGTGTTTGCCTGCGATGGCAGCACGTTTGCACGCGCCATCGACGCGGTGCTGCCGGAGGGCGCGGAACTGATCCTGGCACGCGGCGAGGTGGCGGGCCGTACAGCAACCAGTTTCGCGTCCTTGCTCACGACCGAACCATTGAGCATCGACGAGCGCAACGCGCAAGTGGGGCCGTCGACCATCGCCAAGTTCCTGTTCACCTCGGGCTCGACCAAGAAACCGAAGGCGGTGATCACGACGCATGGCATGCTCTGTTCGAACCAGCAGATGCTGCTGCAGACCTTCCCCTTCTTTGGCGAAGAACCACCGGTGCTGCTCGACTGGCTGCCTTGGAACCACACTTTTGGGGGCAGCCACAACGTCGGCATCGTGCTCTACAACGGCGGCACGATGTACCTCGACGATGGCCGTCCGACGCCGCGCGAGTTCCCAACGACCTTGCGCAACCTGCGCGAGATCGCGCCGACGGTCTATTTCAACATTCCGGTGGCCTGGGAGATGCTGGCCGAGGCCTTGGAGACGGACGACGCGCTGGCGCAGACCTTCTTCTCGCGCGTAAAACTGTTCTTTTGTGCGGGGGCGGGGCTGTCGCAGGCGGCCTGGGAACACCTGGACGCCGTGGCGATACGTCGCTGCGGCGAATCGATCCGCATCATGACCGGTCTCGGCATGACCGAGACGTCGCCGTCCTGCACCTTCGGCACCGGCCCGATCAGCCGCGCCGGCTATGTCGGCGTGCCGGCGCCGGGCTGCAAGGTGAAACTCGTGCCGATCCACGGCAAGTTGGAGGCGCGCTTCCATGGGCCGCACGTGACCCCGGGCTACTGGCGCGCGCCCGTTCTCACGGCCGAAGCCTTCGATGCGGATGGCTATTACTGCACCGGCGACGCGCTGCGCTTCGTCGACGACGCGCAGCCAGGGCTCGGCTTCATGTTCGACGGCCGCATCGCCGAAGACTTCAAGCTCAGCTCAGGCACCTTTGTCAGCGTCGGACCGCTGCGGGCACGCGTCATCAGCCAGGGCGCGCCGTATGTGCAGGATGCGGTGGTGACGGGACTGGACCGGCACGCGATTGGCCTGATGGTGTTCCCGCGGCTCGACAACTGCCTGGTCCTGTCCGGCCTGCCGGAAGGAACGCCTGCCGCCGAGGTACTGGCAACGAGCCCGGTGCGCGACTTCTTCGGGCGCCTGCTCGACACGCTCAATATCAACGCGAGCGGCTCCTCGACGCGCGTGGAACGCCTGATCTTGCTGGCTGAACCGCCTTCGATCGACGCCAGGGAACAGACCGACAAGGGCTCGATCAACCAGGCAGCAGTGTTGCAGCGGCGCGCGGGCCTGGTCGATGCGATGTACGACGGAACGGATTCAAACACGATACTTGCGGCATGAAACGACCTGGAACGTATAACGACAAGGAGACAGCATGAAACTGAAAACCCTCGCCTGCATGACCCTGGCAATCCTCCCCTTCGCCAGCGCACCCGCTTTAGCCCAGGACACGATTAAGATCGGCGTCATCGCCGCCTTGACCGGACCATTCGTGAATATCGGCAAACCTTTCGAAGACGGCATCAAGACCTGGATGAAGCTGCACGGGGACCAGGTCGCCGGCAAGAAGATCGAGATCATCTACCGCGACGACGGCGGCAGCAACGTCGAACTGTCCAAGCGCGCGGCCACGGAATTGATCGGGCGCGAGAAGGTGAGTTTCCTGGTCGGCTTCTCACTGACGCCAAGCGCCCTGGCCGTGGCGCCGGTCGCCACGCAAGGCAAGGTGCCGATGATCGTCATGAACGCGGTCACGACAGGCATTACGGCCAGGTCGCCCTACATGCTGCGCACCTCGATGACGATGCAGCAGATGACCGAACCCTTCGGCACATGGACCGCGCAGAACAAGATCGCCCGGGTCTATTCGCTGGTCTCGGACTACAGCACCGGGCACGATGCGGAAAAGCTGTTCGCCAAGGGTTTCACCGAAGGCGGCGGCAAGATCATCGGATCCTCGCGCACGCCGCTGGCGAACCCCGACTACTCGCCCTTCGTGCAGCGCGCGAAGGACGAAAAGCCCGATGCGCTGTTCTTCTTCGCGCCGGGTGTGGAGGACGGCATCGGCCTCCTGAAAGCCTACAGCGACAAGGGGCTGGATAAAGCCGGTATCAAGTTCCTCGGCGTGGGCGACATGACGAGCGACTCGCCGACGCTCGAAGCGCTGGGCGAGCGCGCGCTGGGCGCGGTGACGGTCCTGAACTACTCGACGGCGCTCGACAACGAGGCCAACAGGATCTTCCTGAAGGCGTACGCGGATGCCAATCCGAACCGCCCGCCACCTACTTTTGTTACCGTCGCCGCGTATGACACGATGGGCATGATCTACGAGACCATCCGCAAGTTGAACGGCAAGGTCACCGGCGAAGCCGCCGTGAAGACCTTGAGCGGCATGAAGTGGAACAGCCCGCGCGGCCCGATCAGCATCGATCCCAAGACCCGCGATATCGTGCAGAACATGTACATCCGCGAAGTCAAGCGCGTCAATGGCAAGCTGGTCAACCAGCCGATCAGCACCCTCAAGGATGTGATGCCGGACTAAGAACCTGTCCCGGTAGACTGGGGGAAGCTGGTGGCGCTGCAGGGCAAGCGCGGGCAAGGCGTGAGGAGGCCGCATGGCTGGCCATGCAAGGACGAGCAACGCAGCAGCGGTTGTCAGGCGCGCCGGCAGCGGCTCCAGGCTACTGGGATAGGCTCTAAGCACCGTTATCTCGCCGCGGCCCTGCCTGGACGCGGCGGACCGCACCTCCATCGTTTGGACTTGATCGGTTTTTCAGCAGAGGAGACCTTACGCATAACAACATTAAAACGCGGTAGCGCCGCGGCCGTCGCCCTGTTCGCCCTGGCCGGCTGCGGCAGCGACAACGAGCACGGTTCCATCGTCACGCCCCTTCCCCCGGTCCGGAAAACGCCGTGCCCTTCATGGTGCCGCCGAACGCCAGCAACCTGATCACCCTGCAGAACCGCGGCGCCAAGATGCTGGTGTACGACGGCACGGGCGACCCGATCTTCTCGAGCGACGACACCAAGATCTGGTACGAGCAGCTGCGCGCGGCCAACGGGTCGGATGCCTCGAACTTCGCGCCTTACTTCCGGGTGCCGGGCATGAACCACTGCGCGGGCGGCCCGCCACGGAGCAGTTCGACATGCTGACCCCGCTCATGAACTGGGTGGAAAAGGGCCAGGCGCCGGACAGTGTCACGGCCAGCGCACGCGGCACGGGCAATGCCGGTGGCGCGAACGCGGACCTGCCCGCGAGCTGGTGGGCGACGCGTACCCGGCCGCTGTGTGCGTACCCGAATGTGGCGCGCTACAAAGGCAGCGGCAGCATCGAGGATGCGGCCCACTTCAGCTGTCAGTAAGGCCCGCAAGGGCAGCACGTCCCGTCCTGAAATTTACCCGCCAGGCATCGGCAGGGTTACAATTCGCCCTTCACTGGGGGAGCGTGCATGAGCGATTTCGGCCCGACGGGAAAACGATTACGCAATATCCAGGCGCGGGTGCCGGGGTTTCCGTTCGAACCGATCCTGCTGGTGCGCCTCTCGTACCACCTCCAGAAACGGCTGCGCGACCGGACCAATGCCGCGCTCAAACCGTATGAGCTCGCCGACACCGGCTATATCGTGCTGGCGATCCTGTATGGCAGCGCTCAGGAGACCTCGACCGCGTCCGAATTGAGCGAAGCCTGCCATGAAAAACCCGCGAACCTGACACGGGTCTGCGACGACCTGGTGGCGCGCGGGCTGATCGAACGCGGCACGCGTGCAGGCGACCGCCGCAACGTGCTCATTTCCCTGAGCGGCAAGGGCCGCGAATTAATCGAACAAGTGTTGCCGGACGTCTCAGGCAAACTCAGTGCCGCGTATGCCGGCTTTTCCAAGGCCGAGCTGGAGCAGTTCGCCGGTCTGCTGGCGCGGGTGCTGGGCAACCTGGATAAGGCGGTGTAAGACCGCCAGCAGTCGGCTGGATGCACGGTGGGAGCCCGGAAATGCAAAAATCGCCAGCGAGTGGCGATTTTTGGCTTTGTTCTGGAGGCGAGGACGGGAGTCGAACCCGTCTGGACGGCTTTGCAGGCCGCTGCATAACCGCTTTGCTACCTCGCCAGTAGGTATAGTACGGCTGCCGAGCTGGACGGTTATGATCCACATCAACAGGAGAAGAAAGGTCTTCTCTGAATTCTGGAGCGGGAGAAGAGGCTCGAACTCTCGACCTCAACCTTGGCAAGGTTGCGCTCTACCAACTGAGCTACTCCCGCTGAGGAGCTACTTGTAACTTGTAAAAACACGCCGTTTGGAGCGGGAGAAGAGGCTCGAACTCTCGACCTCAACCTTGGCAAGGTTGCGCTCTACCAACTGAGCTACTCCCGCACGGAGTGTAATTACTGCCTATATCTACTACTTCCCAGAATGGAGCGGGAGAAGAGGCTCGAACTCTCGACCTCAACCTTGGCAAGGTTGCGCTCTACCAACTGAGCTACTCCCGCACTCTGGAACCATCAATTATCGCAGAAATTATTTCAATTTCCAAGACAACCTTACTACCGACTACTGCAAACTCTGGAGCGGGAGAAGAGGCTCGAACTCTCGACCTCAACCTTGGCAAGGTTGCGCTCTACCAACTGAGCTACTCCCGCTTTGTCGTCGTTTGCTGCGATGTCGTCACAACAGGCAAGCATTATAGATCATCTGATCCGTACGTCAAGGATGACAGAGAATTAATTTTACAGATTCCCGCCTTTTTCCTTAATCACAGGCCATGCACGGCGCAGGTAGTAGAACATCGACCAGACGGTCAGCACGCCCGCCACCCACAGCAGGACCGAGCCCCAGAAATGGGTGTCGATGCCCAGCAGCGAGTCGTGGAACAGCAGCAGCGGGATCGCGGCCATCTGGGCGGCGGTCTTCACCTTCCCCAGCGAGCTGACCGCCACCGACTTGCGCGCCCCGATTTCGGCCATCCATTCGCGCAGGGCCGAGATCGTGATTTCGCGGCCGATGATGACGAAGGCAATGATCGCATTCACGCGGTCGAGCTGGACCAGCACCAGCAAGGCGCCCGCCACCATCAGCTTGTCGGCCACCGGATCGAGGAAGGCGCCGAAGGCCGAGGTTTCGTTCCAGCGCCGCGCGAGGAAGCCGTCGAACCAGTCGGTGATGGCGGCCACGATGAAGACCAGGGTCGCCGCCAGGTTGCGGTCGGCAACCGGCAGCCAGTGGGTGGGGAGGTAGTAGACGCCGACAACGAGGGGAATGAGTGCTACGCGTAACCAGGTCAGGAGAATCGGGATGTTAAAGGGCATAAGGGGGTGATCTGGCTTACGGTTAAAAAAGCGTGCGCCGCTAGTCTACATGGGTATTGCTTTTTAAACCAGTTGAGCCGGGCAAGGTGGCCTTGCGGTCCGCGTCGCAGTGACGGACGGCTTAATGCAACTGCCGATAAATCTCTTCCGCCAGCGAGGTGGAAATGCCCTCGACCTGGCACAGGTCTTCGACGCTGGCATCGACCACGCCGCGCAGGCCGCCGAAGCGCGCCAGCAGGCGCTGGCGGCGCTTGGCGCCGATTCCCTCGATCTCTTCCAGGCGCGAGGCCTGGCGCGTCTTGGCGCGCTTGGCACGCATGCCGGTAATGGCAAAGCGGTGCGCCTCGTCGCGGATCAGGGCGACGAGCATCAGCGCGGCCGATTCCTTGCCGAGTTCCTGCGGTGCGCGGCCGTCGGCGAAGATCAGCGTTTCCAGGCCGACCCTCCTGCCCTCTCCCTTCGCCACGCCGACGATCAGGCCGATGTCCAGGCCCAGCTCGGACAGCACCTGGCGCGCCATTTCGACCTGGCCTTTGCCGCCGTCGACCAGCACCACGTCTGGCATGACGCCGTCGCCGCTCGCCACTTTTTCGTAGCGCCGCATCAGCACCTGGCGCATGGCGGCGTAATCGTCGCCCGGCGTGATGTCGTTGATGTTGTAGCGCCGGTATTCCGAGTTCTGCATCGCGTGGTGGTGGAAGACCACGCAGGACGCCTGCGTCGCCTCGCCTGCCGTGTGGCTGATGTCGAAGCATTCGATGCGCAAGGTCTCGAGTTCGGCCGCGTCCAGCGCCAGGGCCTCGGCCAGTGCGCGGGTACGCGACTGCTGCGACCCTTGTTCAGACAACAGGCGCGCAAGAGAGATC
This sequence comes from Massilia sp. CMS3.1, assembly GCF_051262535.1. NCBI lineage: Bacteria > Pseudomonadati > Pseudomonadota > Betaproteobacteria > Burkholderiales > Oxalobacteraceae > Massilia > Massilia sp. CMS3.1. Next base: position 296,229 of record NZ_JBIMES010000003.1, on the reverse strand, counting down.
TCCGCACCCTTTTGAGCAAGCTCAAGCCACTGGCGGCGCTGGCCCTGCGGCTGGAAAATCAGGTTGATCCGGTGCCCGCACTGCTCGGCCAGCGCCACCATCAGTTCCGGCTGGTCGAACTCGATGTTCAAGATTAGCGTGCCAGGAACGAACTTGTCGGTGTAGTGCTGCACCAGGAAGGCGGCCAGCACTTCGCATTCGATCGACAACTCGCCAATCGCCTCGGCGACCTGGGTCGGGAAATAGGCACGGTCGCCCAGGTGGCGCCCGCCGCGCACCATGGCCAGGTTGACGCAGGCACGGCCGCCCTGCACCACCACGGCGATGATGTCGACGTCGGCGTCGCCGGTGGTTTCCATGCTCTGCTGGTGCAGCACGCGCGAGAGCGACTGAATCTGGTTGCGCACGCCCGCGGCCTGCTCGAACATCAGTTTTTCGGCAAAACCGTGCATCTTTTGCTGCAGGTCTTCCATGACCTCGGTCTGCCGCCCACGCAGGAACTTCGCGGCGTTCTCGACGTCTATCTTGTACTCGTCCTTGCCGATGAGATTCACGCACGGACCGCTGCAACGCCCGATCTGGTGCAGCAGGCAAGGCCGCGTGCGGTTGGCGAACACGCTGTCCTCGCAGGTGCGCAGATTGAACACCTTCTGCAGGATCTGCATCGATTCCTTCACCGCCCATGCGCTCGGGAAGGGACCGAAGTACTGGTTCTTGCGGTCGAGCCCGCCGCGGTAATACGCCATGCGCGGAAAATCGCCTGCCGTGATCTTCAGGTAGGGGTAGGACTTATCGTCGCGAAACAGGATGTTGTAGCGCGGTTTGAGCGCCTTGATCAGGTTGTTTTCCAGGATCAGCGCTTCGGCTTCGCTGTGCGTCACCGAGGTCTCGAGGCGCGCGATCTTGCTGACCATCATCGCGATGCGCGAGCTCGACAGGTTCTTCATGAAGTAGCTCGACACGCGCTTTTTCAGGTCGCGCGCTTTCCCGACATAGAGCACGGCGTCGTTGGCGTCGAAATAGCGGTACACGCCCGGCAGGTTGGGCAGCTTGGCCACGGTGGCGAGCACCTGGGCGCGCGCGTCCGGCTGCGCGTCGGGACTGGTTTCTTGATTTGCTTCGGTCATACCCTCTGAAACCCTTACGCCTCCTGGGTGACGATTACGAACGCGACGCCATAGTCGGCCTCGTCGCTGATCGTCACCTGGGCGGTCAATTTGTTCTGTCGCATGAATTCCTCGAGCGCGCCGCTGCAAACAATGGTCGGCTTGCCACTCGGGGCGTTGAGCATCTGCGCGGAGCGCCAGGTCATCGGCATGCGCATGCCCAGGCCAATGGCTTTCGAGAATGCTTCCTTCGCCGAAAAGCGCGTGGCCAGGAAACGCAGGCCGCGCACTTCGCTGCGCGCGCGCCGCGCATGGTATTTCTCCAGTTCCTGGGGACCCAGGATCTTTTCTGCAAACCGCTCGCCACTGCGCGCCAGCGCGGCCTCGACACGCGAGATCTGGACGATGTCGGTGCCGATGCCGTAGATCATTGCGGGCCCAGCGACACGCCGAGGCGCGCAGCGACCATGATCGCCTTCATCTCGCGCACGGCGTTTTCCCAGCCGGCGAACAGCGCATGCGCCACGATCGCATGACCGATGTTGAGCTCGGCGATGTCGCGGATCGCAGCCACCGCCTGCACATTCGTGTAGTGCAGGCCATGGCCGGCATTGACGACCAGGTTGTGGCGTACGCCGGCGGCCGCGCCCATCCTGATGCGCTCCAGCTCGCGCAGGGCTTCTTCACCCTGGCTTTCCGCATAGCGGCCGGTGTGCAACTCGATCACGGTCGCGCCCGTCTTTGCGGCGGCAGCGATCTGCGCTTCGTCGGCGTCGATGAAGAGAGAAACGCGGATGCCCTCGCCTTTCAGCTGTTTTACCGCCGTCTCGACTTCGTGAAAATAGCGGACCACGTCCAGGCCGCCTTCGGTCGTGACTTCCTCGCGCCGCTCGGGCACCAGGCATACATCCTGCGGGCGTACCTGGCAGGCAAAATCGATCATTTCCTGGGTAACGGCCGCTTCCAGGTTCATGCGCGTGGCCAGCATCGGGCGCATCGCCAGCACGTCGGCATCCTTGATGTGGCGCCGGTCTTCGCGCAGGTGCAGCGTGATCAGGTCGGCGCCGGCCTGCTCGGCGAGCAAGGCCGCGCGCAGCGGGTCCGGATAGACGGTGCCGCGCGCATTGCGCACGGTGGCGATGTGGTCGATGTTCACGCCCAGGTCGATGACCTGGCCAACGGGTTGCAGGAAGCTCATGGTTGTCGTGGTGGTGTTGTGTGAAGTTACAGCTGCATCAGGTCAATCAAAATCTGCCGGGTGTTCAGCGGCACGCCGCCCAGGTGGTGCGCCAGCAGGAAGCGCATCAATTGCTTGCTTTGCGCCTGGGTCGCCGGATCGGCATAATCTTCGCGCTCCATATCGAGCAGGGTCTTGCCGGACACCACGGGCCAGACGTCCGACGCTCTGGCTTCGCGCGCGCCCTTTTCGGGATCGACCACGTAGTCCAGCGCGGCGGCTACCGCCTCGCGCGTGGTCGTCGAACGCCCCAGGTCGGCGGCAACGCCTGTTTCCTTAAGTAAGGCCCGTTCGAACTTTCGCAAGGCAATTTGTGCCGGTTCGTCGTGCGCCAGCTCGTTGAGCGTCGAAATGTAGTGGTCGAACAAGGCGCGATGCGGGTCGTCGCGCGCGAGCAGCTTGACCAGCAGTTCGTTCAGATAGAAGCCGCAGAGCAAGGCCGTGCGTTCGATGGGAAGCATGCCGCCCACCCATTCGGCGTCGATCAGGGTGCGCAGCTCCGACTTGCCGCTCCAGGAGACCGACAGCGGCTGGAAGGTCTGCAGCACGCCGCGCAATTTGGAGAACGGCCGCTTCGCGCCCTTCGCCACGACCGCGATGCGGCCATGGTCGCGCGTAAACAGGTCGATGATGAGGCTGGTTTCCTTGTAGGGATAACTGTGCAGGACAAACGCCGGCTGGCCGTTGATGCGGGTATCGCGCACGGGTACGCGGCTGCGCCGTGGCGGCGCAAGCGCAACCGCCTGCGGCAGCGTCTGCACAGGCACGGCTCCCGTATCGTCGGGGTCGAGGGGCGCCTTGGCGGCGGTATCGAGGCTCGTCATGCGGTTGGGGCAGTCCTCCAGCGCTTACTCGTAGCCGTAGGCGCGCAGGCCTGCTTCGTTGTCGGCCCAGCCTGACTTGACCTTGACCCAGATCTCCAGGTACACGGGGCCGCCGAACAGCTTTTCCATGTCGAGGCGCGACTGGGTCGAGATTTCTTTCAGGCGTGCGCCCTTGTTACCGATGATCATCGATTTGTGGGTGTCGCGCTCGACCAGGATCGCGGCAAAGATCCGGCGCAGGTTACCCTCCTGGAGAAACTGCTCGATGATGACCGTGCTGGTGTAAGGCAGTTCGTCGCCGAGCAAGCGGAACACCTTTTCACGCACGATCTCGGCGGCCAGGAATTTCTCGCTGCGGTCGGTAATGTCGTCAGGACCGAATACGGGCGGATTTTCCGGCAGGTGGTTGCGGATCTCGCGCTCGAGCGCATCGACCTGGAAACGCATCTTGGCTGACACCGGCACGATGGCCGTAAAGTCGCGCAGGCTCGCTACTTTCTGTGCGAACGGCATCAGGGTCGCCTTGTCCTTCATGCGGTCCGACTTGTTAATCACCAGGATCACCGGAACGTTCTTCGGCAGCAGGTCCAGTACTTGCTGGTCGGCTGGACCGAAGGTGCCGGCCTCGATCACGAACAGGACGACGTCGGCCGCGCTCAGCGTGTTCGAGACAGTCTTGTTCAGCGTTTTGTTCAGGGCGTTCGAATGACGCGTCTGGAAGCCTGGCGTATCGACATAGATAAACTGGGCATCGGGGACCGTCTGGATGCCGGTGATGCGGTGGCGCGTGGTCTGCGCCTTGCGCGAAGTGATCGACACCTTGGCGCCGATCAGCTGGTTCATGAGCGTCGACTTGCCGACGTTCGGGCGGCCGACGATGGCAATATAGCCGCAGCGAAAACCTTCGACCGAGGTGCCCTTGCTGGCATCGGTGCGGTCGTTGAAGAAGGCGTTGAGGTCGGCGCCCTGCCCGTCTTCTTCGCGGCCGGTGGAGGCGCTGTCGTCGGCCGCGCTATGCACGGAATCGTTGTTGTCGGCTGGGTTATGTTCGGTATTCATACTTCGTTCATGCCTGTTTGGTAGGGGCTAGGTGCTGCGCATCGGCAGCCTCGTCGCCCTGGATGGTGGCAATGCCGGCCAGCTTGAGCTGGGCGGCACGCGGCTTGGCCTTGCGGCCGGCGGCCGGGGTCTTGCGCAGCGCCTGTTCGGCCACTTCGAGCGCCAGGCGTGCGGCGGCCTGTTCGCCGGCACGGCGGCTTCCGCCGCGCCCGAATACCTGGATGCCGAGTTTCGGCACCAGACACTCGATTTCGAATTCCTGGCTGTGGGCGGCGCCGTGGGTGGCGATCACGTTATACGTCGGCAGCGCGATCTTGCGGCTTTGCAGGAATTCCTGCAGCAGCGTCTTGGCATCCTTGCCGAGGGTGCGTGGGTCGACCGTGTCGAGCAGCGGGATGTAGAACGCGCGGATGGCAGCGCGCGCGGCGTCGAAACCGGCGTCGAGGAAAATTGCGCCGAGCAAGGCTTCGAGCGTGTCGGCCAGGATCGAAGGACGGCGGAAACCGCCCGATTTGAGTTCGCCTTCGCCCAGGCGCAGGAATTGCGACAGTTCGAGCTTCTGGGCGATTTCGTAGAGCGACTGCTGCTTGACGAGGTTGGCACGCAAGCGCGACAGGTCGCCCTCGTCGAGGTGGCTGAAGCGTTCGTACAGGATCGAGGCCACGACGCAGTTGAGGATGGAGTCGCCCAGGAACTCGAGGCGTTCGTTATGCAGGCTGCTATGGCTGCGGTGTGTCAGGGCCTGCTGCAAGAGGCCAGCATCCCGGAACGTATAACCCAAGCGCGTTTGCAATAACTGAAGATTCATTGTCGATGTATTGTAGTACGGCCGCCGCGAAGGCGGCGTTTCCTGCTCGATTGGACGGCGCCGGACGGCGCGCGCCATGGTGATGTGCCGCGTGCACGGCAGCGGCGGACGGGCTGCGCGACCACTGCGTGGCGAGCTGGGCGCTCCGGTTGGCGGCGCAGTGACTGCCCCGCCCGTGATGTCCGGACGCGGATCAGTCCGCTTCGCCCGCTTTCGCCGCCACGACGCCACTCGGGTCGGTCGTGCCATCGTAATCGATGACGAGCGTGGCGCGCTCGGTGAGGGGAATCCTCTTTTCATAGGAAAAGCTGATAGCCGGACTCGGGCCATCGCGGCTGATGACGAGATCACGCCCGCGAATTGCCTCGATATTATTCACTTCGGCAAACTTGTCGAAGGTCTCCTGCATCTCGACAGTGGTGCCACCCGTCGCTTTGGCCCGCACCATGCCGTCATGCACGGCGCGGTACTCGAGGAAAGACGGGACGATCTTGATGGCCAATAGCGCAAACATGCCCAACACCATCAATACCAGGATCAAGCCGGTGAGCGACATGCCTTCTTGCCTGCGCGGCAAAACCCTTTTACGGTCGACCATCTTCTCTCCTCGATGCGTTCGCAACATGCATTACTTGATGCCGCCGATGCGCTTCGGATCGCCGAAGTTCATCCACACCAGGAACGCCTTGCCGACGATATTTTTGTCGGGAACAAAACCCCAGTAACGGCTGTCCGCGCTGTTGTCGCGGTTGTCGCCCATCATGAAGTAATTGCCTGCAGGTACGGTACAGGTAAATTTATCATAGGCGTAGTCGCAGGCTTCGCGCTGCGGGAAGTTCTCCACGCTGTCGAGATTGAACGAGCGCGCCGGTTCCGTGTTCAGGATGCGGTGCTCGCTGCCCGGCATCTTTTCGACGAACTGCTTGTGGTAGACCGGCCGCTCGTCGTCCAGGTAGTCGTCCAGCGCCGTGTATTGCACCGGCACGCCATTCACGCTCAGGCGTTTGTTTTCGTAGGTGATCTTGTCACCAGGAATACCGACGATGCGCTTGATGTAATCCTGACTCATGTCCTTCGGGTACTTGAACACCATCACGTCGCCACGCTCCGGAACATTGACGTCGATGATCTTCTTGTTGATGATCGGCAGGCGAATGCCATAGGTGTACTTGTTCACGAGGATCAAGTCACCCACCAGCAAGGTCGGCACCATCGAGCTCGATGGAATCTTGAACGGTTCCCACAGGAAGGAGCGCAAGAAGAAAACTGCCGCGATCACGGGGAAGAAACTGCCCGAGTACTCGACCCAGGTCGGCTGGCGCAGATGCCCCGCTTCCAGGGCTGCACGGTTGCCGTTGTTATCGACCTTGATACCGTCGGCAACCAGCTTGGCCGTGCGTGCATCGTACTCGGCGAGTGCGGCGTCGGCCGCGGCGCGCCGCTGTTTGGACAGGACCAGCACGTCCCAAAACCAGATGACGCCGGTGAGCACCATGAGTACGAACAAAATGAGTGCGAAATTTCCCAGGATCGGTTGCAGGTTCATTTATCGTCCACTTGAAGGATGGCAAGGAAGGCTTCCTGTGGAATCTCCACCGAACCCACCTGTTTCATGCGTTTTTTACCGGCTTTTTGTTTCTCAAGCAGTTTCTTCTTGCGGCTGATGTCGCCGCCGTAGCACTTCGCCAGCACGTTCTTGCGCAGCGCCTTGACGTTTTCGCGCGAGATGATGGTGACGCCGATCGCGGCCTGGATCGCCACGTCGAACATCTGGCGCGGGATCAGTTCGCGCATCTTGGCCGCCACCTGGCGTCCGCGGTAGGGCGCATTCGCGCGGTGCACGATGATCGCCAGCGCATCGACCTTTTCGCTGTTGATCAGCATGTCGACCTTGACGACGTCGGCCGAGCGATATTCCTTGAACTCGTAGTCCATCGAGGCGTAACCGCGCGAGGTCGACTTCAGGCGATCGAAGAAGTCGAGCACGATTTCCGCCATCGGGATTTCGTAGTGCAGCTTGACCTGGCGGCCGTGGTAGGCCATGTCCATCTGCAGGCCGCGCTTGCCGTTACACAGCGTCATCACCGCGCCGACGTATTCCTGCGGCATGTAGAGATTGACGTCGACGATCGGCTCGCGCACTTCGTTGATTTTCGACGGTTCCGGCATCTTCGACGGGTTGTCGACGCGCAGGATGCTGCCATCGCGCATCTCGACCTCATACACGACGGTCGGCGCCGTGGTGATCAGGTCCATGTCGAATTCGCGCTCGAGGCGTTCCTGCACGATTTCCATGTGCAGCAAGCCCAGGAAGCCGCAGCGGAAACCGAAGCCCAGCGCCTGCGACACTTCCGGCTCGTACATCAGGGCGGCGTCGTTCAGTTTCAGCTTTTCCAGCGAGTCGCGCAGCGCGTCGTACTGGTTCGATTCGACCGGGAACAGGCCGGCGAACACCTGCGGCTGGACTTCCTTGAAGCCCGGCAGCGGTGCGGCCGCTGGTCGGTTCGCCAGCGTGACGGTGTCGCCCACTTTCGCGGCTTTCAATTCCTTGATGCCGGCGATGATGAAGCCCACCTGGCCGGCCGACAGCGTCGGCAGCGAGACCGAGCGCGGCGTGAAGACGCCGATGCTTTCCACCAGGTTGACCGACTCGGTCGCCATCAGGAGGATCTTGTCTTTCGGGCGCAGCGTGCCATTGATCACGCGCACCAGCATGACGACGCCGACATACGGGTCGTACCACGAGTCCACGATCAAGGCTTGCAGCGGCGCGTCGACATCACCCTTTGGCGGCGGCACACGCTTGATTAGGTCTTCCAGCACGTCTTCCACGCCGAGACCGGACTTGGCCGAGCACATGACCGCTTCCGCCGCATCGATGCCGATGACGTCTTCGATTTCCTTCTTGGCATTGTCGGGGTCGGCGTGCGGCAGGTCGATCTTGTTCAGGACCGGCACCACTTCCACGCCCAGGTCGAGCGCGGTGTAGCAATTGGCGACCGTCTGCGCCTCGACACCCTGGGAGGCGTCGACGACCAGCAGCGCGCCTTCGCAGGCCGACAGCGAGCGCGAGACTTCATAGCTGAAGTCGACGTGGCCCGGCGTATCGATGAGGTTCAGGTTGTAGATCTGGCCGTCGCGCGCCTTGTACTGCAGGGCAGCGGTCTGCGCCTTGATGGTAATGCCGCGCTCGCGCTCCAGGTCCATCGAGTCGAGCACCTGCGCGTCCATTTCGCGGTCCGACAGGCCGCCGCACAGCTGGATGATGCGGTCAGCCAGGGTCGATTTACCGTGGTCGATGTGGGCGATGATGGAGAAGTTACGTATGTTGTTCATTAACAAAGCTCAAAACCAAAAAGGGGCGAAGCCGCCGCAACGGGGCCGGGCGGCGCCGCGAACTGCCGGCGCAATACGAAAAAGGCGCTTCGTGTGGGGCTGTTCCTCCCCAGGCGAGCGCCTTATGTCAACGTGATCATTCGACTTGATAAGCCATGTGCTTGCGACAAAAGCTTTTCCAAGCCAGGCATTTTACCGGATTTCGGGGTAGAAAGCCCGGAAATCGGCTTGAGGGCGGGTTGCAGGGCCTCAGCGCAGTGCCGGGGCGCGGTCGAGATAACGCCGCACCGCCTGCTCGTCGAGAAAATAATGGCACAGCTCCGGTTCATCGAGCCGGCCATACAGCACCGGCACCAGTTCGTCGAAGCGCTCGACCAGCGCTGGGTCGGCATCGACATCGATGACATCGACCTCGAACAGCTGCCCCGGCGCTGCCAAGGCCTGCAAGGCCGCCAGCATGTCTTCGCACAGGTGGCAATAGCTGCGCGAATAGAGCGTGAAGCGCCTCACTTGAGCGGTTTGATGACGAGATATTGCGTGACGTTCTCGCGACGCACCAGCACCGCGACACTCTTTTTCGGATCGAGCTTACTTGCCAGCGCGTTGAACTGGGCCGCGTCCTTGATCTCGACATTGTTCATCTGCAGGATCAGGTCGCCCGCGCGCACGCCGGCGGTAGCCGCCCTGCCCTCGGACGCGTCCACGACGACGCCGCCCTCGATGCGCAGGGTGCGGCGCTGTTCAGGGTTGACGTTCGACACCTGCAAGCCGAGCGGGTTCGGCGCCGCGCCCGGAGCCGGCTTGTTCGGCTGCGGCTTGGCGGCGGCCGCTTTTTCGTCTTCCAGCGCGACGATCGTCACCGGCACGTCGAGCTGGGCGCCGCGGCGCCAGACGGTGACGCTTGCGCGCGTGCCGATTTTCGAGGCGCCGACCAGGCGCGGCAGGTCGCGCGTCGTTTCGATCGGCTGGCCGTTGAATTTCAGGATGATGTCGCCGACCTTGATGCCGCCCTTTTCGGCCGGACCGCCCGCTTCGACCATCGATACTTCGGCGCCGCGCGCCTTGCCCAGACCGAGCGACTCGGCGACGTCGCGCGTGACTTCGCTGATCTGAACGCCCAGGCGCCCGCGCGTGACGCGGCCGGTTTTCTTGAGCTGGTCGGCCACGCGCATGACTTCGTCGATCGGCACCGCGAAGGAAATGCCGTTGTAGGCGCCGGACAGCGTGGCGATCTGCGAATTGATGCCGATGACTTCGCCGCGCATGTTGATCAGCGGGCCGCCCGAATTACCCGGATTGACGGCGACGTCGCTCTGGATCAGCGGCAGGTAATCACCGGTGTCGCGCGACTTGGCCGAGATGATGCCGGCGGTCACCGTGTTGTCGAGGTTAAAGGGCGAGCCGATCGCGATCACCCATTCGCCGACACGGATCTTGCTCGAGTCGCCGGTGCGCAGGTAAGGCAGGCTGGTGGCGCTCAGCTTCAGCAGCGCGACGTCCGAACGGCGGTCCGAGCCTAGCACCTTGGCCTTGAATTCGCGCCGGTCGGTCAGCGTGACCGTGACTTCATCGGCGCCCTCGACCACGTGGGCATTGGTCAACACAAAGCCATCGTCGGAAATGATGAAGCCGGAACCGACGCCACGCTGTACTTCCCGCTCTTCCTGCTGCGGCTGGGGCGAACGGCGGCGCGGAATCGGCTGGCCGAAGAAGCGGCGCAGGAACTCCTGCATCTCTTCTTCTCCCGGCCCGCCCTGCCCCAGGCGCACGCGCTCAGTGGTGCGGATGTTGACGACCGCGGGACCCGCCTTGTCGATCAGGTCGGAAAAGTCCGGCAGACCCGTCACGGTCGGCGTCGGGACGGGCGCGGCAGCGCTGGCCATTAAGGAGACAGACAGGCTGGCGCATGTCAGGAGCAGGGCCGACAGGACTGCGCCAGCAAATTTTTTGCTTGTCATGAGAGTCAGGGAGTGAGGGCGGGATTGACGTTATGGTAAGCCAAAACCCGGCGTCTTGTCGCGCATCGGATGAGGGGTGCGGCCTCGTGGCGTGCAACGCGCAAGCGAAGGCGGCAGCGTGCGGCGCAAGGTCGGCGCCGGCCGGCGAACGGGCTGACGTGCGCAGGACGCGCGCGTCATCCGGCGATTCAGGAAGAAGGTGTCGAGGCCGCCAGCAGGGCGGGCTTGGCGTGTTCGAGTTCTGCCGTTGCGCGGCGCGGATGCAGCGGTTCCGCGGCGAGGCGACTCGAGAGGCGCGCAGCGAAGCCGGGCGAAAGGTCGGCAGACGCTCCCGTGCGCAACACGTCGCCGATCAGGTGATACACTTCCCACGCTGCTATTCCATCGGCCGTGCGCAGGGCTGCGCAAGCCAGTTCGTGGTCGTCATTCGGCAACGCATCGTCGCTCAGGGCGGAGATACGTTCGCGGTTTTTTTTGTTCGTGTCCATCGGTCGTTCCAGTAGCAGTGTGATCCAAAAGTTTCCAGGTATTAGGGAACCTGGATTAACCCGAGGCGCCTCCGTCATCTACGGGGCTCGTACGACCACGCTGGCTACCGACGTTTGTCAGACGGAAAATCGAGCAATGGCCTCAATTTTTCGGCGATGACTTCGCGGGCGCGGAATATCCTGCTGCGCACCGTGCCAATCGGACAGGCCATCACTTCGGAGATTTCCTCGTAGCTCAAACCCTCAATTTCGCGCAGGACAATCGCTGTCCGCAGTTCCAGCGGTAGCGCTTCCATTGCTGCATTGACCGTATACGCGATCTGCTTGCTCGCCAACATCGATTCCGGCGTGTTTATGTCGCGCAAGCTGTCCGCATCGTCAAACCCTTCAGCACGTTCCGTATCTGTCTCGGTAGAGGTCGGTGCGCGCCTGCCTTGTGTGACGAGATAATTCTTTGCTGTGTTGATGCCTATTCGATAGAGCCAAGTATAGAACGCGGACTCACCGCGAAAGTGGCGCAGGGCACGGAACGCCTTAATAAAGGTTTCCTGCACAACATCCTCGGCCTCAGCGGGATCGTGCACGAGGCGCGACACCAAACGCATCAGCCTGCGCTGATACTTCGCCACCAACAAGTCGAACGCTCCCCTGTCACCGGCCTGGACGCGTTCCACCAGCAGTTGATCACCCTCGCGTTCTGTCGTCACTGACGGTGTCCCGTAAACTGCCGCAGGCCGGAAGGACCCGATCAACCTACTGCGCATCGGCTATTTGCCCTGCGGTGCTCGCTGTACTTGCGTACAGCGAGCATCATCCCTCGGCCAAATATCCTTGCGCTCGCTACGGTTTCTCGGGCCCCTCTGAGACGTAAGAGTTGGCCGGCTGCAATAAGTTCAAAGTATTTCGATTGTCGGTGCTGCACGTTCATGGCGCCTGCACAAGGTGCCGATTGCAACGCGCAGCGCACGGTATTCGGCCGGTGCCAGGCTGTCGCGCAGGACCGGTACAGTATGTCTCCGCCCATCCCCATCGGCCAGGTGCAACAGCAGCATTGAGGGCCAGATGAGTGTGGCGGGCAACAGCGTTACGACGGTGCCAGCGGACGCCACCGGATCGGCTTCCATCTCCTGTTTTACCGTCAGGTGGAGGGTGCCGGTTCCAGATACATCAATCCGGTGCGTCTTTGTCGCGCCTGCCCATCCGTGCACGGAACAGAGCGCTGTAAGCAGGAAAAAAGCCGCACAAAACGGTGCGCCGGCTACGCGTTCGGGCAACAAGATGCCAATTGAAAAGGCTGCGCATAGCTGCGCCAGCGCGAACAGCAGAAGCGCTGCGCGCAGGCGGCGTGACGGCGCAATACGTGCGGACACGGCAACCGACATGGCATGAGAGGGGAAAGTAAAACGAACGCCTGCCGCGCGCGGGCTGCGGCAGGGTCAGGCGCCTGATCATTTAGACAGGACCGGGCACGGCAGGTTCAAATTGAACGTGCGAAAAATCCTATGGGGAGGTTTTTCACGCGCTCAAAGTATTAGACCTTGGCGAAGACGAGGGTACCGTTGGTACCGCCGAAGCCGAACGAGTTCTTCACGGCATAGTCGATCTGCATGTTGCGTGCGGTGTTCGCCACGAAATCGAGATCGCAGGCCGGGTCCTGGTTGAACATGTTGATCGTCGGCGGCGAGATCTGGTTGTGGATCGCCAGCACCGTGAACACCGACTCGAGGCCGCCGGCGCCGCCCAGCAAGTGGCCGGTCATCGACTTGGTCGAGTTGACCGCCAGTTTGCCGGCATGGTCGCCGAAGGTGCGCTTGATGCCCTGGACTTCCGCGAGGTCGCCCAGCGGCGTCGAAGTACCGTGCGCATTCACATACTGCACCTGGTCGGGATTGATCCCGGCATTGCCCATGGCCGACACCATGCAGCGGCTCGCGCCACTGCCGTCTTCCATCGGCGCGGTGATGTGGTTCGCATCCGCGCTCATCCCAAAGCCGAGCAGCTCGGCGTAGATCTTCGCGCCGCGCGCCTTGGCGTGCTCGTACTCTTCCAGCACCATGACACCGGCGCCCTCGCCCAGCACGAAACCGTCGCGGTCGCGCTCCCAGGGACGCGAAGCCGTAGCCGGATCGTCGTTGCGCGACGACAGCGCGCGTGCCGAGGCGAAACCGCCCAGGCCCAGCGGCGAGATGGTCGACTCGGCACCGCCGGCGATCATCACGTCGGCATCGCCGTATTCGATCAGGCGGCCGGCCGCGCCGATGCAGTGCAGCCCGGTGGTGCAGGCCGTGACGATGGCGAGGTTTGGTCCGCGCAGCCCGAATTTGATCGAAAGATCGCCCGAGATCATGTTGATGATCGAAGCAGGCACGAAGAATGGCGAAATGCGGCGCGGGCCGCGCTTGTCGTACTCGTCCTTCTGCTCTTCGATCCGCGGCAAGCCGCCGATGCCCGAACCGACGATCACGCCGATACGGTCAGCGTTTTCTTCAGTAACTTCGAGGCCCGAATCCTGCAGGGCCTGGATGCCCGCTGCCATGCCGAAATGGATGAAGGTATCCATGTTGCGGGCTTCCTTGGCGGGGATGTAATCCTCGATATTGAAGCCTTTGACTTCGCCCGCAAAACGGGTCGAAAACGGCGTTGCATCGAACTTGGTGATGTTGGCAATGCCCGACTTGCCAGCCAGCGCAGCGTCCCACGCTTCGGTAATCGAATTACCGATAGGTGAAATGCAGCCCAGGCCGGTAATGACAACGCGGCGGTTGCGTGAACGGCTCAAGCGATTCTCCCTGAAACTAAAACAGCTTAGGCCTTGACGTGCGCAGTTGCGTAGTCGATAGCCTGCTTGACGGTGGTGATTTTCTCAGCCTGCTCGTCAGGGATTTCCATTTCGAACTCGTCTTCCAGGGCCATCACCAGTTCAACGGTGTCCAGCGAATCAGCGCCGAGATCGTCAACGAACGAGGACTCGATTTTGATGTCGGCTTCTGCAACACCCAGCTGCTCAGCGACGATTTTTTTAACGCGTTGTTCGATATCCGACATGTTATGGCTCCATTAGGTATGTGTTGCGGAAAGTGCGCGCATTTTATCAGGTTTGCGCGCTGAAAAACTAGTTTCGGCGTGTGACGCTAACTCGACCGGAACTCCTGCTAAAAGATGAGATTCTGACGCGATGTAAATAAGGCGCATTTCAATTGTACGCCCCGTACCAGCACCAGCGGCTCTATCCTCGACATCAATTCATGTACATGCCGCCATTCACGTGCAGCGTCGTTCCGGTGACATAAGCGGCGGTCGGACCGGCCAGGAAGGCCACCGCGTGGGCAATATCTTCCGGCTGGCCGAGGCGCCCCAGCGGGATCTGCGTGAGCAGCGCTTCGTGCTGGCCTTCGCCCAATCCCTTCGTCATGTCGGTATCGATAAAGCCGGGCGCGACGCAATTGACGGTGATGTTGCGGCTGCCGATTTCGCGTGCCAGCGCGCGCGTCATGCCGGCCACGCCCGCTTTCGCGGCGGCGTAGTTCATCTGGCCCGGATTGCCGGACGAACCGACGACGGACGTGATATTGATGATGCGGCCGTGCCTTGCTTTCATCATGCCCCGCAGCACAGCGCGCGACAGGCGGCCGACGGCGGTGAGGTTGGTCGCGATGACGCTGTCCCACTCCTCGTCCTTCATGCGCATGGCCAGGTTATCCTGGGTAATGCCGGCATTGTTCACGAGGATCGCGACGCTGCCGTAGGTCTTTTGCACTTCGTCGATGACGCCCGTGCAGCGCGCTGTATCGGTGACGTCGAGGACGAGACCCTTGCCGCCGAACTCAGCCAGATAGGACGTGATCGCTTCCGCGCCGGATTCGCTCGTGGCGGTGCCGACGACTGTTGCACCCTGGCGGGCCAACTCGAGCGCGATGGCCTTGCCGATGCCGCGTGAGGCACCGGTGACGAGAGCGACTTGATTCTCCAGATTCATGTAATTCTTTTCCTTTTCTAAAACAGCGTGGGTTCAGGCGCCCTGCTCAGTTGCCTGGACACTTGCCAGCACGCGCTCGAGCGCAGCCTGGTCCAGCAGCGCGTCGCCGACCAACACCGGATCGATACGTTTCGCCATGCCGATCAGGGTCTTGCTCGGGGCGCATTCGATGACCTGCGTGACACCCTCGCCTGCCATCTTCTGCATCGTTTCGACCCAGCGCACCGGGCCGGCGGCCTGACGTACCAGGGCATCCTTGATCGCTTCCGGGTCTTTCAGGATAGCGACATCGACGTTGTTGATCAAATCGATCCGTGGTGCGTTGAAGGTCAACCGGGCCATGTATTCGCGCAGGCGGCTTGACGCAGGCTTGAGCAGGGACGAGTGGAACGGTGCCGAGACGGCCAGCTTCATGGCGCGCTTGGCGCCTTTCGCCTTGGCGATCTCGCAGGCGCGGTCGATCGCGCCGGCATGGCCGGCGATCACGATCTGGGTCGGCTCGTTGAAGTTGACGGCTTCCACGACTTCGCCCTGGGCGGCTTCAAGGCAGACGGCGTGCACGTCGTCGGCGGACAGTCCCAGCACGACGGCCATGCCGCCCTGGCCGACCGGCACCGCTTCCTGCATCGACTGGGCGCGGAAGCGCACCAGCGGCACGGCGTCCTTGAAATCGATCACACCGGCGGCCACCAGGGCCGAGTATTCGCCGAGGCTGTGGCCGGCGACGACGGAAGGCGCCGGGCCGCCGGCGGCGATCCAGGCGCGGTACACGGCAACGGCAGCGGTCAGCATCACCGGCTGGGTGTTGGTCGTGAGGTCGAGGTCTTCCTTCGGGCCGTCGGCGATCAGGCGGCCAATGTCCATGCCGAGGGCCTCGGAGGCCTCAAGCACGGTCTGGTCGACGACTGGGTTGCCGGCGAAGCCGTTCAGCATGCCGACCGCTTGCGCGCCCTGGCCGGTAAACAGGAATGCGAATTTGCTCATCTTGTCATGGTCCTTGTGAATTCGTAGGCGGGACGCGCGATTACATGCGCGCGAGGATCGCGCCCCAGGTAAAGCCGCCGCCGACACCTTCCATCAGGATATTGTCCCCTGCTTTGATGCGACCGTCGCGCACGGCAAGGTCGAGGGCCAGCGGAATCGAGGCGGCCGAGGTGTTGCCATGCTCATCGACCGTGACGACCATGCGCTCGATCGGCAGGCCGAGTTTCTTCGCCGTGCTCTTCATGATGCGGATGTTCGCCTGGTGCGGGATCAGCCAATCGACGCTCGATGCCTTCATCTGCGCGGCATCGAGCACTTCGTTCGCGACGTCTTCGAGCACGGTGACCGCCAGCTTGAATACGGCCTGGCCATCCATGTGCAGGAAACCGCCGCTGGCGGGGCTGCCGGCCGGGCTCGGCGGAATCGACAGGATGTGGGCGTGGGTGCCGTCCGCGTGCAGCCTGGAGGCGAGGATGCCCGGCTCCTTCGATGCGCTCAATACCACTGCGCCGGCGCCGTCGCCGAACAGCACGCAGGTGGCGCGGTCTTCGAAATTGAGGATGCGCGAGAACACTTCGGCGCCGATCACCAGCACCGTCTTGTGCATTCCCGACTTGATGAAGGCGTCGGCGGTCGCGACCGCGTAGACGAAGCCGCTGCAGACGGCTTGCACGTCGAAGGCAGCGCTGTAATTCGTCATGCCCAGTTTTTGCTGGACGATACAGGCCGTGCTCGGGAAGCTGCCCTGGAAATCGGGGGTGGAACTGGCAACGATCACCATGTCGATGTCGCGTGGCGACTTGCCCGCCATCTCGAGCGCGCGGCGCGCCGCCTCCACCGCCAGGTCCGACGAGTTCTGATCCGCCGCGGCGTAGTGGCGCGCGGAGATGCCGCTACGCGACACGATCCACTCGTCCGAGGTCTCGATGCCCTGGACGGCCAGTTCGGCCGCCAGTTCGGCATTCGTGACCCTGCGCGCCGGCAAGTAGCTGCCGGTGCCGATGATTTTGCTGTAGACAGTCATTGCGTCTCCATCCCGAATTCCGTCGTGAATCAGACCTGGCGCTGGGCGTCAGGCATTTCTGGCATGAGTTCGGCGATCATTGCCGACAGTTGCTCTTGTACATTATTTTTCGCCGCATCGAAAGCGCGCCTGATGGCCCATTCGAAGGCATAGGCGTTCGCCCCGCCGTGGCTCTTGAATACCAGGCCCTTCAGGCCGAGCAAGCCGGCGCCATTGTAGCGCTCCGGATTGAGCTTCTTCAGGGCGCCACGCGCGATCAGTGCGCCCAGCATCGACAGCGCACTTTGCTTGAACACCGACTTCATGAAGCGCGACAGGCCCTCGATGGCCTTCAAGGTGACGTTGCCGACGAAACCGTCGCACACGACGACGTCGGCCGTGCCCTTGAAGATGTCGTTGCCCTCGACGTTGCCGTAGAAATTCAGGGCGCCGCGCTCGTGGTCGGCGCGCAGCAGGATCGCGGTTTCCTTCACCACCTCGTTGCCCTTGATCTCTTCGGTACCGACGTTGAGCAGGCCGATGGTCGGCTGCCTGCCTTCCATGGCCGAGAACAGGACCGAGCCCATGATCGCGAACTGGTGCAGGTGATGCGGGCTGCAATCGACGTTGGCGCCGAGGTCGAGCATGTAGGTCGGGCCGTTCTTCTGGTTCGGCAGGATCGAGCAGATCGCCGGGCGGTCGACGCCGGCCATCGTCTTCAGGACATAGCGCGAGACGGCCATCAGCGCGCCGGTATTGCCGGCCGAGACGCAGACGTGGGCGCCGCCATCCTTGACCAGCTCGACCGCGACGCGCATCGAGGAATCCTTCTTGCGGCGCAGCGCGACTTCGATCGGATCGTCCATCGCCACGACTTCGGAGGCGTGCTTGACCGTCAGGCGCGGATGGGTGTCGGCTCGGTGTTTCTTGAGCTCCGCACGCAAGGTGTCTTCCAGGCCGACGAGGATCAACTCGGCGTCCGGCTGTTGCTTGAGGAAGGAAAGGGCTGCCGGGATGGTAACGGAAGGACCGTGGTCTCCGCCCATGCAGTCGATGGATATTTTAATTGTCATCTGTGGGGGTAATACCGCGGCTCACACGGCGGTGGGCTGCAATGCAGGCGCACTCCCTTCGAGCGATGCCAGCTTGGAACGAAAGCGGGGTTGGTGCGCAAAAAATCGGCAACCGGGGACAAAGAAAAAGCGGCGCCACGCACTCAACATACGTTGCACCGCTTTCATGGTACAGAAAAACAAGGCGGCGATTACTCGTCGTTCTTGGTCTTCAGGACTTTGCGACCACGGTAAAAGCCGTTCGGGCTGATATGGTGGCGCAGGTGGGTTTCACCGGTCACAGGCTCGACTGCCAGGTTAGGGGCAACCAGGAAATCGTGCGAACGGTGCATACCGCGCTTCGACGGGGACTTCTTATTCTGCTGAACTGCCATGATGACTCCTAATACTTAAGTTCTAAAATTCTAACACAACCGATTTGCAAATACATGCACATCGAGTATCCCACCGGCAACCTCACGATTGCCGACATGTTTAAAACGCTGCCCTGGCATATACTCGACTGTGCACGCGCCTGACACGTTCTCTCTTACTACACCTGCAAACTGCTTATTCGGATTTCAGGTTCTTCAAGCCGGCAAACGGCGAGACCTTTTCAGACTTCAGGGTATGGAGCAGCGTAGTACTCGGACATACCTCGTGTTTCGGCGCATGCGGCAGTGCCAGCAGGGCTTCGTCCTCGAGCAGCTCGCGGATATCGGCAGCGTGGCTGCCGACGATCACGTCGATGCTTTCGTCGTCGAGGACTTGTTCGAACTGATCGGCTTCCTCGTCGTCGCGCCCCAACACCAATTGGGTCGCCGAATCGATCTGGTAGTCGAACGGGGCCAGACAACGCTGGCATACCAGCTGCACGGGACCAGCGACCGCCACCGTCATGGTCGGGTAGCCTTGCCGGGTCTCACCGCCCTGGATCGACCAGGCAATCTCGCCGCTGGCGTTCGCGCAATCGGCGGCGAGGCGGGGCATTTCCGTTAGCGGGGTCACCCCTTCGCGATGGCCGCCAGTGCGGCAGAATTCAAAGGCGTCGATGACAAATGCGCTCATTGCAGAAAACGTCCCCGGAAAACCTGCGATAATAACAGGGTTATCCGCGTGCAGTCAAAGACTTGACGCGTTTTTTTGGCCCTGGTGCCGCACTCTGTTGCAGCAATCCACGGCCAAGCGCCTTCGATGTCTCATCGATCGGCATTACTTGCCGGGATGGACACGACTCTGTTTTCCACACTATTCTTCGACCGCGCACATGATACCAAGTTCTTCCGCACCGCGCCTGATTTTAGCGTCGAGTTCAAGCTACCGTCGCGAACTGCTGGCGCGCCTGCACCTGCCGTTTGCGACGGTGGCGCCGCATATCGACGAGACGCCGCTCGTCGGTGAGGCGCCTGAAAGCACCGCCCTGCGCCTTGCGCGTGCCAAGGCCGAAGCGATCGCGCGCCTGCATCCGGGCGCGCTCGTGATCGGCTCCGACCAGGTCGCCACGCTGGACGGCGAACAGATCGGCAAGCCTGGGGACCACGCACGGGCGCTGGCGCAATTGCAGAAGATGCGCGGGCGCGAAGTGGTGTTCCATACGGCGCTGTGCCTGTGGGACGGCCGGGCGCTTGACCCTGCCGACACTGCCCAGGTGGAAAACGTACAAGTGTTTGTCCGCTTTCGCGATCTTCCTGATGCCGAACTCGACGCCTACCTGCGCATCGAGCAGCCCTATGACTGCGCCGGCAGCGCCAAGAACGAAGGCCTGGGCATCGCCCTCATCGAACGCATCGATTCATCCGACCCGACCGCCCTCACCGGCCTGCCCCTGATCGCCCTGACCAGTATGCTGCGCCGCGCTGGCGTGGTCTTTTTCGGCATTTAACTTCCTACTTTCTGACTTCATGCCCGGCACCCTCTACCTGATCCCGAATACCCTTGGCCCCACCGACGCCGTACCCGGCGCCCTGTCCCACGTCCTGCCTGGCCAGGTGCAGGCGATCACCTCGCAACTGAGCTACTTCGTCGCCGAGAACGCGAAAACCGCGCGCGCCTTCCTCAAGTTGGTGGCCATCGACCATCCGCTGGCCAAACCCTTGCAGGAAATCCGCATCGCGGAACTGAACGTGAACACCCCGGCAGGGAGCCTGGCGCAACTGCTCGCGCCGCTGCTGGCCGGGGAGGACGCCGGCCTGGTCTCGGAAGCGGGCGTGCCGGCCGTGGCCGACCCGGGCGCGGACCTGGTGCGCCTGGCGCATCAGCACGGCGTGACGGTGCGCCCGCTGGTCGGGCCTTCGTCGCTGCTGCTGGCCGTCATGGCGAGCGGCCTGAACGGCCAGAGCTTTGCCTTCAATGGCTACCTGCCGACCGAGGCCGTGGCGCGCACCAAGCGCATCCGCGAACTGGAAACCCGCGCGCGTCTTGAAAAGCAGACGCAGCTACTGATCGAGACGCCCTACCGCAACGGGCAGATGCTCGAGGCGCTGGTAACGAGCTGCCAGCCGGGGACGCTGGTGTGCGTGGCGACGGATTTGTCGCTGGCCACGGAATCGGTGCGCACCTTGACTGCCGCGCAGTGGAAAGCGCAGCTGGCGGACGCCAAGATGCCGGATTTTCACAAGAAACCGACGGTGTTTTTGTTTTTAGGGCAGTAAGCGGCGGGCGGGTGTGACGATGTTCAGGCCGCGTCGTGCACCAGCTCGCGCACCCAGTTGAACGCCGCCAGCTCGATCTCGCGCACCTGCTTCGAGGTCAAATCGAGCTTGCGCAGCGCCCCAGTGAACTGGCGGCCGGTATCGGCCTTCTCCAGGCGCTCGACGAGGTTCAGCATCGCACCCAGGTCCCCTGTCCGCGCGAGCAGCGCGGCGCGCACGTCGGCGGCAAGTTCGACATTGTCGAGGATGTCGGCCATCGGCATCGAAAACAGTGCGTCGGCCAGCGACATGATGCCGGCCGTGAAGGCGCGCTCGGCGCCGATGACGTCGCCCGGCCGCACCTGCAGCGACATCAGCTCGAGCAGCTTGCCGCGCGTGGTGGCCAGCTGCAGCAGCGGCGAGTTGAGTTCGACCTTGCTGCCCGGCGCTGCGAACATCAGGATCTGCAGCCAGCGGCGCAGTTGCTTGCGCCCTAACTGGGTCAGCGCTTCGGCGACCGACTCGATCCGGCTGTCGGGACCGGCGGCGCGGCCGTTCACCAGGCGCAGCAGGTTCAGGCTGATCAAGGGATCGCGCTTGACGGCGGTCTCGATCATGGCGTCGTCGGCGTCGGAATTGATCAGTTCGAGCAGGTATAGGATCACCATTTCGGAGGGCGTGATCTTGCGCCCGCTAAGGATCACGGGGCGCGCGAAATAATAGCCCTGAAAAAAATCGAAGCCGAGCTCCATGCACAGACGAAACTCTTGCTGGGTCTCGACCTTTTCGGCCAGCAGTTTCTTGCCGCTCTTGCG
Source organism: Massilia sp. CMS3.1 (assembly GCF_051262535.1). NCBI lineage: Bacteria > Pseudomonadati > Pseudomonadota > Betaproteobacteria > Burkholderiales > Oxalobacteraceae > Massilia > Massilia sp. CMS3.1. The sequence goes on along the minus strand of NZ_JBIMES010000003.1, from coordinate 274,953 downwards.
CAGCGATATCGCCAGATGCCCCAACACGTCGGGCGTCACGCCCTGCAAATCAACCTTCACGACATCGACCAGGTCGAGCAGCTTGTCGACCTCCTCGCTGTGGTGGACTACGTCGTCGAGCGCAAACTTGAAACCGAGTCTTTTCAGCTCAGCCACGCGGGCCAACAACGGCTCGGTCGGCTTGACGGTTTCGAGAATTTCGAGGATAACCTTATTCGGTGGCAGGAAACGCACGTAGTCGGCCATCAGGACGTCTTCGTCCACATTGACGAATGCCAATTTATTGCCGACGACTTGCTCGAGCCCGAGTTGGGACGCGTGGGAGATGACCGCTGCGGTGGCGGCGGCGCCGTCGGTCAGGCGTGCGTCGTCGTGCTCGCCAGCCGCGCGAAACAGCAGCTCGTAAGCAACCAGATGTTGGTCGCGCCCCAGGATCGGCTGGCGCGCCAGGAAAAATTCGTCGGACGGCATCGTCGTCGATAGCGCCCTTACTTCGGCAAGCATGTGAACTCCTGAAAACTCTTGCTGCGCGGCAGGCGCGGCAAGGCGCGCGCACGGTTGCGCACCTCTACCGACTATACACCATCGCGCCAATCTTTACATTTTTACATCAAAAAGAACGCACTGCTGCGTTGCGCAAATGATCCGCTGGCGCCGATGCAGCCGCATTGTTGCCAACGGTAGGCGAAGCCGGCAACAGCCGGCAACGGCAGCTCAGGTGCGCTTGCGCGGACGTGCCGGGCTGGTGCCTGCAGTCGGGCGTCCCGCCGTCGGCCGACCGCTGGTGGCCCGCTCCGGCCGCGCTCCGGCGGCTGGCGCCGCCCCTTCCGCACGCGAGAAGCGCTTGGCGCGCTCGGAAGCACCGACCTTGCTGGCAGCCGCGCCGTCAGGACGGCGCGCGTCGGCGGGTGGCGTTTCCGGACGCGGCACCGCGGCCTGGCCCGGCAGGCGCAGGCTGCCGGTACCCGACAGCGGGCTGGCGCGGCGTGCGTTGCCCACCGGCTGGCGCGCAGTGCCGCCGGCGCCCACCCGAGCAGCGGCGGCGCCGGTCACCTGGGTGCCGCGTTCGATGACGAAAGTCGCGCCCGCATCCTTGCCCAGCACCTTGACCAGGTAGGGCATGACTTCGCGCAGCATGGGCTCCAGCGTGTAGGGCGGGTTCAGGATGAACATGCCGCTGCTGTGCAAACCAAAACCGTCCGGGCCAGGCGTCGACACGGTCAGGGTGACGTTCAGCCATTCCTTGGCCGGCAGGCGCTTCAGGCGATCGGCGAACTGGCGCGATTCCATGCGTTGCAGCACGGGATACCAGACCGCGAAGATGCCGCTCGGGAAACGCCCGAGCGCGTCCTCCAGCGCATCCTTGACCTTGCGGTAATCGTCCTTCATCTCGTACGGCGGGTCGATCAGCACCAGCGCGCGGCGCGATGGCGGCGGCAACAGCGCCTTCATGCTGAGGAAGCCGTCACCGCGCTCGATCATCACGCGCTTGCCGCGCGAACGCTCGCCCTGCTCCGCCTTATGCGCATCGGCCTTGCGGAAATTGTCAGCCAGGATCTTGCTGTCGGCTGGATGCAGCTCGAACAGGCGCAGGCGATCTTCCGGTCGCGTCATCTGGTCGGCCACCCAGGGCGAGCCCGGGTAGTAGCGCATCTTGCCGCTCGGGTTCATGCCTTTGACCAATGCCACGTACTCGGCGAGCGCCGGCGGCAGGTCGGTACGGGTCCACAGCGGGCCGATGCCGGTGTCGAACTCGGCATTTTTCGAAGCAAAGCTGCCGTCGAGCGCATACACGCCGGCACCCGAGTGGGTGTCGATATAGGTGTAGGCGGTGTCCTTTTGATTCATGTACTCGTGCAATTGCACTTGGACGAAATGCTTGAGGACGTCGGCATGGTTACCCGCGTGGAAGGCGTGGCGGTAGCTCAACATAAGGGGGATTCCAATCTAAGAAGTCAATGCGGCGGCCGCCCGAAGGGGGCGCAATTGTCGACATTATCCACCACAACGGTACGCGTCCCAAAATAATCGGCGTCGAACGAAAAAAGCCGCAGGCAGAAGCGCCGCGGCTTTGAAGGGAACACCCGGCCGGAACCGGGTGCGAACTCGCTCACACTTACGCGACTTTCTTCTCGTCGAAGAACTGTTCGTCTTCGGTCGAACCGTGCAGCGCCGTGGTCGAGCTCTGGTTCTGCTGAATCGTCTGGGTCACGGCATCGAAGTAGCCGGTACCGACTTCGCGCTGGTGCTTGACGGCCGTGAAGCCCTTCTCGGCGGCGGCGAACTCGGCTTCCTGGAGCTCCACGAAGGCCGACATCTGGCGGCGTGCGTAGCCGTGGGCCAGGTTGAACATGCCGTAGTTCAGCGCATGGAAACCGGCCAGGGTGATGAACTGGAACTTGTAGCCCATTGCGCCGAGCTCTTTCTGGAACCTGGCGATGGTTGCGTCGTCCAGGTTTTTCTTCCAGTTGAACGAAGGCGAGCAGTTATAGGCCAGCATCTTGCCCGGGAACCTGGCGTGCACGGCATCGGCAAACTGCTTGGCAAAGGCCAGGTCAGGCTTGCCGGTCTCGCACCAGACCAGGTCGGCGAACGGGGCATACGCCAGCGCGCGCGAAATTGCCTGCTCGATGCCCGGACGGGTCTTGTAGAAACCCTCGACGGTGCGCTCGCCGGTGCAGAATGGCTGGTCAATGGGATCGACGTCCGAGGTCAGCAGGTCGGCCGCTTCGGCATCGGTACGGGCGATCACCAAAGTCGAGGTGCCCATTACGTCGGCCGCCAGGCGTGCCGCGGTGAGTTTTTCGACCGCTTCGCGCGACGGCACCAGCACCTTGCCGCCCATGTGGCCGCATTTCTTGACCGACGCCAGCTGGTCTTCGAAGTGCACGCCCGCGGCGCCCGCCTCGATCATCGACTTCATCAGCTCGAAGGCGTTGAGCACGCCGCCGAAACCGGCTTCGGCATCGGCCACGATGGGCGCAAAGTAATCGACCTCGTCCTTGCCTTCGGACCACTGGATCTGGTCGGCACGCTGGAAGGTGTTATTGATTCGGCGTACGACCATCGGCACCGAATTGGCGGGATACAGCGACTGGTCCGGGTACATTTCGCCGGCCAGGTTGGCGTCGCCGGCAACTTGCCAGCCCGACAGGTAGATCGCCTTCAGGCCGGCTTTCACCTGTTGCATCGCCTGGTTGCCGGTCAGGGCGCCGAGGGCGTTGACGAAGGGTTCCTGATTGACCAGATCCCACAGCTTCTCGGCGCCGCGCTTTGCCAGCGTGTGCTCGATCTGGAGCGAACCGCGCAGACGGACGACGTCCTCGGCGGTGTAGTTGCGCACGACGCCTGCCCAGCGTGGGTTGTTGTCCCAGTCGTGTTGCAATGCTGCGATCTGCTGTCCACGCGTTGCCATGTTGTCTCTCCTGATAGTGATATTGCCGAGTTGCGAAATGAAATCCGTCAGACAAAATCATAGCCCGGATGGCGCAGCGCACAATCACTCTCATATAAGACAAATGATGAATTTTTTCCTTATTATAATCAGCGACTTACAGATAAAATTCCATGATGCGGAAAGAAACTTCTTAGCATGGAAGTCGTTTCCTTGACCAATCTGCTGCAGGGTTTCATGAAAGGTCCATGGCTTTTCACCATGTGAAAAGATCACTTCATGCCTTGTGCGGCAGTGGTGCGCGTCCCCTGCCCCCTGCGCCCACCGCGGTCGCGATCGACAGCGTCTGGAACAGCGCCACGCCGATGAACAGTCCGGCCGGATGGCCGCCATCCATCAGCAGCCCGAACAGCACCGGACCGACGGCCATGCCGCTGTCCAGGCCTGAGTACACGACACCGAACACGCGCCCTGTGGCGTTCGGCGGCGCCGCGGCGCGGATCAGCAAGTCGCGCGACGGCCCGGCGATGCCTGTCGATAAGCCAATCGCGCCCATCACCAGCACCACCAGCGGCCCCGGGACGATCGAGGCCGACAGCAGCAAGGCGAGTGAGGCGGCAAACAGGAAGGAAATCGCGATCGTGCGGTCATGGCTGCGCACCCGCGCCGCCAGGAAGCCGCCGGCCACCATCCCGGCCGCCGACGACAGCATGAAGGTGGTGTAGGCGGTGGCCGCGGTCGGCAGCGAAATGTCGTACAGCGCGGTCAGGCTGGTGGACGAAAAGGCCTGGATGCCGCCCAAGGCCACCGAGGTCAGGAAGAAGAAGCCGAAGCACATCCAGACCGCCGGCAGGCGCAGGAAGTCGAACGATCCGCCGGCCGCCTGGGCCTGCGCCGCGGTCAGCACCGGCACGTTCGTGGCCAGCACCTTGCGGTTCAGGATCAGCGTCAGCAGCATCAGGGCCGGGATCGCGGAGGCCGACAGCAAGGCCACGCGCCAGCTCGAGAGCGTGGCGACGGCAGCCAGGAACAGTGGCGCGGCGGCCCAGCCGATGTTCCCGGAAATGCCGTGCACCGAAAAGGCGTAGGGCAGGCGTTCCTTCGAGACGTTCTGGTTCAGCAGCGTGTAGCCGGCCGGGTGGAACACCGCGTTGCCGCAGCCGGCAATCAGGGAACCCAGCAGCAGCACCGCGTAGTTCGGCGCACTGGCCAGCACCAGCGCCGCCACGAACAGCAGCGCGTGCCCGGTGAACAGCACGCGACGCGCGCCGACGCGGTCGACGAGGAAGCCCGACAGCGCCTGGCCGACGCCGGAGACGACGAAGAAGACGGTCATCAAGAGGCCCAGCTCGGCATACGAGAGCACGAACGCGACCTTCAGCCAGGGGAACAGTCCGGCCAGGATCAGGTGATAGAAATGGGATACCCCGTGCGAGACGCCGACCAGGCCGATCACGCGCGCATCCTGGCGCAGGCTTGTAGTGCTCATGGTTGCTGTGTGTGAGAAGCGAAAGGGAGCAGTGTAGTCAAAACGCTGCGACCTTGCTGGCGAGGGACGCGCAATGTTCCGATCAAAGGTCGGCGGCTTGAACGAAAAAAGGGCGCATCGCTGCGCCCTTCCCGCTTCCTGAACCGCCTTACTTCGCCAGCTCGACCTGCGGTTGCTCGCCAAAGACCAGCTGCCCGGCGCGCACCCGCACGGTAATCGTATCCTTCGGCCCGAAGCGGCCGGACAGGATCGCTTTCGACAGCGGATTTTCGATCTGCTGCTGGATCGCGCGCTTGAGTGGCCGGGCGCCATACACCGGATCGAAGCCCGCTTCGGCAATGCGCTGCAGCGCCGCCTCGTCGATGTCGAGCGTCATCTCCATCTTCGCGAGGCGCTCTTCCAGGCCGCGCAGCTGGATCTTGGCGATCGCGCCGATGTTCTTCTCATCTAACGCGTGGAACACCACGATGTCGTCGATGCGGTTGATGAACTCGGGACGGAAGTGCCCGCGCACTTCGGCCATCACGGCCATCTTCACCACCGCCGGTTCGTCGGTATCCATCGACTGGATCTTGTGCGAACCCAGGTTCGAGGTCATCACGATCACCGTGTTCTTGAAGTCGACCGTGCGGCCCTGGCCGTCGGTCATGCGGCCGTCATCGAGCACCTGCAGCAGCACGTTGAACACGTCAGGGTGCGCCTTTTCGATTTCATCGAGCAGGATCACGCTGTACGGTTTGCGGCGCACGGCTTCAGTGAGATAACCGCCCTCTTCATAGCCGACATAACCCGGCGGCGCGCCGATCAACCTGGCGACCGAATGCTTCTCCATGAATTCGCTCATGTCGATGCGGATCATCGACTCCTCGGTATCGAACAGGAAGGACGCCAGCGCCTTGCACAATTCCGTCTTGCCGACACCGGTAGGACCCAGGAACATGAAGGAGCCATAGGGGCGGTGCGGGTCCGACAGGCCGGCGCGCGAACGACGGATCGCGTCCGACACGGCTTCGATCGCCTCGTCCTGGCCGACGACACGCTCATGGAGCTTCTCTTCGATGTGCAGCAGCTTGTCGCGCTCGCCCTGCATCATGCGCGAGACGGGAATGCCGGTCGCGCGCGAAACCACTTCGGCGATCTCTTCGGCGCCAACTTGCGTACGCAGCAGCTTCGGTTTCGCATTGCCATCGCTTTGGGCGCCCGTCGCCGCTTCTTCGGCGTGTATGAGCTGGGATTCGAGTTCCGGCAGGCGCCCGTACTGCAGCTCGGAGACCTGCTGCCAGTTGCTCTGGCGCTTGGCCTCCTCCATCTGGTGGCGGGTACGCTCGATCTCTTCCTTGATGTGGGTGGTGCCCTGCACCGCCGCCTTTTCCGACTTCAGGATTTCCTCGAAATCGTTGTACTCGCGCTCGAGGCGGGCGATTTCGTCGCCGATCAGCTCCAGGCGGCGCATGGACGCTTCGTCGGTTTCCTTCTTGACCGCTTCGCGCTCGATCTTCAGCTGGATCAGGCGCCGCTCGAGCTTGTCCATGACTTCGGGCTTGGAGTCGATCTCGATCTTGATTTTCGACGCCGCCTCGTCGATCAGGTCGATCGCTTTATCGGGCAGGAAGCGGTCGCTGATGTAGCGGTGCGACAGCTCGGCCGCGGCGATGATGGCGGGGTCGGTGATCTCCACCTTGTGGTGCAGCTCGTACTTTTCCTGCAGCCCGCGCAGGATCGCAATCGTCGCCTCCACGCTCGGCTCGTCGACGATGATCTTCTGGAAGCGGCGCTCGAGCGCGGCGTCCTTTTCCACATACTTGCGGTATTCGTCGAGCGTGGTCGCGCCGACGCAGTGCAGCTCGCCGCGCGCAAGGGCCGGTTTGAGCATGTTCCCGGCATCCATTGCACCTTCGGCCTTGCCGGCGCCGACCATGGTGTGGAGCTCGTCGATGAAGACAATCGTCTGGCCTTCGTCCTGCGCCAGTTCCTTCAGCACCGACTTCAAACGCTCTTCGAATTCGCCGCGGTACTTGGCGCCCGCCAGCAGCGACGCCATATCGAGCGAGAGCACGCGCTTGCCCTTCAGGGAATCGGGCACTTCGCCGTTCACGATGCGCTGGGCCAGGCCTTCGACGATCGCGGTCTTGCCGACGCCCGGTTCGCCGATCAGCACCGGGTTGTTCTTGGTACGGCGCTGCAGCACCTGGATTGCGCGCCGGATCTCGTCGTCGCGGCCGATTACCGGGTCGAGTTTGCCCATGCGTGCGCGCTCGGTCAGGTCGAGCGTGTATTTTTTGAGCGATTCGCGCTGGCCTTCGGCATCTTGGGAACTGACGTTCTCGCCGCCACGCACGGCGGAAATGGCCGATTCCAGGGACTTGCGCGCCAGGCCATGCTCGCGCGCCAGGCGGCCGGCGTCGGATTTATCTTCAGTGAGCGCCAGCAGGATCATTTCGGACGAGAGGAACTGATCGCCGCGCTTTTGCGATTCGCGGTCCGCGAGGTTGAGCAGGGAGACGAGCTCGCGCCCGACCTGCGTCTCGCCGCCGGTGCCGGACACCTTCGGCAGGCGTCCCAGGCCGCTTTTCAAGGCATTGGTCAGCGCGCCGACATTCACCCCGGCGCGCTGCAGTAGCGAACGGGCGCCGCCGTCGTCCTGGTTCAGCAGGGCGACGAGCAGGTGCACGGGTTCGATGTACTGGTTATCGTTGCCGACCGCCAGGCTCTGGGCATCGGCCAGTGCTTCCTGAAGCTTGGTCGTTAACTTGTCTTGCCGCATTTTTATGCTCCCTGGTGAGTGTTCTTGACTAGGAAACAAAATTGGGGTGCGCGGGTGGTTTTCAAGGTGCGCCGCCGGGATGCGGGCAAGTAAGCCGCTGGCGCGCTGCGCTCATCGGCAATCACGCGCGCAGCAGTTCCTGCTGCTTGCTGCCTCACTCATCGACGTCAATTCCGCAGCCACTTCGTTATCGCCCAAACTGTAAACCGGCGCGAATCCGCCGCCAGGCGTCCTGAAGTTCGTGGTCTGGCCTTGATAGACGCGTGCTGCAGTCCACTGGACTCGGCTGTTGTACACGTAGGTGCGCAAGTCGAACTTCAAGGTTTCAGGACTGTTCGCTGTACCGGAGACGCGAACGCCAGGAGCGACAACGCGCTGAGCGATGTACTCGCCTGACAAGATTTCCTGCCAAACGCGCTTCGTCAGCTTGTCGCCGCGGTACGCAGCCCTCCCGCCGTATCCAGCGACAGGCTTGAAAAACAGGGTGCGACGCTCGCTCCACAGACGTTCAGCGTTACTGGCCGTGACGCTCTCGGTGAACGGCACGTTGGCGACCAATAGGTTGATGGTCGCTTGGTGCACCCCCAGCTCTTCGAGTGCCGTGGCATTACTCAAGATCGTGAGATTTCGCTTGTTGGCATAGAGGGCGTGCGCTTGAGGATGCGGGGTCACGACAACCGCGTTCTCGCAGTACGCGTCATGCAAGGCGCGCGACTCCGGCGCCTGAAGCATGAAGTCGGTAAGGCGGTTGTAGACCAGGTCGATCTTCAACTCAGCACACCACAGCGCGCCGTCTCTGAAAACAAGGTCACTCGGGTCAGCGATGACAGCATTGATGTCGTTCCTGGCGAAGAGCCGCTGAAACAGGAGGAATTCGGGGTAGAGATATTGTTGCTGCGGCTGCGTATCGACGATCGCCACGGTTCGTAAAGGCGCGGTTCGCTTTGCAGCGTTCCATTCCGACGCGAACATGTGAACTATCTCATCCTCGAACAGCGCAGCCGACAGGACTGCTTCTGACAACTGTGCACCGTCCAGGCAGCAAGTCCGATGCGCCCTCGCCATAGCAGCGTTGAGCATGGCGCCACCGGCGTTTGTGTTTATTTCGATAAGACCGAGATTTGCGCCGTCCGGGTGGAAGTCGTATCCGAAAAAAACCCCATGTGCACCGCCGGTCGCCATCTTCGCGATGGCTGGCGCATCGGCCAGTACCAGCGCGCGGTATGCCGGCAGCCCGATGACGGACTCGAGTGCCTGCACGACCTCGTCGATTCTGTCCGCCTGGGTTCGCGAGATAAATACCGGCCGCGCCGAGAACAGGAATGGACACCGTTCCTCTATCAGCTCGAAAAGCCGATCGTCATGCAGTTCGCCCGACAACGCCGACTTTAACGCAGACTTATCCAGGCTGCTGCAGAAGCAGGAGCTGTTGAGCCGTTCTGCCGGTAAGCTGGTCAAGTCAAGCTTGCTTGCCTGGTGGTCGGTAACCATATCGGAATTTTGCATGTATTTCCTAGTTTTGGTACAAGTTCGTGGCGGCTCGCAGGCGCTGCGCCTGGGCGCATCGCTGTCGGTTTGGCAGAGCCAATAACTCCCGGGCGCGAAGTCAGCACCGTGGGCATGATGACGTTGGTGCCCGGCCATTACCTTATGCAGCCCTGCTCTCAGCCATGGTCGCCCTCTTGATATTCATGATGTCGACCGACCCTCCAGCGCTACCGATAAAATGCGCGGCCATGTGTTCGCATACGCTGCTGCCCCCCATGGGAAGGCTAAGCCGATTCGCGCCGCAAGATAAGCGCACTCATGTGCGGTATCTGAACAGTCGACCCTAGATTGCTGCCGGTGGCTGCTGCGAAGTCAAAACCGCAGCTGCAAACAACACAGCAAGTAAGACAATGCTTTCTATCTTTAGCGCAAACTTCACACTCTCAAGGCCACGCACTGAGTCCCGAGCAAGGGCTAGTCCGATAAACTTGTTGTACCCGCCGAGGATGAGTGCAAGGCCTACCAACCCGACCTTCATCAACAATGCAGTTGTGTAAAGGCTGTTATCAAACAAGTTTTCTATGGTTCCGACCCTGGTCCATGCGTTGAACAACCCCGTCACGAACACTGCTGCAACCGCAGCAATGGCAGTTGCAGACATCGATCCCAGGTAGCCAGCCATCCGGTTCAAGTCGGGTAGGCCTGCATGAGCGTGCACCGCTTTCCACGCTGAGACGGCCACCAAGCCCGTCCATGCTCCCATCGCAGTCAGATGGATGACCTCCGCTGTGAAAGGCAGAGTCCAGTAACCGTTTTCACCGGCATGCCCCATTGACGCGCGCACAAACGCGAAGAGGCCCAATGCCGCAAGCACTGTCCACTCACGCCACGGCGCAGTTGAACGAAGTGCTCGAATGACGAGTACCAGGTTCAGCGCGAAAAACGAGATATAGCCGGCCCGCCCAATACTTGTCATGGTCAACATTTGCCAGACTACGTCCTTGGCTTCTTTTAAGCTGACACCCCCCATTACGGCCGCAGACGCCCACAACATGGCGCCTGTCCCCAGTACGCCGAGTGCAGCAGCGGCAATATCTCCCGAGCGCAGCAGGGCTTCCGCGTTTGCGCGCGGGGTACCAGAAGCCGAAAGCCAACGGCGGGCCAGCCACGAACCGACAAGCCACGCGAACGCGGCGTTCAAGGCGGCGACTGACCCAAGCTGAAGGCCCAGGACGCTATCCACTTATTTCACCGAAAACGAGAACGTGCCCGTACGCCGGTGACCGTCGTGGCCAGCGACGGCCCATTTAACGGTATAAGTACCCGCAGACAGACCCTTGGTTCGGACCCGCACAATTGCCGGGTTAGCGACGTCGACCTTTGCCTTGTCGGTCGCGACGACCTTGCCGTCGGTGTAAATCAAAGTCACCGTACTGAACGCTTGCTCGACTTTTTCATTGAAGGTCAGGGCAATTTCGGTCGGCGCCGCCTCCAAAACGGCTCCTGGCGCCGGGTTCGAAGCAGTCAGCTTCGCGTGCGCCATCGCCATCGGGGCTGTGATGGTAGCTGCTGTAAAAACGCATGCTGCTACGATTTTTTGAACGGTTATCATGTTTGACCTCTATGTGCGGTATCGGTTACTTGGCTTTACGGGAGGACCAGTGAACGTGCGTGATGAGCCACTTGTCACCCTGCTTTTCCAGTACAGCGGTCTCCGTTCCAAACGAGTGAACGCTTGTTCCCTTGAACTTGCCTTTTGTCTCCGTTTCTCGTGTCACGATGGCGATATTCCCCTCAACCCTCTCGTTCTGGCGTGTGACCGTTTGGCTTGTCGCTTTAGCAAACGCCATGTCACCAGGGAGATGGTGACCAGCATATTCATCACGTGAGCGCTCGACGTAACCCGACTCGAAAATTTGGATAGTCGGGGACAGGAAGACCGTAGCCGCGTCAGCCTTCCCCGCTGACAGCGCGTCATGAAACGCAGCGACGGTTTCAAGCGGAGTCGCGGCGAATGCCTGGAGGGACGCTGCCGAGATTGCGATGGCAAAAAGTGTTTGGCGCATGGACTTTTTTAAAGATTGATAGTGTTTGGGGCAGCCCGACAAGCCGTTTTTTAATGTCCGACTTGTCGCGCTCTTAACTGCTCTTGAACTTCTTATTTCTTCGATGCCGCCGAAGATTTTTTCATCTCGGACAGGTGTGCCACTTCCTTTTTCTGCATCTCGACAACCTTGTTCGCAAATTCCTTCACTTCGGCGTGCTGCAGTTTGGGAGCCGCAGTTTGGGCCATCTTGATGGCGCCCTTGTGGTGTTGACTCATCATATCGACAAACAACCGGTCAAACTTTTCACCCTTCGCAGAAATCAGTTTTTCACTCGACATCCCTTTCATCGACTCTGGCATCCCCGGCATCGTCATGTTCATGGCCTCGGGCTTGCCTGCGTACCACTGCTCTTTCCACCCCTTGAGCTGGGCAATTTCTTTTTCCTGTACGGCCATCATCTTCTTGGCCATATCCTTAAGGTGTTGGCTATCAGAACGACTTTCCACCAAGCTGGCCATATGCATTGCCATCTGATGGTGCATAGCCATCGTGTCCAAGAACTGCTGTTCGTAAGGTGCTTTTTCGGCGTTTGGTGAGCTCTTGTGCGTCGAGTGCATATTCGCCATGTCGTCTCCTGAACCGCCGTGCGCGCCGCTTTGATGCTGAGGCATTGCGCTTGCAGACATAGCGACGAAGGCGAATGAAACGAGTGCGATTTTCGAGATTTTCATATTTACTCCTTGGTTGGTTGCAAACATACTCATCCCTCTCGCGACCGGCGTCGACGCTGAGTTAAGACGACGACGCCTTGTACCACCTGGCTACTTACTGCTGAACTGCCAGTTGCGTGACGACGTATCGTCCCTCGATCTTTTCTGCGACAAACTTAATTTTGTCGCCGGCTTTGAGCGCATCGAGCGCTGACGCATCCTTCACACCAAACACCATCGTCATGCCTGGCATGCCCAGGTTTTCAAGCGGACCATGTTTGATTGTGAGGCGACCGGTGTCTTTGTCTACCTTCTTGACTTCGCCATCGGACAGGGCCGTCTCCTGGCCAGCGACGGCAGCAGCTGTATGATTTCCGTGGTCATGCGATTGGGCCATGGCGCCATGAAAAGCGGTCAGTGCGAACGTCGCTGCAGCGATGTGTGTGACGATTTTTGCGATTTTCATTTGGCAATCTCTTCTTCGAAGTTGTGATTGGCAGTCATTGCTTGAATGCCGATGAGGTTTCAATGTCGTTACGCTCTTAATGAAACGAGCCTGAAGGTCAATGTCCCGAGTGGCCAGAAGGCTTTCGAACATTGAATTCCACGTTCTGCGCTGGCTTCGCTGCAGGCATGGACTGCCCGCCGGCTGAGGTGTTCCTGACTGCTTCGGGCGGCGCGCCAGTCCATTCGTAAGCGACAGTCCCCGCAGGATGCTTGTACCAACCAGGGTCGCTATAATCGCCTCGTTTCTGGTCTTTGCGAACCTTCATCACAGTGAACATACCGCCCATCTCGACTCCTCCAAATGGACCTTGTCCACCCATCATCGGGAGGGTGTTTTCAGGAAGCGGCATCTCCATCTCGCCCATCGAACCGCCTGTCGAACCCATGGCCATATAGTCCGGAATGATCGAGGAAATCTTCTTCGCAGCGTCGCGTTGGGACACGCCAATCATGTTGGGCACGTCGTGTCCCATTGCATTCATCGTGTGATGAGACTTATGGCAGTGGAACGCCCAGTCGCCGAGCTCGCTAGCGACGAACTCGATGGCACGCATTTGGCCCACGGCGACGTCCACGCTCACTTCCGGCCAGCGCGAGTCTGGTCGAGTCCAACCACCATCAGTGCCTGTCACCTCAAACTCATGCCCATGCAAGTGAATCGGGTGATTGGTCATCGTCAGATTTCCAACGCGGATACGCACGCGCTCACCCTGACGCGCGACCATCGTGTCGATACCTGGGAAGACGCGGCTATTAAAGGTAAACAGATTAAAGTCCAACATGGTCGAGGTTTTTGGCACGAAGCTTCCGGGCTCGATGTCATAGCTACCGAGGAGGAATACGTAGTCACGGTCAACTTTCATGAAGTTGGGATTCTTCGGGTGGGTGACCCAGAAGCCCATCATCCCCATCGCCATCTGCACCATTTCGTCGGCATGTGGGTGGTACATGAACGTTCCGGGTCGCTTCGCTTCGAATTCGTACACCATCGTTTTGCCTGGCTGAATACCTTTTTGCGTCAAACCAGTTACTCCATCCATACCATTCGGCAGCCGCTGACCATGCCAGTGGATGCTCGTGTGCTCCGGCAAGCGGTTCGTAACAAAGATTCGAACACGGTCGCCTTCGACCACTTCAATAGTCGGGCCTGGCGAAGCACCGTTATATCCCCACAGGTTCGCTTTCATACCAGGCGCAAATTCGCGTACCACGGGCTCAGCAACCAGGTGGAACTCCTTGACCCCCTTGTTCATACGCCACGGAAGCGACCAACCGTTGAGAGTCACCACGGGGTTATATGGGCGGCCGTTTGGCGGCGGTGGTGGAACCTGCGTTGCAGCGCTCTGCATGATGACTGCTTCCGGAAGCGAGGCGGCACCAACCCGGCTGACCACTCCAGCCCCGACGAGCGCTGCGGCGCCGGTGAACAAATCTCTACGTGAAACCATCTCAACTCCCTAATTAGTGTTCTGCCGCTGGCGCAGAGCTTGAACCTGTTGTCGCTAACTGCGAAACTGCCCCGCCGCTTCCATTGATGGCCGATTGCAGCTCGGTCTCTGCAATCCAGAAATCTCGCTGCGCTTCAATGGCGCCGTTGACGCTCATGACCTGGTCGCGCGAGTCGGCAAGCAACTCGAAAACGCTGGCAAGCATCCCGTTGTAACGAAGGAGGACCTCTTCCGAAATCTGCTTCCTTAGCGGGACCAGCTCATCGCGATAGTGCTTGGCGACGTCGTAGGTAGTCCGGTAGGCTGAATATGCTTCGCGCACTTCTGAGCGCGCCCGAATTGCTGCGTCAGCGGTGCGATTGACTGACATCATGTAGGTCGCCTTGGCAAGAGCACGTCGAGACCCACCCCAGTCAAAAATAGGCAGCTCAAGCGATATTTCGTAGCCATTTTCGCGAGGTGCTCCCGTAGTGCTCTTGTTGGCATATCCAGCGTCGAGTACGTTGATGAAGCCGGTCGCGTTCGTCAGACCTAAGGACCGAGCGGTAGCATCAACATCTCGCTTGCCAATCTGAATGTCGAGTCTCTGCTCCATTGCAAGAGCCTCGAGCGCTCCAGGTTCATTCGGCTTTTGCGGCAGCTCTGGTAGGCGGTCGGGAATCTTGAAATTCATGTTTGAACCCCACAGACCTAGTAACCGGACAAGTTGCTCGCGCGCTGCCGTAGCAGCATGGCGGGCGCGGGCATACTGCGTCGTTGCCTCCGCATAGAAGGCCTGCTCGCGCGCCCTGTCCAGTTTGCTCCAGTTGCCAACCTTTGCTTGCTCCTGCGCGAGCTGGGCCCCAGCCTCGGCTGAAGTGACTACCTGGCTCATAAATTTCTCTGTCTGAGCAGCTGCGACGGCGCTAAAGTACGCACGACGGGTTTCGCCCGCCAAACGGACTGCTTCGGATGCAGCGGTCAGCTTTGCTTGTTCAAACCTGCCACGTTCAATGGTGCTGCGCAGAGGAATAGTCAGCAGACCAATCAGGTCAAACATCACGCTACGTTCAATTTCAACCTCGTCGCCGCCACGCATCCGGCTGAATGAAAAGCCCGGGTTACGCAAACGGCCGGCTTGGACAAAACTAGCTTCGGACACGCCGAGCTCTGCGAGCGAAGCTTGAAGGCCACGATTGTTGAGCAAGGCAATCTGCACCGCAGAGTCAGGCGTCAGAGGCGTCGTCAGAAGCTTGGAGACTTCCGCAGCGCTAGCCTGCGCGTCACGGTCATTCCGTTCCCCCGTCACTCCAAAGCCAGTACGGGGCTGCGTCAGCTTCGAGACGTCGCTCGCTCCGCCGTCGTTAGACAAGGTCGAACATCCGGCTAGAACCGATACTGCCAGTAAAAGACTGGAAGTCTTGAATAACGGGCTGAAAACGACAGGCTTCATTTCTTCGCCTCTTTTGCCTGTTGCTGATGCTGTTCGTGCGACGCCTTATTCGCTGCATCCCTTGCAGGGAGTGGGCGAGCAGCATTGGCCGGCTTGTTTTCCTGGCCCATCTGGTGTCCAGCGTGCGGGTCCAGCTTTGGAGCTGGTGCCATTTGATGACCTGTGTGCGCTGCCGGCGAACGTTGTCCAGTAGAGGCCGCAGGAGCGATGGCTTGAGCTGGCATCTGATGATCTTTATGTGACGCCCGACCAGCCGGTTCAGTTGGTGTTCCGTGACCGGCATGGGCGCGTAGATTTGCCGCGTGGGTAGGGATCGTGTGTCCAGCGTGACCGCTGGTATCTTGGGCTGTCGGAGCCTGGCCGCCATGGGCCCCATGCATACCCTCGTTCGCGACGGTAGCGTTAGCCTCTCTCCATACTTTGTCGGGCGAGACGCCGGCGTCCTCAGCCGGCCTGTACGTTGAAAAAACCGAGGTATAGGTTGTTTGTGAAACCTGAGCAGCCGGGTCGGCCGCTTTAAGAGACGCTGCTGACTCGCCCGCGATGGACGCGAACGAAGTTACGGCTACCGCGCTGGCGGCAACAAAACGTTTGGAGAACATAGTCGTCCCATAATCGAAAGTAAGCGCGCAGCAGTAATGCGCGACAAAAGCACAACGGAATACGAGCGAGTACGCGCGTCGTTGCTACCGAAAACGATTAAGCGGCGAGATGCCGAGGGGGACGTTCGAGACTGTCTGGAATGAAACCAGCGACGAGAGTAGAGCCAAAGGTCACATAGACCTCAGCGCTATTGAAGGAAGGCTTGAAGGTCAATAGTTGCGATGGTGCAATGGCACCAACACAACATGCAGCACAAGCGCTGCATGACCCATGCGTGAGTGAATTGGAAGTGTCGTTACTTGGGTCGTCCGATGACGCCATTTCTGGGCACTCTTCATCATCACCCGACTGCTGGCCCATAGGAGCAGCGTGCGAGCCAGCCGATGCGTCACCGTGGTCCATCGACGTAACTGCGACCATGGTCGTACCCTGATGGCCAGAACTGCATGCGCGCAGCACATTTGCCGCGAATGCCTGGAAGGGCATCACGGCAATTAGCAGCCACAGCAGACAGATTTTCACGGTGCGATTCATTAGCTGAGATTGTAGCACGCTCGATTGTGCCAGCCATTTGGTGACATGCAAATCCTAGCCGCGCAGGGCGCGCCAGGTGGCGAAGCCGGCGATGCACAGCAGGATCGAACCGACCAGGTGCAGCAGCGTGTGCGCCAGCGCCCAGCCGTAGTCGCCGCGCTGCAGGAGCGCCACCGATTCGCCGGAAAAGCTGGAGAAGGTGGTCAGGCCGCCGAGGAAACCGGTGACGACGAACAGACGCCATTCGGGCGTCAAGTGAGGATGGTTCGAAAAGAAACCCAGTGCGATGCCGACCAGATAGCCGCCGACGAGATTGGCCGCCAGCGTCCCGGCCTGGACGTAGGCGTGCATGGACCCGAGCCATATACCGAAGCCCCAGCGCAGCCAGGCGCCGAGCGCCGCCCCCGCCCCGACCGCGAGCCAGCTCAAGCCTGGGCCCACTTGGCTTTCGCGCTGTCGTCGGTGATGCGCGCGTCGACCCAGCGCGCGCCATCGGGCGTCTGCTCCTTTTTCCAGAATGGGGCGTCGGTCTTCAGGTAGTCGATGATGAATTCGCAGGCGGCAAAGGCCTCGCCCCGGTGCGCGGAACTGACGGCGACCAGCACGATCTGCTCGCGTGGCGCCAGGGGCCCGACGCGGTGGATCACCAGCGCGTTGTAGAGCGGCCAGCGTGCGCTTGCCTGCGCCACGATGTCTTCCAATGCGCGCTCGGTCATGCCCGGATAGTGTTCCAGCTCCATTTCGGACACCGACGCGCCATCGTTCATGTCGCGCACGGTGCCGACGAAGCTCACCACGGCGCCGACGCGCGCATCACCCGCGCGTAGACGTGTCAGTTCCTGGCCGAGGTCGAAATCCCCGGCTTGCACTCGCACCTCAGTTGGCACATCAGTCATTTGCCCTCCCGATTCGAGCGCATCAGGAGCTGTTCGATGCGGTGCGCGGTGCGCTCATCGACCAGCGCCGGCAGCGCGCACAGCGCATGCAGCGCCGTGTGACGATGGGTTGGCTTGTTACCGGCCTTCAGGGTCGACTGCAGGGCCTCGACCTGGAGTTTCAAGCGGTCGCGCGCGAATTCGGCGCCGCTGTCGATGCCGGCCGCCACTTCCTGGCGCAGCAATTCGCCCAGCAGGCTGGAGCGGTTCGCTTCCAACAGGCGCGCGTAGTCGTCGCGGTCGGCATCAATGGCATGCAAGGCCGCCTCGAAACGGGCATCGAGCACCGGATCGTATTGCTCGCCGGCCGGCAGCAGCGCCGCCCAGCGTGCGCGCCAATCGGTGCCGGAGACGGCTTGACCCGGCTGGGCCAGCGCATCTTCAAGTTCCTGGCAGGCGCGCAGCTTGTCGCGCAGCGCGCCGGCCAGCGCCAGGCCGGCGGCGCGGCGCGACAGGTCGGCGTGGTGCTGGACCCTGGCGATCGCCTCGTGGTAGCGCTTGTCGACCCGCGCCTCGTGGGCGCGCGGCACCGGGCCGATCGCATGCCATTCGGCGGCGGCTTCGCGCAGCAGCTTCGGCGCGGTGGCGGCAGTGGCGTCAAGGGCGGCCTCCTCCAGCCGGGCACTGACCGCTTCCTTGGCCGCCTCATGCGTACGGCGTTCGGCATCAAGCGCGTGCGCGGTTTCCTTGCGCCGCGCGAAGAGCTCGTCGCATGCGCCGCGGAAACGCTGCCACAGCGCCTGCTCGGCCTTGCGTTCGAGCGGCAGCGCACGCGCATGCTCCTGCCAGCGCGCCTGGATGTCGCGCAGGTGCTCGAGCGCGTGGCGGTCGTGCGGATCGATCGCCAGCACTTCGTCGATCAGTTCCTCGCGTCCGGCCACTTCCGCCTTGCGCTGCTCTTCCAGCGGGCCTTGCAGCGTGGTCAGGGCGGCGCCGAACAGCGTGTCGAGACGCTTCTTGTCCTTGCGGTCGATGGCGCCGAGATGGCTCCAGGCCAGGCGCAGGCGCTGCACGGTGCCGGCGACATGCTTCCAGTCGGCGTCCCCGGACTCGAGGCGCGCGATCTCGGCACCCGCTTCCGCCACGATCGCTTCGCCCTTCGCCGCGTTCGCATGGCGTTCGTCGGCCAGGTGGCGGAAGTGGGCCGCGGCCGGCGCATAGGCGACGGTGCAGGCATGGTCGAAACGCTCCCACAGGCTTTTGGGGGCCGCGCCCGACAGGCTGTCGAGCGCCTTCCAGCGCTCGCGCATGCTGCCGACCTTTTTCGCCAGCTCGGCCATCGCCAGGTTCTGGGTCGGCAGCGCTTCCACGGTCTTGATCAGTTCCTCGCGCGAGACATTGCCGCCCCAGCGCGCCCAGTCCGACAGGCGTTTCAGCTCGGCACGCAGGTGCGCCAGACGGTCGGCCTGGGGGGCGGTCAGGCGCATGCCCTTGCCCTTGGTCTCTTTCAAAGCCTTGTCGAGTTCGGCGGCATGGGCAAGCGAACCCTGCTGCAGCGCCGCTTCCAGCGCGTCCATGTTGTCGATGAAGGCCTGGTCGGCGCCTTTCGCCGGTTTTGCGCGGCGCGCCTCCAGGCCGTGGGCCTCGCCTGGCGCCGCGGGGTCGCCAGGTGCGCGGCGCTCGCCTTCGGGCAGCTCGGCGCCGGTACGCGCGGCCTGGCCGTTCCCCTGCACGTCGCGCGTCTTGCGCACTGGCTGCGGCAGGCTCGCCAGCAAGCTTTCAAAACGTCCGTGCACTTGACCGCCGGCCTCGCCCGAAGGCAGCGGCGGCAATTTTTGCCAGGCACGGCGCAATGTCTCGGCACTCAATTCGGAGGGCGGCTGCGCCTGCCATTCGGCCAGCGCCGCTTCGCGCGCGGCCAGGGCCGCCTGCACTCCTTCGAGCGTGGCCAGCGCACCGGATAAACGCGCATGTTCGGAAGCAAATTCCGCCACCAGCGAGCGCGGCAGCGACGGGTGTTCGGGCGCGGCCAGCGCCGCGGTCTGCTCATCGAGCATCCGGGTCAGGCTGGCAGCCATGTCGGACGCGTTCAGGCCGGCGGTCTCCAGTCGGCGCAGGGCGCCCAGGCGGTCGATCATGGCGCGCTGCAACTGCACCTGCGCTTCGAGACGGGCGCCGAGGCTTGATCGCAAGGGAGCGAATTCTTCCTGCAATTCGGGCGCGGCGATGATGGCCCATTTGCGGTCCAGGTCGGCGACCTGGTTCGGCGTCAGATGGTCGTCCGCCAGCAACGCCCGTGCCTGGGCCAGCGCGGCCTGGCCACGGGCCAGTTCGGCGTCGTGGTGGCGAATCGCATCCAGGCGCGACTGCATCAGCTTGGCCACGCGGCGATCGGTATTCCGGATTGCCGCATGCACGCGCTCGAGCCCGGCGCGGCTGTGCACCCGCTCGGCAGCGAGCAGGCGCAGTTCGGAAAATTCGCATTGCAGGATGAAGTCCACGGCGCGCGATTCGTCGCCGTCGAGCATCTTCAGCTGTTGGGCTTGCTGCTCGCGCACGACGGAGCTCCCACGTGCCGGCGCGGCACCGGCCGGGGCCGGGTCGCCCTTCTTGTTCGACGGGCTGCCCGCCTCACCGCTCGGCACAGGCTTGACCGGTACGGCCGTTTGCGCGCCGCGTCCCTTGCCGGTCTTGTCGCCCTGGCGCTTGAATAGAAATTCGAACATAAGAAAATCGCACTTGCAAAACCCCCATCATAGCAAAGAACGATGGCGGTTTTTCAGGCGTACCCGGCACCAGCACGGAAGAATGCCTTAGTGCACGTAGAAGGCAGCAATTCCTTGCCGATGGGCATGCTCAGCACGGCTGATGCGACTCGCCGGCGGCGCCGACCGTCCCCGGTGTTCCTCGCGGTAGGCGTCGTGCGCCAGCATCTGGTTGGCCACCGCGAACCAGGCCTCGCCGGCAATGGCCGTACGCGCGATCGGAAACAGTTCGCTTTCTTCACGGTCGAAGCGCATCTCGAGCGCCGTGCAAAAGCGCTCGACGGCCCTGCAGAAGGCATCCACACCGTCGTCGTCGTCGATGCTGCCGGCGGCCAGGCGGCAGGCCGCGCCCAGCGCCTCGGCCGCGCTGCGGCTGAGCATGTCGAGTTCGCACAGCAGCGGCTCGGCGCGGGCCTCGGCCCGGCGCAGGGCCGGCAACAGGAAACGGTCGAGCTTGCGGCCCTGGCAGCTTTCGTAGAGCCGGCGCAAGGTATCGCAAACGTAATCGGCCTGACCCTCGGTCAGTGCGCTCAAGCGGGCATAGCTTTTCTGGACGAGTTGCTGCACCGAATGCAGGCTGACCCGCATATTGGTCTGTTCGACGGAAAGCGCAACGAGGGTATAGGTCGCGGTAAGCATTCGGTCTCCTCTCGGCGTCGTCAACGCAAGCGCATGCTCCGCAGGGGAACACGGCCAGGTTGGACGCTATGGTTTTAGAACAGGCTGGGCGGATGATTTTCTTCTCTTCAGCCTGAAGGAAGGTGTAGTTTAAGGAGCAACCACCGCGCGGGTTTGATCTGGATCAATCTCGGGGAACACGGCAATGCAGCACGCGTCAACCACCCACGGCGCCATGCGTTGCGATTGAGATTGCTTTTTTACCAACGCGCACGGTAGTCCTCGGCCAGTCCCGTCAAGCCCGAAACGAGGTGGCGCGGCCCCTCGACGCGTGTCTTCACCCAGCCGTCGAAACGGCCCACATGCTGGCGCATGCGGCTGCTGGCGATCAACAATTGCTTGTCGTCGCAGCGGGTTCCCTCGGGCGTAAAGCGCAGTTCGAGCAAGCCATCGATCGTGCGCATCGTCCAGCATCCGCCCGGTTCGACTTCCACCTGGAGCGGCCCCAGCGGCAGCAACCGGCCCTCATACCAGAGTGCATTCTCGGCGTCGCCGAAGTATCCGCTTTGCAGGTTGAACCCGAGCCGCGCGTTGTGTGCGGAAATCCAGCGCCAGGCCGTGCGGCGGCCGAGCAGGCCGTTCGAGAAGTCGTAGCTCGCCACGCCGCCGTCGAGCGTATACCGGCGAGTGCCCGCCTGGAGCTGTCCGCTCAGCGCCAGCCCGGGCGACTTCTGCGTGCTGTGTACGCTGCCGCCGTCAAAGACCGGTCCGATCGCCAGCAGGCGCGGCCCACTGCCGGCGTAGTGGGCGTCGATACGAAAGCGGCCGGCGCGCAGCCGCAACCGGTGCCCCTGCTCACCCGCCGCTTCGATCGCAATGCGCCGTCCCGGCATGGAGAAGCGCGCCCCCTCGGCCACGGTGGCGCCGACCGCGGCACTCAAACCGGCCACGCCGAGCGGAGAAAAGGCGGCCACGACCCGGCGCTCGGCGCGGTCGAACACATACGCAAAGCAGGTATTGCTCCAGCCGATATCGATGATCGCCACGCCGCAGAACAGCTCGTCGGTGACGAGGGCGACGAAATGCCAGCGTTTGTGGTGCAGGCGCCGCCAGAGTGGACTGCGCGCATGGGGCGGCAGGAGCCTGGCCCAGCCCGGCGCACCTGCCAGCCCCTGGAAACGTCCGAACCGCGCCAGCCCATCCGGGCCGACCGCCGCTGGCGGGGCTGGCGGCAGCGTCATGCGGCCGCCGCGCCCGGCTCGCTGTCGAGGAGTACCGCGAGCCGCTCGTTGTACTGCTCCGGCTCGGTGCGCTTGACGCGCACCTGCGGACAGCCATGCCAGCGTGCGCAGCGCAGCGCAGCACGGCCCCGGCCAGGTCGCGCAGGCAAGCGTCGCTGACGCGCATGCCGGGCTCGAAAAACACGGCCTTGACCTCGAACACGCCCGCGCGCCGGTGCGCCTTGGCGTCGATGCGTGCCACCAGCGCGCCGCGGCGCAGCACCGGCAGCGTGAAATAGCCGTAGCGCCGTTTCGCGGCCGGCGTATAGCACTCGAGCCGGTAATCGAAATCAAACAGTTCCAATGCGCGGCGCCGGTCCCAGACAACCGGGTCAAAAGGCGAGAGGATGGTGGTCAAGGTCGGCGCCAGCGCGCCGCGCGTAGCCTGCTGGGCCAGTTCGAGGTGGTCCGGGTGGATGTAGACCGGGTCGCTCCAGCCGGTCACGCGGGCGCGCAGCAGCAGGCCTTCCTCGGCCAGTTGCGCCGGATCGACATGCGGGCGCCGGGTACGGTGGTAATCCGGGATCCAGCTCCCACGCGCCAGGCCCAGCGCTTTGACGGCGCGCAGCGCGAAGCTGCGCTGGACTTCAAGCGGCGATGGCGCATGGGTATCGTCCCAGCCGGGGAGCACGCGTTCGGCCAGGTCATAGACGCGCTGGAAATTGTGGCGGCGCGCGATCATCAGGGCGCCGGACGTAAACAAGACTTCGAGCGAGCGCTTTTCCGGCTTCCACTCCCACCAGCCGCCGGCTTTTCCATCGGAACGTTCGAAATCCGACGAGCGCACCGGGCCGTGGGTGCGGATATGCGCCAGCAGCGCCGCCACCTCGCCGGCGCGCTCGCGCATCCAGGTGACGGAGTATTTCCAGCCCATCGCGCCCGGGTCGAGCATGCGGTGGCGGTACAAACCATAATCTTCGCGCGGGATGAAGCAGGCTTCGTGGGCCCAGTATTCGAACAGTTTTCCGCTTGCCAGCGCCGCGTCCAGCCATTCGGCCGGGTAGTCGCCGAGCCGGCTCCACAACACGAAATAAGGACTGCGCGCGACGACGCTGATTGTGTCGATTTGCAACACACCCATGCGGCGAATGGCGCCCAGCACGTCCGCTTCGACGGCCTTGCGCCGGCGCGGCTGGAGCAGCCCCTGGGCTGCCAGGTGCAGGGCGCGCGCGGCGCCGATCGACAGGATCATTTCGCTCATGCAAATATTCTAATCAGGTTTCAGCAAGCAGCCCCACTTTCGCCTGGATTTTTTTGAACGCGTGGTCCAGCTGCGCTATAGTGCAGCCGATCCCCACTCCCCTTTTCATATCCCGCATGCGGCTGTTGCACACTTCCGACTGGCACCTCGGCCAGACCCTGCACAATTACGACCGGACCTACGAACACCAGTGCTTCCTCGACTGGCTGCTCGATACGATCGTCAGTGAAGAGGCCGACGCGCTCCTGATCGCGGGGGACATTTTCGACAACGCGAATCCCTCGTCCGCCGCCCAGCGCCAGCTGTACCGTTTCCTGCAGCGGGCCAGGTCGCGCGCGCCGCAGCTGCAGATCGTCGTGATCGCCGGCAACCACGATTCCCCTGGCCGGCTGGAAGCACCGGGTCCGCTGCTCGAAGCCCATGGCACGGTCGTGATCGGGAACGTAGTGCGGGACCGCGACGGCGCCATCGACCTCGAACGGCTGATCGTGCCGCTGCACGACAAAACGGGGGAAGTCAAAGCCTGGTGCCTCGGGGTGCCCTTCCTGCGCCCGGGCGACGTGCCGAAGGCGGGGGTGGAAGGCGACGCCTACTTGAACGGCATTTTTCTACTCTACCAACAGGCGTTCGCACTGGCGCAGTCGCGCCGCGAAGATCACCAGGCGATCCTGGCGATGGGCCACTGCCACATGGTCGACGGCCAGTCCTCGATCGACTCCGAGCGCCGCATCGTGATCGGCGGCACCGAGGCCTTGCCGGCCTCGATGTTCGATCCGCAGATCGCTTATGCCGCGCTCGGCCACCTGCACCTGGCCCAGCGCGTCGGCAAGAAGGATCACCTGCGCTATTCCGGCAGCCCGCTGCCGCTGTCGTTCGCCGAAGTCGGCTACCAGCACCAGATCTTGAGAATCGACCTCGACGGCCCGGTGGCGAAGGAAGTCACGCCCCTGTTTGTCCCGCGTGCGGTCGAGCTGCTGCGCGTGCCTCCGAAGCCGGCGCCGCTGGCCGACGTGCTGGCCGCCCTGGAAAGCCTCGCGCTCGACCCCGACCTGCCGCCGCAATGCCGGCCTTACCTGGAAGTGCGGGTGCTGCTCGACGGGCCGGAACCGAGCCTGCGCGCCCAGGTGGAAAGCGCCATCGCCGGCAAGCCCGTGCGCCTGGCAAAGATCGAACCGACGCGCAAGACCGTCACGCGCGCCGATGGCGGGGACGCGCTCACGCTCGACCAGCTGGCCCAGCTGCAGCCGGACGATATCTTCCGGCGCCTGTGGCAGCAGCGCTTCGGCGAGGATGCGCCGAACGAGCAATTGTCGGCCTTTGCCGAACTGATGCTGCCCGGCGACGCGGAGCGCCCATGAAAATCTTGCGCATCGCGGGACGCAACCTGGCGTCCCTGGCGGGGGATTTTTGCGTCGATTTCGAGAGCGAGCCGCTGGCCTCGAGCGGCCTGTTCGCGATCTGCGGACCGACCGGCGCCGGCAAGAGCACCCTGCTCGACGCCCTCTGCCTGGCCTTGTACGGCAACACCCCGCGCCTGCAGGGACGCGGCAGCCGCGGCGCCCTGCCCGACGCCGGCGGCGAATCGGTGTCGACCCTTGACGCGCGTAACCTGCTGCGGCGCGGGTCGGCCGAAGGCCATGCCGAAGTCGATTTCGTCGGCAACGACGGCGTGCACTACCGCGCGCGCTGGAGCGTGCGGCGCTCGCGCAACAAGGTCAGCGGCCTGCTGCAGGCCTCGAACATGACGCTGCACCGGCTGCCGGAGATGGCCCCGCTGGGCGGCACCAAGACCGAAGCGCAGGCCGAGATCGCGGCGCGGATCGGCTTATCGTTCGAGCAGTTCACGCGCTCGGTACTGCTGGCCCAGAACGAATTCTCGGCCTTCCTGAAAACCGACGAGAACGAGCGCGGCGAGCTGCTCGAGACCCTGACCGGCAGTGCCGTCTATAGCGAGATCTCGAAGCGCGCCTATGAACGCTACAAGCAGGAGCAGGATGCGGTGCGGCGCCTGAGCTTGCGCCTGGCCGACCAGACCCCGCTCGCGCAGGAGGCACGCGCCGAACTCGATACCGAACGGGCAGCCGCGGACGTCGCGTTGCAGGCCGTGGACGTGCGGCGCGCGCTGCTGGAGGCACAGCTGCGCTGGCACCAGGAGCGCGAACGGCTGCGCGTGGGCGAAGCGCAGGCGGAGACCCTGCTGGCCGACGCGCGCTCAGGCCTTGAAGCTGCAAGCGAGCGGCGCCTGCGCCTGGCCACGCTCGACGAAGTGCAGGCCGCACGGCCCCTGATGGCGGAACTGGCGCGCCTGGATGCCGAACGCGCGCAACTGGAGGCGACGCTGGCGAACGGCCAAAGCGAACTGGCACGCGCCCAGGAGGCGGCGCGCGTGCTGCTGCAGGACCTGCAGGTCGCGACGCTTGCACTGGAAACGGCCGAAGCGGCGCAACTGGACGCGGCTGCGCAACTCGACGCGGCCAAAGCGCTGGATGCGACGATCGGCACGCTCGCCGGGGCGCACGCGCAGCTCGCCAGCCGGCGCGACGCAACCGCGCTCGAAGCGACGCGGTCACGCGCGCTGCTCGAGCAGGCAGGGGTGCACCTCGCGCAGACACGTGAGGCGGAAAAGCTCAGCGCAGACTGGCTGGCGGCGCATCGCCAGCACGAGGCCCTGGCCGCGCAATGGCCGCGCTGGGACAAGCTGTTCATCCAGGCCGCGCAAGCCGCAGCCGCCGAAGGCGACAACCTGGCGGCGCTGGCAAAGGTGGAACGTGCCCGGGTCAATGCGGCGGCCACCCTGGAAGCCGCGCTGGAGGCGGCCGAACGCGCCGCTGCGCGGATCGCCGAACTCGACACCGCGCGCCAGGCCGCCGCATCGGTGCTGGCCGCGTTCGACCTCGATGCCTTGCACGAGGAACGCCAGGCACTGGAGGCAAGGCGCGAAGCGCTGGCCGCCGCTGCGCGCGTCGCCAAGGGTTTGCAGGCCGCGCGGGAACATCTGGCGCGCATCGACGCCGAGACCGAACGCACGCGCGCCGCACGTCTTGCCTTTGATGCGCAACTGGCCGCCGCCGCTGCCGCTGCGTCGGGGCTCGCCAGCGCCGCTGCCCGGGCCGAACACGCGCTCACCGCCGCCGAACGGGCCGTCGCCGGGAATGTCGAAGACCTGCGCGGCACGCTCGTCGATGGCGAGCCCTGCCCCGTCTGCGGCAGCCAAGCCCACCCCTACGCGCACCAGGATGCGCGCCTGCATGCCGTCTTCGACCTGCTGCGCGGCCAGGTCGCCGAACGCCGCATCGAGGTGCAGAAAAATCTGTCGGAACAGGCCACACGGCGCGCACAGGCCGAGGCAGCCGGCGAACGCCTGGCGGCGCTGACGGACGAACGCGCGACGCTGCTCGAAGACGGCAAGGAACTCGATTCCACGTGGCGTGCGAATCCAGTTGCACCCGATGCGCCTCCAGAGGGCGAGCGCAAGCCATGGTTCGAGGCGCAGACAGGCGCCGTCCGTGAAGCCCTGCTGTCGAACGACACGCGCCAGCAAGCCGCGCGCCGCACCGCACAGGCGCGCGACGCCGCGCAAACGGCCTTCGAAGCCGGCACTGCCGAACACCTGCGCGTGCGCGACCTGGCCCAGAACGCGCGCAATTCGCTGGCCACGCTGGAGACCGAACACACCACATTCACCGGCCAGTTGGAGCGCGACCGCGCGGCGCTCGGCGCACTGTTGGCCGAACTCGATCCTCTGCTGGCCGGATTCGCCGGCGATGGGTGGCAGGACGCGTGGCGTCGCAACCCGGCGCAATGGCAGGCCGCGCGCGCGCTCGAGGCGAAAGCGTGGACGGCGCAGTCAAGCCAACTGGCCGAGCACCGCGCTGCGTTGGCAACGCTGGAAACAACGCAGCGCGAAACAGCCGTGCGCGCCGAGCACGCGCACGCTGCGGCTAGCGCGGCCCAGGAAGCGTTTGCGCAAAGCGAAGCTGCGCTGCGTGAACGCCGTCTTGCCCGCGCCGCCCTGTTCGAAGGCCGCGCCGTGGGCGAGATCGAGCAGGCCTTGCGCCGCGCCGTGACGCTCGCCCGCGAAACGCTCGCTGCGCGCCAGCTGGCCTTTGGCGAAGCGGCGCAGCGCGAAATCCGGGTACGCAGCACGCTGACGCAGTCGGCTGAACGCATCGGCGCGCTGCAGGACGACGCCAGGGACGCCGCGGCGCGCCTGGCCGACTGGATCGAGGACTACGCCGCCCATCACAGCGACCTGGAGCCGGTAGAGAATCAGGCGCATCTGGCAGGCTTGCTCGCCGTCGGCGCGTCCTGGCTGGCCCAGGAGCGCGCCGCGCTGGCAGAACTCGACGCTGCGCTGTCCAGGGCAGCAACGGTACTTGCCGAGCGCAAGACCCAACGCGACCTGCACGAACAAAGCGCACCGCCCGACGGGGCGATGCAGGACGGCGCGGCGGTGGCCGATGCGCTGGAGGCGGTGCTCGAAGAACGCAGCGCCGTGCACGAGCGGGCCACCAGTCTGCGCCTGCAGGCGGCGCAAGACGACGAGCGTCGCATCAAGGCGCAATCGATGCTCGCGGAGATCGAAAGGCAGCAGGCGATCGAGGCGCGCTGGGGACGCTTGTCGGAGCTGATCGGTTCGGCCGACGGCAAGAAATTCCGCAACTACGCCCAGCAGTTCACGCTCGACGTGCTGCTCGGCTACGCCAACAGCCACCTGAACCAGCTGGCGCGGCGCTACCGCCTGGAGCGCGTCGATAACGCCGGCGCGCCCTCGCTCGCCCTGATGGTGCGCGACCAGGACATGGGCGGCGAAATTCGCTCGGTCAACTCGCTCTCCGGCGGGGAATCCTTCCTGGTCTCGCTGGCGCTGGCCCTGGGGCTGGCTTCGCTCTCGTCGAACCGGGTGCGGGTCGAGTCGCTGTTCATCGACGAAGGTTTCGGCTCGCTCGACAGCGAGACGCTGGGCGTGGCGATGGATGCGCTCGACGCGCTGCAATCGATGGGACGCAAGGTTGGCGTGATCTCGCACGTGCAGGAGATGACGGAGCGGATCGCGGCGAAAATTCAGGTCCGCCCTGCGGGAGGGGGCAGCAGCGCGGTGAGCGTGGGAACGTAAGCGGCAGGTTCGGTTTTGGTGGGTGGACACGCCGATCCGCACACCCACCGTTGTACAATGATGCCCTTTGTATATCCACGCATATCCCACATGAAACCCGCCCGCACCCTCACCTTCAAATGCGCCAAGTGCGCCAAACCCGTCACGGTCTACCTGCAGAAAGTCTCGGCCTGCTCGCACATCCAACCTTACCAGGGCATCTGCGGTTGCGGCGAGATCAAGCGCCATGCGACCGGCAATCCGGACGCGGTGAAATCATTCGTCGAGTCAAGCGACGGCAACTGGCATCACCATCACTGATATGACGCGCATCGACTGGGTGGAAAACGGCGAGGCACGTTCGGCGCTGTGGCGCTCGGAGAGCGGATGGCCGGCGCCGAAAAAGGTCGTGATCGCCGACGACACGATGGCGGCCGATGCGGCCTACCGGCTGGCCCTGGACGGCACCGCCCTGCTCTGGCGCGGCGACTTCCAGAACGCGCGCCAGCTGGTGCAGGCACTCGCGCGCCGCATCGACCATAAAGGCGCGCGGGCGAAACGCCCGAAAGCGACCAAGACCCCGGCAACCATTACCGAGCGTTTTCACCGCCATCGCCTGGCCCAGCTGCAGCGCGCCCGCACGCTGGCGATGCTCCTGATCCCGTTCGACGCCGACTATACGATTCCACTGCGCCGCGCGCCCGACGTGCGGCAAGCCTGCAATGAAGCCTATGGCGCCGCGACCGAGCCGTTCGTGGTCTCGCTGCGCGAGCTGCTGGGCCTGATCGGTGCGCACGAGTGGCGCAGCAAGGGCGTGCCGATTCCAACGCTCGACGCGCGCATCCACCCCTGGTACGGCGTGTTTTCGCCGGTGCGCGGCGAGTACATCGAGCTGGTGGCGCAGGCGCCGCTGCCGGCGAAGACGGGCCTCGCCTTCGACATCGGCGCCGGTACCGGCGTGCTGTCGGCGGTGCTGGCGCGGCGCGGCCTGCGCCATGTGCTGGCGACCGACATGGATATGCGGGCGCTGGGCTGCGCGCGCGAGAACATCGAGCGCCTCGGACTGTCGTCCCAGGTCGAGATCATCGAGGCCGACCTGTTCCCCGACGGCCAGGCCGACCTGGTCGTCTGCAATCCGCCCTGGCTGCCGGGCAAACCGAGTTCGGCGATCGAACACGCGATCTACGATCCGGACAGCCGCATGCTGCGCGGTTTCCTGGGCGGCGTGAAAGCCCACCTGGCGCCGGGCGGCGAAGGCTGGCTGATCCTGTCGGACTTCGCCGAGCATCTGGGCCTGCGCACGCGCGAGCAGCTGCTTGGCTGGATCGCGGCTGCGGGGCTTGCAGTTGCCGGCCGCCACGACGTGCGTCCGACCCATCCGAAAGCGCTCGACGCCGACGATCCGCTGCACGCCGCGCGTGCGCAGGAAGTGACCTCGTTGTGGCGTTTGCGCGCCGCGTAAAACTTATTTGCGCCTGCATTTGCATCCTGCCGCGTGAAGCAGTACAATAGCGCTGCGGGGTGGAGCAGTCTGGCAGCTCGTCGGGCTCATAACCCGAAGGTCACAGGTTCAAATCCTGTCCCCGCAACCAAACACTTAGTTTTAAACGAGCCCGACTCTTGCAGCCGGGCTTTCGTTTTCTGGGCCCAGCGACGCCGGATGAGAGACAAGAAAGACAAGGCCACGATCGATCTGCCGGGTTTCGAACCCGCCGCACCGCTCGACACCGCGGCTGCCGAGTCCAGGCGCAGCACTTCCCGTCCCCGCCGCACAGGCATGAAGCAGGAACAGATTCCCCTGCTCGAAGAAACCGACAATTCCGGCCTGCCAGTCTGGCGCCGCGACGACAACCTTGATTTGACCGGCTTGCCGGTCTGGGCGCCGGCCTCCTAGTAGCCGGCCTTTCCGGCTGGAGGCCACATGCTTACCCCTTTTTCCGCGCTGCCGCTGGCACCGCAATTTCTCGACAACCTCGGCACGCTCGGCTACCACGAGATGACGCCGATCCAGGCCGCAAGCCTGCCGTCCGTCCTCGAGGGCCGCGACCTGATCGCGCAAGCGAAAACCGGCAGCGGCAAGACCGCCGCCTTCGGAATCGGCCTGCTGCACAAACTCAATCCGGCCTGGTTCGCGATCCAGGGCCTGGTGATGTGCCCGACCCGCGAACTGGCCGACCAGGTCGCCGGCGAATTGCGGCGCCTGGCGCGCGGCGTGGGCAACGTCAAAATCCTGACGCTGACCGGCGGCGTGGCCATGCGCCCGCAAATCGCCTCGCTCGAACACGGCGCCCACATCGTCGTCGGTACCCCGGGCCGCATCCGCGACCACCTTGGCCGCGCGACGATCGACCTGTCGAAAGTGCAGACCCTGGTGCTCGACGAAGCGGACCGCATGACCGACATGGGTTTTTATGACGAGATCGCCGGCATTGTCAGTGCCTGCCCGCAGCGGCGCCAGACCATGCTGTTCTCGGCCACCTATCCGGACGATATCCGCCACGCGACCGCAGGCTTCCTGAATGACCCGATCGAGATCGCGGTCGAGAGTCAGCACGACGATTCCAAGATCGAGCAGCGCTTCTACGAAGTCGGTTTCGATAACCGCGACGACGCCGTGGCGCGCCTGCTGCGCCACTACAAGCCGGTCTCGGCCCTGGCCTTCTGCAATACCAAGGCCCACTGCCGCGAACTGGCCGACTCGCTGCGCGACCAGGGCTTTTCGGCGCTGGCCCTGTATGGCGAACTCGAGCAGCGCGAGCGCGACGAGATCCTGATCCTGTTCGCCAACCGCAGCTGCTCGATCCTGGTGGCCACCGACGTCGCCGCTCGCGGCCTCGACATCGCCAACCTGGAAGCGGTGATCAATGTCGACGTCTCGAAGGATGCCGAAGTCCACGTCCACCGCATCGGCCGTACCGGCCGCGGCGATGAAACGGGCCTGGCGCTGTCGCTGTGCGCGCCGAACGAAAAGAAATGGGTGAAGGCGATCGAAGAATACCAGGACACGCAGGCCTCCTGGTACAAGCTCGACGACCTGGGCGACTCGGTGCTCCCGGCCGAGCCGGCGCCAATGGTCACCCTGATCGTCGCCGGCGGCAAGAAGGACAAGCTGCGTCCGGGCGACGTGCTGGGCGCGCTGACGGGCGATGCCGGCCTGGTCAAGGAACAGGTCGGCAAGATCAACGTCACCGAATTCCAGACCTATGTGGCCCTGGCGCGCGATGTGGCCGATGCCGCTTACCGAAAGCTGAACGCAGGCAACAAGCTCGGGCCGGACTTCGGCAACTTCAAGGGACGCAGCTTCAAGATGCGCTTTCTCGACGTCTAACCCGGTTTTAGCTGCGCACGGTTGATTCAGCAACGACATCTTTGCTGTAAATCTGGCATAGTTTTGCTGAAAATAAACGCTTAGCAAAATGACCAGCCCACATACAACGATCTATACCCCGTTCGCGGACGGGCGCCCGGTGCGCGACATTGTCGAGCACACCCCTGCGCTGGTGAACGAGACCTGGTGCCGCACGCTGCTGCGCCACACCCTCGACTCGCTGGAACAGCAATACGCGACCGGAGCGCCGCAGCGTTCCATCACGCCCGACACCCTGGTGATGCTGGCGAACGGCGAAGCCTTGTTGATGCCCTTGGCCGAGAACACGCCTGCCACGGCGCCCGACATCCCCGCCGACCTGCATGCGCTGGCACTGGTCGTGCATTACGCGATCACCGCTGAACTACAGCCGGACGGGCCGCTCGGTCCGCGCCTGTACGAAAATTACAGCGAGCAATTGACCAAGGGGCTGGACAGCTGCCTGGGGCCGAACCGCAGGTTGCGCCCACAGACAGTCGACGGCATGCGCGCCCTGCTGGGGATCGAAGCCTCGGCCACGGTGCTGGTGCCGGACGAGAACCCGGAGCCGTCCCTGCTGGCCCCCGCGGCCCCCGCTCCTTCTGTCCCGGAAGCGGCGGTAACGCAGCTTGATATTGTCGATCCGGTCGTCGCTGCGCCTGAACCAGCCAGCCTGCGCGAACGCACCGAATCGGGAATGCTGCGCAAACCTGCCAGTCCGGACAGTGCGGCCACCGACACCCTGCGTGCGCCGCGCGCCAGCGAACGCATCGCGCCCACCGCCTCGGCCGTGCACGACAGCGCCGATCCCGTCCAGGCTGCGCCACGAAAACCTTCCGCCACCATACCGCCAGGGGCGCCGCGCGGCGCGGCCCCACAGCCACCGGCAGCCAAGGGCCGCAACAGCCGGGTGCAGCGCTGGGGCATGATGGCGGGCGCTGCCATCGTGGTACTGGCCGCCGGCAGCGCGCTTGTTTCTTACATGCAGCAAAACGATGCGCGCAACCTGGTGCCGCTGACCCAGCCCGCAGGCGAGCCCGGCGCGGGCGGCCTCGATACGGGCGAAACCGTCGTGGCCCCGCCGGCCGACGCCATCGCCACCGATCAGCCGACAAGTGCGCTGCCGGCGGACAGTCCGCTCGACGCCACCACGGGCGCGGCGCCGGAGACCGGGCCGGGCGTCGCCGGCGTCGCACCGCAAGCGGCGACGCAGCCGGCGGGCAGCACGAACGCGGCCGTCGTCAACGGCACCACCTATAAACTCCTGATCAAGCCCTGGGGCACCCTGTACGTGAACGGCATCGACCATGGCGTCAGCCCGCCGGTCAAGCGCCTCACGCTCGGTCCCGGCCGGCACACGATCGTCATTGTCAATCCGAATTTTGCCGAGCACACCATGATCGTCGATGCCGGCGTCAGGGAAACGGCGATCATCGAACACGATTTTCAAGCCCAGTCTCAATAAGGAGGCTCCCCATGACCAACATTTTTCCTCCGCGATTGCTCGCCTCCCTGCTGGCGGCCGGCCTGCTCGCCGGTTGCGCCGAACTGGCGCCGCTGTTCGAGCGCACGCCGGAACGCACCCACGTACGTACCTTGCCGCGCTCTACTGCCCAGGACGACGACCGGCAGGCTGCGCGCAATGACGCGCGGGGCGAGTCACAGTCCGCACGCGAGCAGGCCGCGCTGCGCGAAGGCATTCGCTTGTACAACGAAGGGGATTTTAATGCGGCGATCAAACGGCTGAGTTCGAACGATATCCGCGCCAATTCGCCGGTACGCATACGGGTGTCGGCGCTGAAATACCAGGCCTTCAGCTATTGCGTGACCTCGCGCCCGAAACAGTGCGAGCAGGCATTCGAGAAAGCCCTGAAGATCGATCCGGACTTCACGCTCGAGTCGGGGGAGCAGGGACATCCGCTGTGGGGCCCGGCCTTCGAACGCGCCAGGCGCGGCTGATCGCCCTGGGGAAGCACGCGGCACCAACATATGTTGGTGCCGCCAAACAATTGTTTAAGCCTTGATGTTGACCGAACCCGGGAAGGCCGGCGCCCGGCGCCGCTTGCTTGCCTGCTCGTAAGCATAGGCCATGCCGATCAGGGTCGCCTCGCCGTAGGCGCCGCCCACGAAGGAGATCCCTACCGGCAGCCCGCGTGCAAAGCCGGCCGGCACCGTGATGTGCGGATAGCCGGCCACCGCCGCCGGCGACGAGAAGCTCATGCCGTAGTGGTCGCCGTTGATGTAGTCGGTCAGCCAGGCCAGGCCACCGGTGGGCGCCACCAGCGCGTCGAGTTTCTCTTCGCGCATGATCTTGTCGATGCCCTCTTCGCGCGAATAACGATGGTTGTTCGCCAGCGCTTCGCGGTACGCCTTCGCCTCGAGTCCTTCCTTCTTTTCCGAGGCGATCAGGTGTTCCTGGCCGAAATACGGCATTTCACGGGCCGCATTCTTTTCGTTGAATGCAATCACGTCGGCCATGTTCTTGATCGGCGCATGCGGGGCGTAACCGGCCAGATAAGCAGCCAGGTCGGGCTTGAATTCGTGGAGCAGGACTTCGACTTCGGATTCGTTGTACTTGTCCGTATTCGGCACCTTGACGTCGACCAGGATCGCGCCCTGCTCGCGCAGGACAGCCAGTTCCTGCTCGACGATCGCGTCGATCGCCGTGCTGCCGCCGAAGAAATTGCGCGCCACGCCGATGCGCTTGCCGCGCAAGCCGTCAAGGCGCAGGGCCGCCGCGTAATCCGCCACCTTGCCCTGACTCTCTTTCGTCACTGCATCGTCGCTGTCGACGCCGGTCATCGCGGCCAGCATCAGCGCGGCGTCGGCCACGCTGCGCGTCATCGGGCCGGCCGTGTCCTGCGAGTGGGCAATCGGGATGATGCCGCTGCGGCTGACCAGTCCCAACGTCGGTTTCAGGCCGACGATGCCGCAGCTCGAGCTTGGGGAAACGATCGAGCCGTCGGTTTCGGTGCCGACCGCCAAAGTGGCCAGGCTGGCGGCAATCGCCGCGCCGGACCCGGAGCTTGAGCCGCTGGTGTTGCGGTCGAGCGCATGCGGATTCCTGGTCTGGCCGCCGCGCCCGCTCCAGCCACTGACCGAATGGGTCGAGCGCATGTTCGCCCATTCGGACAAATTCGTCTTGCCGATGATGACGGCGCCGGCCTCGCGCAGGCGCTCCACGATGAAGGCATCGCGCGTGGCGCGCACGCCATCGAGGGCCAGCGAGCCGGCGCTCGTGCTCATCTTGTCGCCGGTAGCGATATTGTCCTTCAGCAGGACCGGGATCCCGTGCAGCGGGCCGCGCAGTTTGCCGGCGCTGCGCTCACGGTCGCGCTCGCGGGCGATCGCC
Organism: Massilia sp. CMS3.1; assembly: GCF_051262535.1. NCBI lineage: Bacteria > Pseudomonadati > Pseudomonadota > Betaproteobacteria > Burkholderiales > Oxalobacteraceae > Massilia > Massilia sp. CMS3.1. The sequence continues at coordinate 240,004 of NZ_JBIMES010000003.1, read as the reverse complement.
AGGGCGTCCGGATTGAGTTCGATTACCGAATTGAGTTTCGGTCCGGCCTTGTCGAATGCTGCAATGCGCGCCAGGTAGCGCGTCACCAGCTTGTGCGAACTCGTCTTGCCGGCCGCCATGGCGGCGTCCTGCTCGCGCACGCCGGCCTCCAGCAAGTTATCGAGGGCTGCCGCTTTTGGCGCGGCAGTCGCCGCTGCGCTCGCGCTGCTTGCACCCACCGCGGCGCCGGCCGCCACACCGATTCGTACGAAATCCCTGCGATCCATGCTGTCTCCACATATATTTGTAGTAAAGCAATAGCATAGCAGCACCACTTGCAGCTGAAGCGCAGGGACGAAAAAAAACGCTGCCGATGAAGGCAGCGTTTTTCTTTGACGAGCTGGTCGATCAGTTACGGACGACGCGCTTGTATTCGTTGGTGCGGGTGTCGATCTCGATGGTGTCATCCTGGCTCACGAACAGCGGCACCATGACGATGTGCTGATGGGCTTCGATGGCGTTCTCGATCTTGGCTTCCTTCAGGACGTTGCCCGAAGTGTTGCCCTTGACCGCAGGCTCCGAGTAGACGATCTGGCGTGCGATCGTGGTCGGCAGTTCGACCGAGATGGCCTTGCCGTCATAGAACACGGCTTCGCATTCCATACCGTCTTTCAGGTAATGCAGCGCGTCGCCCAGGTTCTCTTCTTCGATTTCGAACTGTTCGTAATCGGCGTCCATGAAGACGTACAGCGGATCGGCGAAGTACGAGTAAGTCACTGGCTTCTTGTCGAGCACGACGACGTCGAACTTGTCATCGCCACGGAACACGTTTTCCAGTGGAGCATTGGTCAGAAGATTTTTCATCTTCCACTTGTAGGTGAAGCCCGTGCGGCTCGAACCGTTGATGTCGGAACGCAGCACGATAAAAGGCTTCTCATCAACCATGATGATGTTGCCGACACGGATCTCTTTTGCGGGTTTCATAGGCGTCTGAGTAATCAAAAAAAGGGGTTGCAGTAACCGGGCATGATATCACGTAACGAAGGCCGTGCCTACTTGAGTAAAGCGGCAAAGGCGAGCAGGTTCGATGCCAGGTCCCCGTTGCCCGACATCTCGGCCTGCCATGCGTCCGAGCGGGCGTCGATGCGGGCCTGTTCCGACTGCAGCGCCGACCACAGTGCGGGCCAGTCGGCCTCTCCCTTTGTTGCGCCATTCCACTGCAGCATGAGCGCCTGAAGGCTGCCGATGTCCGGCGCATACCGGGCCAGGAAAGCGCGCAATTTCTTGTGGTGCAGGTTTTCGTCTTGGGGATAGATATGCCAGACGAAGGGCTTGCCTGCCCACTGGGCGCGTACCCAGGAATCCTCGCCGCGCACGAAGTTCAGGTCGCAGGCCCACAGCAGGCGGTCGTAGTCGGGCTGGGGCACGAAGGGAAGCACGCGCACGGTCAAAGCACCCCGGGTGGCGACGGCGCCGGCATGGGCTGTTGTTCCGATGAAGGCGTCGACCGCGCCCGTGGCAACCCCTTCCGGCACCAGACAGGTCAGCTTCTCGTTGCCGCCCTGCCAGGCTGCGAACAGCGCGGCGACCGGGGCCTCCGGATAGCAGAACAGCGAGACTTTACAGGCATCGATCTCGGCGTCCGGCAGGCCGAGATTGTGCAGGAAGGTACGCGCGTGTTGCGGCTGCGCGAGGAAGGCCAGCCGCTGCTGCTCGAGCCCGGCTTCGCGCAGCAAGCCGCCCGTCCGGCTGGTAAAACCGGGGAAGAAGAAATGCTTGGTCAACTTCAGGCGCGGATGCATCGATGGCAGCTTGTGGCAACCCTCGACCCATTCTTCGGCCGTCAAGCCTTCCAGGTTCAGCCAGACCGGACGCGGCGTGCATGTCGCCATCGCTTCTATATAGCGCGGCGGAATGTCGCAGGCGAAAAATTCGATGACGATGTCGGCGACCTCGGCAGGCAGATAGTCGTCGTCCTGGCCACGCCAATGGCGTACCGTCACGCCCGCCACCGTTTGCGTCGCCGCGGTCGCGTCCACTTCGGGACAGATACGGCGGAAGCTGGCCAGGTCGTCGACCCACAGGGTGACGACCACGCCGTGCTCGCTGTACAACTGACGCGCGAGGCGCCAGCAGATGCCGATGTCGCCGTAGTTGTCGACGACCTTGCAGAAAATTGCCAGCGATGGAGGTGATTGAGGAGCCATGGCGATCATCGACGGAAGAAAAACGGGGAGAAAAAACAAAAAGCCGCTTCGAGGCGGCTTTTTGATCTTACTTTTTACTGCTTGACTGGCGTCCCCACGGGGATTCGAACCCCGGTACTCACCGTGAAAGGGTGATGTCCTAGGCCTCTAGACGATGGGGACCTAAAACTGTTTGCACTACTTTACCGCTACTGCCAAATTCTTGGCGTCCCCACGGGGATTCGAACCCCGGTACTCACCGTGAAAGGGTGATGTCCTAGGCCTCTAGACGATGGGGACCCTGGAACTACCGTTACTACTGGACTGCGTATTTGTTCTTCGTGGTGGAGGTAAGCGGGATCGAACCGCTGACCTCTTGCATGCCATGCAAGCGCTCTCCCAGCTGAGCTATACCCCCCACGGGGAAACAACATCATACCATACTGCTCTTGCTTCTACTACCGCTGCCGCTGGCGCAGCGCCTTGGCAAACCTCTGCCAAAACCTTGGCGTCCCCACGGGGATTCGAACCCCGGTACTCACCGTGAAAGGGTGATGTCCTAGGCCTCTAGACGATGGGGACCCTGGAATTACCGTTACTACACTTCAATCAATGGTGGAGGTAAGCGGGATCGAACCGCTGACCTCTTGCATGCCATGCAAGCGCTCTCCCAGCTGAGCTATACCCCCGTACTGCTGAAGTGCGAGCATTATAGCGGGGGTTCTTGCATTACGCAAATACCGTTTTGACGGATCACAAACCTTTTGCGACGCGTGTGAGAACAGTCTCACGTCCGAACAGTTCCAGCACGGCGTCGATCGCCGGTGTTTGCAACTGGCCGGTGACCAGCAGACGCAGCGGCATGGCGATCTGCGGCATCTTCAGGCTGTGCGCTGCGAGCACGTCCTTGAGCATGGCGGCAAGCGCCGCCTTGTTCCACTCGACCGTCTGGCAGCGCTCGGCAAAGCTTGCCAAGGCCGGGCGCACCGCGTCGGTCAGGTGCTGGGTCAGCAAGGCCGCATCCGGCTGCGGCTGGCGGAAAAACAGCATCGCCGCGTCAGCCAGCTCGCCCGTCGTGTTGGCACGGTCCTTCACCAGCGCGAGCACGGCAGGCAAGGCGGGGCTGCCGTCGAATTGCGCGCCCTTGCTTTCCATCTTCGGGCGAACAAGCCCGGCGAGGCGCTCGTTGTCGGCTGCCTTGATGTAATGGTTGTTCAGCCACGCCAGCTTTTCCGGATTGAACTGGGCCGCCGAGGCGGTCAGGTGCTCAAGGTTGAACCACTCGGTAAACTGCTCCATCGAGAAGATCTCGTCGTCGCCATGGCTCCAGCCCAGGCGCGCCAGGTAGTTCAGCATCGCTTCGGGCAGATAGCCCTGCTCCGGGTATTCCATGACGCTGACCGCGCCGTGGCGCTTGGACAGTTTCTGCCCGTCGGCGCCCAGGATCATCGGCAGGTGGCCGTACTGCGGCAGCTCGGCGCCGAGCGCGCGCAGGATGTTGATCTGGCGTGGCGTGTTGTTGACGTGGTCGTCGCCGCGCAGCACATGGGTGATTTGCATGTCCCAGTCGTCGACCGAGACGCAGAAGTTGTAGGTGGGGGTGCCGTCCGGACGCGCGATGATCAGGTCGTCGAGCTCCTTGTTGGCGATCGTGATCGGGCCCTTGACCACGTCGTTCCAGGTCACTTCGCCGTCCAGCGGATTCTTGAAGCGCACCACCGGGGTTACCCCTGCCGGCACGTCAGGAAGGGCCTTGCCCGGCTCCGGGCGCCAGGTACCGTCGTAGCGCGGCTTCTCGCCGCTGGCCCGCATGCGTTCGCGCATCGCTTCGACTTCGGCGGGCGAGCAATAGCACAGGTAAGCGGTGCCGGCTTCGAGCATGCCCTTGACGACTTCACGGTAGCGGTCCATGCGCTGCATCTGATAGAACGGACCTTCGTCGTGCGAAAGACCGAGCCACTGCATGCCGTCCAGGATCGCCTGCACCGCTTCCGGCGTCGAACGCTCGAGGTCGGTGTCCTCGATGCGCAGGATGAAGGTACCGCCGAAATGGCGGGCATAGGCCCAGGAATACAGCGCGGTGCGCGCGCCGCCGAGGTGGAGGTAGCCGGTCGGGCTGGGGGCGAAACGGGTACGAACGGGGGTGCGGACGGTCATGGCGAAAAGCGTAATGGGAAAGCGGCCATTCTACCCCGATGCGCTCACCGCCGGCAGCGCCGTCGCCTCGGCGCCCTCTTCCACTCCTGCGCGCTGCTCGTCACGCTGCTCATCGATATAGGCCGCCAGCAAGCGCACTGTCGGGTAATCGTAGAGCAGCTCGGCGCTGACCGGCACGCTACTAGCCTGCTCGATCTCGAGCGCCAGCGGCACCGAGGCCAGCGAATCGATGCCGAGGTCGCTGAACGGCGTGTCGACGCTCCAGGCGTTGCCGCCCGCCGTCCGCGGCCCAGCGTCACCAGGCCCGCCTTCGCGCAGCCAGCGCTCGAGGCAGGCCTGCACCAGCTCCAGGCTCGACGGCGCTGGCGGCGCTGGCGATTGCACGAGCGCCAGCGCCGGCGCTGCCTGGCGCAACAGGGAATCAAGCCCGCTCGCCTCGCCGGCGGCGCTCTGTTCGATGTCGCCGATCGCCAGTGCATGGTGCGCCGCGCGGGCCAGCAAGGCGCCCGCGGGCGGGCAAGCGGCGGCGGCGGCGCTTTCGGCGTCCACTTCCCGGCGCAGCGCGTCCAGCTTGCGCATGGCCCAGGCAGCCGATTCGCCGCGCGCGGCTGCCGCCAGCAGCGTCCAGGCGGCAAATTCGCCGTTGCGCCCATCCTGCCAGGCACCAGGGCCCTGCGCCGGCAGGTCTGCCAGCACTGCCAGATATTGTTGTCCGCCAAAGCGCTCGACCGCCTGCGCGATCGGGTTGCCGGGTTGGCGCACCAGCGCGCCCAGGTGGGCATACAAGACTTCGCTCGGCCCCTCGAGGATGCGCAGCACGCGTGCGTCGCGCAGCAGTTGCGGCGCGAGGTTGGTCTCCAGGTAGCCGCGTCCGCCCAGCATCTGCATCAGGCGGTCGGCAGCCTCCCACAACAGTTCCGACAGCACGCATTTGCAGGCGCTGCAGGCGTCCAGCGCCCCGAGGGTGTTGTCGTCCATGCCGGCGGCCAGGCGGTCGACCAGGGCTTCGGCCGCGACGATGGCGCAATCGAGTTCGTGCAGGCGCAGCAGGGTGAGCGGATTATCGACCAGGCGCCCGCTGGCGATGTCGCGGCGCGCGCAATAGCGCGCCATCAGCTGGGCGCAGCGCTTCATCGCACCCACGCACAGTGCGCCGACGCCCAGGCGCGCAAAGCCCATCGCGTCCTGGGCCACGTCCAAGCCGGCGCCGGGCGCGCCCAGCACCTGGGCGTCGGGCACGAACACGGCATCAAACACCAGGGCGCTTTGCGGCATGGCGCGCATGCCCATGGTCAACGCTTCCGGTCCCAGGTGCAGGCCCGGCGCGTCGCCCGGGACCAGCAGCGCCAGCGTGCCAAGTGCCCGTCCCGCACCATCGAAGGCGCGCGCAAATACCGTCATGACGCCGGCCCAGGCCGCGAGTCCGATCAGGTATTTTTCGCCACACAGGCGCCAGCCGCCGTCGACGCGGTCGGCGCGGGTGCCGATCGCACGCGGATTCGATCCGGCCTGCGGCTCGCTCAATGCAAAGGCGGCCAGCTGGCGGCCGGCGGCCAGTTGGGGCAGCCACTGCGCGCGCAGCAGTTCAGGCGCGAAGCGCAGCAAGGGCCGCAAGCCCAAGCCATTGTGCACGCCCACAATGGTGGCCAGCGTCAGGTCGATCGCGGCCAGCTGCGCCATCACGCGCACCAGGTCGCTCGTTGCCAGGGCCAGGCCGCCGCTGCTCAGCGGCGCCTGCAGTCCGAGCAGGCCGCGTGCGCCGAAATCGAGCAGCACATGGGGCGCCAGCGAACGGCGTTCGTCCGCCAGGCGCGAATCGAGCCGGCGTACCGCATAGCCTCGCAGCCAGGCAATGACGGCGTCGGCGCGCGCGGCACTGCCCTCCCCACGCGGTGAGCGCACCGCGAGCAGCGGCAAGCTGCCGTTTTGCAGGGACGCCTTGCAGCGCGCGCGCTGGACCTTGCCGCTGGTTGTGCGCGGAAAGACGCCATGTGCGACAAATGCCAGCGTATGCAGCGGCACGCCGGTCCCGAGCGCCACGCCCGCACGGATGCGGCGCGCCACCGCATCGACATCGCCACCGCGTGCCAGCGCGCGCGGCGCTTCGACCACCAGGGCCAGGCACTCGCTGCCCTCCCCGTCGAGCGCAAAGGCCGCGCAGCTGTTTGGCGCCAGCTCGGGACAGGCGTCCTCGGCCAGCGCTTCCACATCCCGCGCGTGGATTTTGCGTCCGTTGATGACGATGACATCCTTGCGGCGACCGCTGATATAGACTTCGCCGTCCTTCACGAACCCGAGGTCGCCGCTGCGCAGCCAGCGCGCGCCGGCCTTTGACGCCGGCGCGCCGGCGACGCGCAGGCCGAACAGCTGGGCGCTGTCCTGCGCACGGCCGTGGTAGCCGCGGGCGACACCCGGCCCGGCGATCCAGAGTTCGCCGATCGCGCCCTCGCCAGCCGGCACGCAACGCGCCGGGTCGATCACGGCTACCTCGACGCCTGGCGCTTGCGGTCCGCAGCTGACCAGCGCGCGGCTGCCCGCCCCTTCCGTGCGTGCCTCGCACACTTCGCCACGCTCGAGCGCGGCGGCATCCGCCTTGAAGATCCGCGGCACGCGGCCATGCGGCCCGCCGGCCACCAGCAAAGTCGCCTCGGCCATCCCGTAGCACGGGAACACTGCTTCAGCGCGCAGGCCGCAGGGGCCGAAGGCGTCGATGAAACGCGCCAGGGTCGCCGCACGCACCGGTTCGGCCCCGTTGTAGAGCACCTCCAGGCTGGACAGGTCGAGTCCTGCCTTCTGCGCACTGCCGACGCGCCGCAGGCAAAGGTCCCAGGCGAAGTTCGGCCCGCCGCTGCAGGTGGCGCGGTAGCGCGTGACCGCCTCCAGCCAGGCGCTTGGCCGGCGCAGGAAGGCGCCGGGAGCCATCAGGACCGAGCGAAATCCCAGCACCAGCGGCGCGGCGATGCTGCCGATCAGGCCCATGTCGTGAAACGGCGGCAGCCAGCTGACCATCACCGTATCCGGACTGAAGCCGAAGGCGCTGCCGATGGCAGCGACGTTGGCGCCGATATTCGCGTGCGTGACCTCGACGCCCTTTGGCTGGCCGGTCGAGCCGGACGTATATTGAAGAAAAGCGACGCTGTCTCCTGCCTGCGCCGGCAGGTCGGCCGCCGGCACGGCGGGCGCGCCTGGAGTGCCCCGCAGCAGCGGCACCGTGGAATCGACACGCGCCAGCGCCGCTTCGGTGGCGGCCAGCGCCTCGGACCCGCACAGGACCAACGCCGGCGCGGCGTCACCGAGCAGCGTCTCCAGGCGGGCGCCATCGCGCACACGGTTCGCCGGCGCGGCGGGCACTGCAACCACGCCGGCCGCCAGGCAGGCGAAAAAGGCCACGATGAAGTCGATCCCCGCCGGATACAGCAGCAAGGCGCGTGCGCCAGGATTGACTTGCGCCAGCATGTGCGCAGCCAGCGCATCGACGCGTGCCGCCAGCTCGGCATAGCAGATGGCGTGTTCGCTGCCGTTTTCGCGCAGGAAGATGTAGGCAATGCGTCCCGGCGTGCGCAGCGCCCGCTCGCGCAGGCGCTGCGACAGAAGAAGGCTGGCCTGTTCGGATGCTTCAGCCACGGGCACGCTCCCGCGGCCAGGGCTCGCGCGCCGGTTCCACGCCAAGCGCGGCGCCGGCGCCGCTCACGGCCTTACCGATCATGCGGGCGCCCTGGCGCAGCTGGGCCGGCCGGTGCCCCGCCATCACCTGCAGGCGCAGGCGCGCCGCCCCGAGCGGCACGCCCGGATACTCGACGGCGTTGACGAACACGCGCTCGCGCGCCAGCGCGCGCCCGGCCAGGCGCGCTACCTGTTCGCTGCCGATCCAGAGCGGCACGATCGCCGAGGGCACGCCCAGGCAGCGCATGCCGGTTTCGGCCAGGCTGGCGCGCAGCGCCACGGCATTGCGCAGCAGCGCTTCGCGCAGCGCATCGCCTTCCCTGCCGGCGACGATGCGCAAGGATTCGAGCACGCAGGCCGCCTGCACCGGCGAGAGCGCATTCGAGAACAGGTGTGGCCCGGCAAACAGCTGCAGCTGGCGCTTGACCGCGTGCGAAGCGCAGGCGACGAAACCGCCGTTCGATGCGAAGGTCTTGGAAAACGTGCCCATCACGAGGTCGACCTTGCCGAGCATCGACTGCTGGCCCAGGCTGCCGCTGCCGCCCGGACCCAGCGCGCCCAGGTCGTGCGCCACGTCGACCAGCAAGGTGGCGTTGTACTCGCGGCACAGGTGCTGCATCAGGGGCAGGTCGGGCACGTCGGCATCCATGCTGAACAGGCCTTCGGTGACGACCAGGATGCCGTTCTCGGTGTCGCGCGCGCGGATCGATGCCAGCAGCTCGCGCACGTGGCCGGTGTCGAGGTGCCGGTGCAGCGCCACGTTGCGCGTGGCCGCATTCGCGCCCTGGCGCAGCGAGGCGTGCGCGAGCTGATCGACCAGCACATAGTCGCGCGCATTCACCAGCGCCGTGATAACGCCGAAGGCGGCGCCCCAGCCGGTCGGAAACAGGGTCACGTATTCGACCTGGAGCAGCCTTGAGAGCGCCGCCTCCAGCGCCAGCGACAGGCGGCTGTTCCCGAGCAGGACCGCCGAGCCGGCGCTGTGCGGGCCAGCCTCGTTCAAGGCCGCCTGGGCCGCCTCCCGCACCGTAGGGTGCGAGGCAAGCGACAAATAATCCTGGGACGCGAAATTGATGCCGCGGGTCGCCGTGCTGAGCGCCGCGCCCTCTTCGTGCAGACGCGATTCCGGGCCCGGCGCGCCGTCGAGCGCGCGTGCGTACTGCCAGACGCCGTGCGCAGCGCGCAGGCGGCACCAGGCGTCGAGCGCCTCGGTGCGCCGCATCAGGTTGGCGCCGCGCGGCTGCGCGAACTGGGCAACGCTGCCGCGCAGTGCGCCGCAAGATTCCAGTTCGGCGATATCGGCGGCCCGCTCGACGGCGATCGTTTCCTCGTGCACGGTGTACTCCTCGCTAAGGGGTAAGGAAAAAAAGGGGAAGAAAAATCAGGCTGGAACCATCGCCGCCTGCTGCTCGGCCTGGCGCGCCAGCAGCGCGCCGACCTGCTCGGCCGGCAGCGGATGGTGGAACAGGTAACCCTGGGCTTCGTCGCAGCGCATGGCGTCCAGGTCGCCCAGCTGCTCGGCCGTTTCGACGCATTCGGCGATCACCTTCAGCTCGAGCCGGTGCGCCATCGCCACGATGGCCTCGGCGATCGCATACGGCCGGGCGCGCGCGTTCCCGCCAAGGCGGCGCACGAACAGGCCGTCCATCTTGAGGATGTCGACCGGCAGCTCGGACAAGTAGTTCAGGCTCGAGTAGCCGGTGCCGAAGTCGTCGATCGAGACCAGCACGCCGGCGGCGCGCAGCGCCCCCATCACCTGCCGGTTCGCGTCCAGGTCGTCGATCAGCACGCCCTCGGTGATTTCCAGGTCGAGGCAGCCGCTGGGCAGTCCGGTGGTCTGGACGATTTCCAGCACGCGCGCAGCGATGCCGGGGTGGCGCAACTGGCGCGCCGACAGGTTCACGGCCGTCTTCACATCCGGCAGGCCGGCATCGCGCCAGGCGCGGTTCTGGGCGCAGGCGGTGCGCAGCACCCATTCGCCGATCGGCACGATCATGCCGGTCTCCTCGGCCAGGGGTATGAAGCGGCTAGGCGCGATGCGGCCGTAAACCGGATGCTGCCAGCGCACCAGCGCCTCGACGCCGACGATGCGGCGCGTGGCCAGGTCGACTTGCGGCTGGTACTCGAGGAACAGCTGGCCGCGCGTGAGGGCGTCGCGCAGGCCGTTCTTCAGCGCCAGACGCTCGCTTTGCGGCTCGCAGGCCGTGCTCGAATACAACTGCACGCTGTTTTCGCCCCAGGTACGCGCGCTGCGCATCGCAATGTCGGCGCGCTTGAGCAGCGCATCGAGGTCGCAGTCCTCGGCCGGATACAGGGCGATGCCGACCGACAGCGTGACGAAGCATTCGCGCCCGCCCGTGTTCAGGGGCAGCCCGAAGCGGTCGAGGATCTTCTCGGCCACCTGGCGCGCGTCGCCCTCGTCGACCTGGTCTTCCAGCAGCGCGACGAATTCGTCGCCGCTCCAGCGCGCCACGGTATCGCAGTCGCGCAGGCAATCGCGGATGATCGCGCCGGCCTGCACCAGCAGCGCGTCCCCGGCTTCGTAGCCGAGGGCATCGTTGACTTCCTTGAACTTGTTGATATTCAGGAGCAGCAGCGCGACCAGGCGGCGGTTGCGGTCGGCCCGGTCCATGGCGTGGCGCAGGCGGTCGCGCAACGGGCGCCGGTTAAGCAAACCGGTGAGCTGGTCGCAGTGCACGCCGCCCTGCATTTGCCCGACGCTCACGCCCAGGTCTTTCAGTTCCACCGCCGCCGGCGCATTGGCGCGCAGTGCCAGTGCCAGCGGCTCTTTGCCCTGGCCATGGCAGATCACCTGGTTGCGTCCACTCGACTTGGCCAGGTACAGCGCCTCGTCGGCGCGTTCCACGACCAGGCCGACCGCCTCGCCCATGCGGTACTCGGCCACCCCGATCGACACCGTCAGCGCAATCTCGCTGCCGCCTTCGTGGCAGCGCATCTTCTCGATCGCGGCGCGCACGCGCCCGGCCAGCACCATCGCGTCGGCGGCCGTGGTTTCGGGCAGCATCAGCAGGAACTCCTCGCCGCCGTAGCGCCCGAAACTGTCGCTGCTGCGCACCAGGTCCTGCACCGTCCCGGCAAAGGCGCGCAGCACGGTGTCGCCCGCGCTGTGGCCCCAGGTATCGTTGATGCGCTTGAAAAAATCGATATCGAGCAGGCACAGGCAAAAAGCGCGGCCGTTGCGGTCGCTGCGCTCTTTTTCCTTTTCGATCAGGCGCATCAGGTAGCGCCGATTGTGCACGCCCGTCAGCTCGTCGCGGATCGCCAGCTCGTTGATGGTGCCCAGCGCCTGCTCGAGCTTGACAAAACCCTGGGTCTTGGTGAGTTCGAACAGCAGGGCGAAGACCAGCACCACCACGAACAGGCCCAGGTGGCAGACAAGATACAGCAGCGCCATGTCCGACACCGGGTGGCTCGGGAGCGTATAACCAGCGCCGGGCAGCGCATAGATCGCGATCGCCGCCGTGCAGCTGAGCGCCAGCCAGAACAGCGCGCTGGCCACGCCGCCGAGGAACATCGCCACCAGGGGCGCGGTGATCAGCCAGCTAGCCGTCGGCGCGCCGATCCCGCCCAGGTTATAGCTGAGCCAGGTGAAGTTGAAAAACAGCGCGCACAGGAACAGCTCGCGCGCGGCCCAGATGCTGCCGCTGGCGCGCAGCAGCAGGGGCGACGCCAGCATGCAGGCGCAGCACAGCAGGATCTCGACGGCGGCGGTGGAAAATCCCAGCAGGTGGTAGGCCAGTGCATAGAAGGGTCCGGCGGTCGCGGCCAGCAACGCGGCGTTGACGACGTTCTCGGCACGCGTGCGCTCGCTCGCGGCCTGCTCCAGCAGGTCGGCAGGAATGAACCAGTGGTTCGCGCCCAAGTAACGGTCGCTCCATCGCGCGCAGGTGCTGTTCATGTGGTGTCGGTCCGGCAGCGAGGCCGCTTGGCGAGTCAGTCTAAACGCCAGTGTAGGAAGGAAATTTCCTACAGACTTTATTCTTAAACAGAAACAACGCTGAAAAACATGCGCGCAACGCTTGACAAGAAAAAATGACGTTTTTGGCGCGCCGCGTCTCAGGCCTGGTTTAACCGGATCGTCCGGCCTGCCCGCGCCCGCAATTGCCCGCAGCCGCCCTCGACATCCTGCCCGGCCGAGTCGCGCAGTTTGGTCAGCACGCCGCGCGCATGCAGCACTGCAGCAATTACGCGCGCCCGCTCCCAGCTGGGGCGCCGGAATGCGAGACCGGGAATCATGTTGTAGGGGATCATGTTGAGGATGGCGTACTTGCCGCGGAGCAGTTCGACGATACCGTCGAGCTCGTCCTCACCGTCATTGACGCCCTCGATCAGCGTCCACTGGTACTGGACGGGATAGCCGGTGAGGCGCGCATAGCGTTCGCCGAATTCGACCAGTTCAAGGGGAGCCAGGCGCGGCGCGCGCGGCAGCAGTTCGGTGCGCAGCGCCGGCTTGGTCGTGTGCAGCGACAGCGCCAGTGCCGGTTTGACTCTCCCCAGCGGCAGCCGCTCGAAGGCGCGCAGATCGCCGACGGTGGAAAACACCAGGTTTTTATGGGGGATGTTCGCCTCGACCCCAAGCAGGTCGATGGCTTCGAGCACGTTGTCGAGGTTATGGGCCGGTTCGCCCATGCCCATGAACACGACCTTTTTGACCGGACGGCGGGTTCTGGCCAGCACGACTTGCGCGACGATCTCGCCGCTCGTCACCTGGCGCAGCAAGCCGTCACGTCCGGTCATGCAGAATTGGCAACCGACGGCGCAGCCGACCTGGCTCGACACGCAGACGCCATCGCGCGGCAGCAGGACGGTTTCCACCGCTTGCCCGTCGTTCAAGCCGACCAGCAGCCGCGCTGAACCATCTTCGGCCGGATGCTCGCTGATGACGCGTGCGAGTCCCGCAAGCTCGGCGTCGAGCCCGGGCAGCGCTGCGCGCACGGCTTTCGGTAAATAGTCGGCGGGACGGCGCCGCCCGCGTTCGTGCGGCGCGTCCTGCACCCAGTCGCGCAGGACGCGCGCCTGGTGTTCCGGCAGCGCACCAAGACTTGCCAGACACTCCCGGATTGCCTCGATGCGCATTGCCAGCGGGGCTTAATCGTTCTTGACGACGATGCTCGGGAACTTGCTGGTCATGTCTTTCGCCCGCTCGGCCACCTTGACAGCGACCTTGCGCGCGATCTCTTTATAGACAGAGGCCACCGCGCCGTCCGGATCGGCCACCACGGTCGGGCGGCCGGAATCGGTCTGCTCGCGGATCGACATGGTCAGCGGCAGCGCCCCGAGGAAGTCGACACCGAAGTCCTTGCACATCTTTTCGCCGCCGCCCTGGCCGAAGATCGGTTCAAGATGGCCGCAATTCGAGCAGATATGGGTGCTCATGTTTTCCACGATGCCGATGATCGGAATGCCGACCTTTTCGAACATTTTCAGGCCCTTGCGTGCATCTAACAAGGCGATGTCCTGCGGCGTGGTGACGATCACGGCGCCCGTGACCGGCACTTTTTGCGACAGGGTCAGCTGGATGTCGCCGGTGCCTGGCGGCATGTCGACGATCAGGTAATCCAGGTCGCGCCAGTTGGTCTGCTCGAGCAGTTGCTGGAGCGCCTGGGTGACCATCGGGCCGCGCCAGACCATCGGCTCGTCCGGATCGATCATGAAGCCGATCGAGGAGACTTGCACGCCGTGGTTTTCGAGTGGTTCCATGGTCTTGCCGTCGGCGCTCTCCGGACGCGCATTAATACCCAGCATCATCGGCTGCGACGGGCCGTAGATGTCGGCGTCCAGGATACCGACGCTCGCGCCCTCGGCGGCCAGGGCCAGTGCCAGGTTCACCGCCGTGGTCGACTTGCCGACGCCGCCCTTGCCCGACGCGACCGCGATGATGTTCTTCACGTTCGGCATGACCTTCAGGCCACGCTGCACCGCGTGCGACAGGATTTTTACCTGCACGCTGACGCTGACGTTGCCCACGCCGGGAATGGTCCTGACCCCGTTCACGACCGCGGCGCGCAGGAGTGCGATCTGGCTTTTCGCGGGATAACCGAGTTCGAGGTCGAGCGCGACGTCCGCGCCGTCGACCTGGACGTTCTTGACCGATCTGGAGGATACGAAGTCCTTGCCAGTATTAGGATCGATGACCTTTGCCAATGCGGCCTTGACGTCGTCTGCAGTGATGCTCATGTGTTTCTCCGAATGTGATGGCGCAGTGTAGCAAAAAACGCTCCATTCCCTCTGGCCGGAATGTCAAAACAGGGAAATACCCCCTGCGCGCTCAGGGCCATCCGCTGGTAAAATGTTTTTTTTCATCCTCACAATAGCGTTTCGACCATGACCCGCAAGCTGTTCGTCACTACCGCCCTGCCCTACGCGAATGCCGCCTTCCACATCGGCCACATGATGGAATACATCCAGGCCGACATCTGGGTCCGCTTCCAGCGAATGCAGCGCGACGACGATGCGCGTCGCCAGGTCCATTTCGTCTGCGCCGACGACACCCACGGCACGCCGATCATGATCGCCGCCGAGAAGGAAGGAATCACCCCGCAGGAATTCGTCGCGAAAATCGCCGCCGGCCGCGCCCAGTACCTGGACGGCTTCCACATCGCGTTCGATAACTGGTATTCGACCGATTCGCCGGAAAACGTCGAACTCTCGCAAGGCATCTACCGAAAACTGCGCGACGCCGGCCTGATCGTCACCAAGACAGTCGACCGTTTCTACGACCCGGTCAAGGGCATGTTCCTGGCCGACCGCAACATCAAGGGCGAGTGCCCGACCTGCCACGCCAAGGACCAGTACGGCGACAACTGCGAAGTCTGCGGCGCCGCTTACCAGCCGACCGAACTGATCAATCCGTTCTCGGTCTTCACCGGTTCGACCCCGATCCTGAAACCGTCGGAACAGTATTTCTTCAAGCTGTCCGACCCGCGCTGCTACCACTTCCTGAAGGAATGGCTGAACACCCCGGGCCGACTGCAGCCGGAAATGGTGAATAAAGTCTCCGAATGGCTGGGCGAATCCGGCGAAAAGCTGGCCGACTGGGACATTTCTCGTGACGCGCCCTATTTCGGCATCCCGATTCCTGATGCGCCGGGCAAATTCTTTTATGTGTGGCTGGACGCGCCGGTCGGCTACCTGGCGTCGCTGAAGAACTATTTCGAGAAGCAGGGGCTCGACTTCGAGGCTTTCCTGAACGATCCGCAGGCCGAGCAAGTCCATTTCATCGGCAAGGACATTGTCTCCTTCCACCTGCTGTTCTGGCCGGCGATGCTGAACTTCTCGGGTCACCCGATCATCGACAAGCTGAAAGTCGCCGTCCACGGCCACCTGACGGTGAATAACGAAAAGATGTCGAAGTCGCGCGGCACCGGCATTTCGCCGCTGCGCTACCTGGAACTGGGCATGAACCCGGAATGGCTGCGCTATTACCTGGCGTTCAAATTGAATGCGAAAGTCGAGGACCTGGATTTCAATGGCGAAGATTTTGTCGCCCGCGTGAATAGCGACCTGATCGGCAAGTACGTGAACATCGCCAGCCGCTGTGCCGGTTTTATTGCCAAGAAATTCGACGGCAAGCTGGCCTCTGAACTGTCGGATAACGCCCGCGCGTGGATCAGCAAAGCCTTGAGCGTCGACGGCGCCGAGCGCCAGGCATCGATCGCCGCGAGTTTCGAAGCGCGCGAATACGGCCGTGCGCTGCGCGAGATCATGGAGATCGCGGACGTCACCAACCAGTTCGTCGACGAGAACAAGCCGTGGATCCTGGCCAAGGACGAGACGAAACTGGCCGAACTGCACGAGGTCTGCACGGTTGCCCTGATCCTGTTCCGCCAGCTCACCGTCATGCTGTCGCCGGTGCTGCCGCAAGTGGCGGCGCGGGTGTCCGAGTTCCTGGGCGACGCCGCGCTGAGCTGGGCCGACACGCAAGGCGATGCCGTCTACCACAGCATGCTGGGCCGAACCATCGGCACTTACAACCACCTGATGCAGCGCGTCGACGCCAAGATGGTCGAGAACCTGTTCGACAAGCCGGGCGTCGCTACGCCGGGCGTCGCCACGCCGGGCGCGGCGCCAGCCGCCGTCCTGTCCAGCGCCGGACTGGCAGTTGCTGCCCTGGCTCCGGCCGAAGCTGCCGATGCCGCAGCGGCCGACATCGAAGAACTCGCCCCCGAGATCTCGATCGACGACTTCACGAAGATCGACCTGCGCGTGGCCCGCATCGTCAACTGCGAACACGTCGAAGGCGCCGGCAAACTGCTGCGCCTGACGCTCGACGTCGGCGAAGGCCGTCACCGTAACGTGTTCTCGGGCATCAAGTCGGCCTACAAGCCGGAAGACCTGGTCGGCAAACTGACGGTGATGGTGGCTAACCTGGCGCCGCGCAAGATGAAATTCGGTATCTCGGAAGGCATGGTCCTGTGCGCATCGAGTGCCGACGAGAAGGCCAACCCGGGCCTGTACCTGCTCGACCCGATGCCGGGCGCGACCCCGGGCATGCGCATCCGCTGAGCCGGCTGCAACATCAAACGCCCCGGAAGAGGCGCTTCCCGGGGCGCACCGCGGCGTTATAATGCCGTTTTCTTCAAGAAACATGCGCCTGGGACTCGTCGGACAACGACGTCCCTACACACTCTTTTGAGAGGTAGCTAATACAATGACCGAACTGACTCCCCTCCGCCACATCCCACAAGCCAACGTGTTTCGCAAGGGCGACGTCTTCGTCCTGTTCGGCGAGCTGTTCGGCCGCGGCTACGTGAATGGCCTCATCGACGAGGCGCGCAAGGCGGGCATGACGATCGTCGGCATCACCGTCGGCCGCCGCGACGAGACCGGCGCCTTGCGCGCCCTGAGCGCGGAGGAACATACCGAAGCCGAAGAAAAGCTGGGTGGGCGCATCATCAACGTGCCGCTGATGGCGGGCTTCGACATGGACGCGCCGGAAGGCGAGCAGAACCCGACCGAGATGCTGGCGGGTGTCAAGCTGAAAACCTGGCAGGAAGACAAGCTGGACTGGGACAAGATCGAGCGCTGCCGCGAAGCCGGCGTGCGCCGCTTCACCACCAACGCCGCCCAGGTCATGGGCGAGATCGACAAGCTGATTCCGGAAGGCGCGAACGTCTTCTTCGCCCATACGATGGCCGGCGGCATTCCGAAGATCAAGGCCTTCCTGGCCATTGCCAACCGCATCTACAAGGGCCGCGGTGAACGCTTCGAGTCCTCGCGCGCCCTGTTGGAGAGCGACCTGGGCAAATTGATCCTGATGAACTTCGATGAAGTCACGGCCAACACGCTGAAGTACCTGATCGATGCCTCCGCGCCGATCCGCGAACGCGTGGCAAAAGCCGGCGGCGAAGTGCGCTACACGGCCTACGGCTACCACGGCACCGAGATCCTGATCGACGGTCGCTACCAATGGCAGACCTACACCAACTACACCCAGGGCTACGCCAAGATGCGCCTGGAAAGCATCGCACAAGCGGCCTGGAAGGCAGGCGTGCTGGCTACCGTCTTCAACTGCCCGGAAATCCGTACCAACTCGTCGGACATTTTCGTTGGCGTCGAGCTGTCGCTGTTCCCGCTGCTCACTGCCCTGAAAAAAGAAGGCGGCGGCGCCTGGGCCGACCAGCAATGGCAGATCTGCCAGGACCTGCTGGGCGAAGGCACCTCGCTGCAGTCGCTGCTCGACAAGATCGAACAGTACAACAACGACGCGACCAGCGCCGCGTTCCGCAATTTCGAAGCCTGGCCGATGGACAACACCCCGCTTCTCGCCGACGTGATGATCGGCACCTCGGAAGCCATCACCGACCTGCACAAGGACCGGAAGGCCCTGATCACCGACCACCTGTCGTCGCTGGTGCTGGAAGGCGCCGGTCCGCTGATGTTCCATGGTGCTTCGGAAAAGATAGCCCCGGTGGTGTGGCTGAACCACGACATCATTGCACGCCAGCTCAACGCGCTGCACCCGTAACCCTTGACGCCGGGACGCGTGGGCAGAACAATCTGCCTCGCCGTCCCGGCTCTCATTTTTATCTGTCAAAACAATGCCTAAATTTACCGGTTACGTATCCGATCACACCAAGTTCATCGAGGAGCTGAAGTCGAAGACGCCAGGCATGGAAGAGCGCCAGCAAGAAGGCCGCTCCCTGCTGTGGGACAAGCTGCCGATTTCGCTCGACGAAGAAGCGCGCGTCAAACAATCGCGCCTGCGCCAGAACCCGTATCCTTACCAGAACAAGTTCTAAAGGCCAAGGAGCATGCTGCCGGAGCAGGCCGCGCTTGATGCGCAGGCCGACGCACCCGCTCATCCTCTCGACGATGTCGCAGCGGCAGCGATCGCGCGCCTGTACGGCGAGCCGATGCTGCGCATGCCGAACGACTTGTATATTCCGCCCGACGCCCTCGAGATCTTCCTCGACGCCTTCGAAGGCCCGCTCGACCTGCTGCTCTACCTGATCCGCAAGCAAAACTTCAACATCCTCGACATCCCGATGGCGCAGGTCACCCTGCAATACCTGGTATATGTTGAAGAGATCCGCAAGAGCAACCTGGAACTGGCTGCCGAGTATTTGTTGATGGCGGCGATGCTCATCGAAATCAAGTCGCGCATGTTGCTGCCCAAGCGCGAGCATGAGCTGGTCGACGACGTGGGCGACCCGCGCGCCGAACTGGTGCGGCGCCTGCTGGAGTATGAGCAGATCAAGATCGCCGCCATCAACCTGGGCGCGATCCCGCAGGAAGGGCGCGATTTCCAACGTCCCTCGCTGCCGGTCGAGCAAAGCCTGGAGCCCGTCTGGCCCCAGGTCGACCCGCACGACTTGCAGCGCGCCTGGCTGGACGTGCTGCGCCGCGCGAAACTGACCCAGCACCACCGGATCGGGCGCCAGGAACTGTCGGTGCGCGAGCACATGTCGGCCATCCTGCGCACGCTGCAATCGCAGCGCTTCGTCGAGTTTGGCGAATTGTTCCTGGGGCAGGAGTCGGTGCCGATCATCGTCGTGCACTTCGTCGCCCTGCTCGAACTGGCAAAGGAAACCCTGGTCGAAATTACCCAGGCCGAACCCTTCGCGCCGATTTACGTGCGCCTGGCATACTCGCCGGCGTAGTCATCGCGATGACGCACGCGCACACAACCTTACCCATTTAATCCCATGAAAATCATCACGACCATCGAGGAACTGCGCGACCAGATGCGCGGTCAACTGCGCACCGCTTTCGTCCCGACGATGGGCAACCTGCACGAAGGCCACCTGTCGCTGATGCGCCTGGCGCGCAAGCATGGCGACCCGGTGGTGGCCTCCATCTTCGTGAACCGCCTGCAGTTCGGTCCGAACGAAGACTTCGACAAATACCCGCGCACCTTCCAGGCCGACGTTGCGAAGCTGGAAAAGGAAGGCGTCTACGTGCTGTTCGCGCCGACCGAGAAAGACCTGTATCCGGAACCGCAGGAATACCGCGTGCAGCCGCCCGACACCCTCGGCAACACGCTGGAAGGCGAGTTCCGCCCCGGCTTCTTTGGCGGCGTGTGCACGGTGGTGACCAAGCTGTTTTCCTGCGTCCAGCCGCGCGTGGCCGTGTTCGGCAAGAAGGATTACCAGCAGCTGATGATCGTGCGTAACATGGCGCGCCAGTTCGCGATGCCGACCGAAATCATCGGCGCCGAAACCTTCCGCGCCGAAGACGGCCTGGCCCTGTCCTCGCGCAACATGTACCTGTCGCCCGATGAACGGGCTGAAGCGCCGGCCCTGTACCAGGGCCTGAATTTCGTGGCGAACGAGCTCCGCGGCGGCCACCTCGACATCTTCTCGGTGGAACGCGAAGCAATGGCCCAGCTGGCGACGCGCGGCTGGAAGCCGGACTATATCTCGGTACGCAAGCGCATCGATTTGCAGCCGCCTTCAGCGGGCGACCTGGCCCAGGGTACACCGCTGGTCGTGCTGGCCGCCGCGAAACTCGGGACCACGCGCCTGATCGACAATCTCGAAATCTGAGGAAAAACCACCACGTCGCACCTGCAATTTTGCAAATAGTTATTGACGTTTTGCAACAGTAGCCTCCGCCGTTTATACTACTAGGCAACAAGCATGCATCCTGGATCGATTCCGGATGCATGCCACGACTTCGACGCCAGGATTGCCAGTGACCGACACCCCCACACTCCCCCGCAAGGGTCTACCCCGTTCCGCCGACGTGCTCGAACGTATCAAGCCGAATGCTTCGCCGCATGAAATGCGCGATCCGTACGACATCGGCGAAACCTTGACCCGCCTGGCCGAGTCGGGCGAAGCGCTGACGATCTATGGGGCAGACCTGACTGAACCGCTGCTGGCGCGGATCGACTCGGTGCATCCGGAAGAGCCGCAGTTCACGCTCGATGTGGTGGGCGACGGGACGATTCCTGCCGGCACGGCCACGTTTGTGGCGGCGCTGGGGGGTAACGCCAAGCTGCAGTTCGAGCTCGAAAGCAATTGGCCCGCCTCGCCCGGCCAGCCGAACCTGGTGCCTGCCGTGTTCCCGGAGATCTGCCTGGTCCTGAACCGTCGCGCCGCGCCGCGCCTGGATACGCCGGTGAACGGCAGCTTTGCTGCCACCTTCACACTGATGAACAAGCAATTCGAGCTGCCGCTATGCGACTACTCGATCGGCGGCGTCGGCCTGCGCGCCACGCCCGAGCAGGCGGCGCAACTGTACCTGGGCCGCAAGCTGAAAAGAGTGCGCCTTCAACTGGGGCCGGCGCTGGCGATCGTCGCCGACCTGGAAATCCGCCTGCTGCGCCCCTTCCGCAGCTTCCTGCTGGGCGAGCAGGTGCAGGTCGGGTGCAGCATCAGTAATATCGAGATGCAGATGCACCAGCATCTGGAGCGGCTGGTGACGTCGCATCGGGGGCGGTAGGCGGGCGCACGTGGCGCTGTTGCGTAGGGCGTTATTGGTTCCATCCGCGTGGGCACTTGTGCCCACGCGGATTAAAAACACCGATAACAGAACAGGCAACAGCCCCACGTCAACATATGGACCGGCTTACTGCGTCACCGCCTGCGCCCAGGCCAGCGCCGACAGGTGCGCCTTGTTGACTTCCAATGGACTCAGGTCGAGCGACCCGGCCAGTGCCCCCACCAGGTTCGAACTGAGCTCGCAGGCCTCGGCCAATGCCAGGTAGGGTCCGTACATGCCTTCACGCGAGATCAGCGCGCGCACGACCTCTGGCGGCAGGGGGATGGTCTCGAGCACTTCCTTCATCGGCAAGCCGAGCAGGCGGTCGAGCAGGGAGAACATGCCGGCGACGAACAGATTCTCGCCCTCGCCTTTGGGCAGCGCGTGCAAACCCAGCAGTTCGGTCAGGCGCCCGCGCACGACGGCCGTTTCCATCAGCACCGGCGAGTAACCGCTTGCGCTGGCGCTCGCCAGCAGCATGGTCAGCCAGCGGTACAGCGGGGCGTAGCCCATCAGGCTGATCGCCTGGCGGATCGACTGCACTTCGCGGCCCGCCCCGAAACCGGCCGAGTTGATGTTGCGCAGCAGTTTATAGGTGAGCGCGGGGTCGCGCTTCAGCACGCTTTCCAGCTTGGGAATGTCGTCGTTGTTCTGCACCATCTGCATCAGTTGCAGGATGATGGTCTGGGCCGGGTTCAGGCCCTTCACCGGGTTGCCCGGACGCGGGGTCAGGTGGAGTTTACCGACGAAGGCATCCAGGCCGAGCATGGCGCAGGCGTCGTAATCGACCCAGTTGGTGACCGGACGGCCGAGCATGCGCAGCGATGATTGTTTCGCGGCTGCATAGGTGCGCGCCTGCTCGGCCACGTTGATGCCGGAAAAGCGCATCTCGACATGCGAGGCGTAGGGGACGAGCGCGGGGGTGATGTGCTTGACGTCCAGGCCGCGCAGCGAAATGCCGACGCCGCCGGCGCGCACCGCCTGCACGGCGGCGCGGGCGTCCAGATCCATCAGGTGGCGCGCTTGCAAACTGAGGACAGTGCGCTCGGGCGGCAGGTTGAACAGTGCGTCGGTCGAGAGCATCGCCGGGACGGCGTCGAGGAAGAGTTGCTTGTCGCGCAGCAGCCAGCCGTGCTCTTCATGGTTGACGTGTTCGGCTACGAAAGCGACCAGCCCCTCGAGGTCGGCATCCGGCGTGGCCTGCCCGCCCTGCTGCCACAGTAATTCGTAGCCGATGACGCGCTGCGCCGGGTCGAGCAGCGGTTCGCGAACAATATAATTGGTGTGATGCATGAAGTGGTCGCGATAAAACGGTTGACGGCGCGCGGCCGCCGGTACGCTAAGTGGCGCTCAGAAACCCAGACTGTCGAGCAGGTCGTCGACCTGGCCCTGGTCGGCCACCACTTCAGTGTTGCCCTCAGGCTTGATTTGCGGCCCGTTCAGCAGGCCGCTGTCGAGATCGCGGCGGATTTCGCTCGGCGCGAAATCGATCAGCACTTGCACCAGCTGCTTTTCCAGGTCTTGCGCGATCGATGTGATCTTGCCGATTACCTGGCCGGTCAGGTCCTGGAAGTCCTGGGCCAGCATGATGTTCATCAGCTCGGCACGGGTGGCGGTCGCGGCGCGTTCATTCTCGGCCATGGTCGCCACGGTGCGCGCAGCCAGTGCGCGCCAGTCCGCTTCGCCGGCACCGTCAGTGTCGAGCAGTGCCTGCCAGGAGGTGCGCACGTCGGCGCTGCGGCTTTCGACCGCATCCTGCAG
Organism: Massilia sp. CMS3.1; assembly: GCF_051262535.1. Taxonomy (NCBI): domain Bacteria; kingdom Pseudomonadati; phylum Pseudomonadota; class Betaproteobacteria; order Burkholderiales; family Oxalobacteraceae; genus Massilia; species Massilia sp. CMS3.1. The sequence continues at coordinate 217,310 of NZ_JBIMES010000003.1, read as the reverse complement.
CGGGCTGGCCGTATCGGTTGCGTCGAGCACGCGCCTGGCCGCCTGCTCGGAGAGGCGCGCCACGTAATCGAGTCTGTCGCGCGCATCCGGAATGTCACTTGCGGCCTTTTCGACCAGCTTGTCGAGGCCCAGGCCGCGCAGGCTGTCATGCAGCGCGCGCGTCATGTGACCTACACGGACCAGGACTTCGTCGTTCGAAACCCCTTCGGCGATCGGCTCAACCATGTCAGGCCTTTTCCATTTTCTCGAAGATCTTGTTCAGTTTCTCGTCGAGCGTGGCAGCGGTGAATGGCTTCACCACGTAGCCGCTTGCGCCGGCCTGGGCCGCCGCGATGATGTTTTCTTTCTTCGCTTCCGCAGTCACCATCAGCACCGGCAGCTTGGCCAGGGCGGGATCGGCACGGATGTTTTGCAGCATGGTCAGACCGTCCATGTTGGGCATGTTCCAGTCGGACACCACGAAGTCGAACTGTTCGCTGCGCAGCTTGGCCAGCGCCATCACGCCGTCTTCCGCTTCATCGACGTTGGCGTAGCCCAGTTCTTTCAACAAGTTCCGGACGATGCGGCGCATCGTCGAGAAATCGTCAACAACCAGGAAACGCATCTTTGGATCAGCCATGAATTACTCCGTTGTTTCTTTTACTAATGGTTAGTGTGGCTTGAGTCGTTGCAGCAAGCAAGCTCAAGAATAGCATTTTTGTTGCCGTACAGCGATAAAACAGAGAGAAAAGGCGCGATCCGGGTCAAACGCGCAACGCTCTGCCGCCATGTACCGCCAGATGACCGAGCACGAGGCCCGGCAAGGCCGTCAGCGGCGCCACTTCGTGGGTGGCGCCAATGGCGATCGCTTCGCGCGGCATGCCGAAGACGACGCACGAGGCTTCATCCTGGGCGAAATTCTGCGCACCGGCGTTTTTCATTTCAAGCATACCAGCAGCGCCGTCTTTGCCCATGCCCGTCAGGATCACGCCGACCGCGTTCTTGCCGGCGGCAAGTGCCGCCGATCGAAACAGCACGTCGACCGAGGGACGATGGCGGTTGACCGGGTCGGTCTGTTCGATCCGGGTCATGTAGTTCGCGCCCGAGCGGCTCAGGAGGAGATGCGAATGCCCCGGCGCGATATACGCGTGGCCGGGCAGCACGCGTTCGTTGCCGGCGGACTCGACCACCCTGATCTTGCACAGCGAATCGAGGCGCCGCGCGAAGGAGGTGGTAAAACCTTCCGGCATGTGCTGGGCGATCAGGATGCCCGGGCAATCGGACGGCATCTGCATCAGGAATTCGCGGATCGCTTCGGTGCCGCCCGTCGAGGCGCCGATGATGATCAGTTTTTCCGACGAGATCAAAGGACTGCGCATCGACGGCAGCGCCATGGTCGGCGTGACGGTCGCGACCGTGCGCTTGACGCGGGCGCGCGCGGCGGCGCGGATTTTGTCGGTAATGAGTTCGGTGTACTCGCGCATGCCGCTGCCGATCGAGATCTTCGGCTTGGTCACGAAGTCGACCGCACCGAGTTCCAGTGCGCGCATCGTGATTTCCGAACCGCGCTCGGTCAGGGACGACACCATCAATACCGGCATCGGACGAAGGCGCATCAGCTTCTCTAAGAAATCGAGGCCGTCCATCTTCGGCATCTCGACGTCGAGGGTCAGCACGTCTGGATTGGTTTTCTTGATCAGTTCGCGCGCGACGAGTGGATCGGGGGCGGTGCCCACGACTTCCATGTCGGCTTGCGAATTGACGATCTCGCTCATGACACTGCGGATCAGGGCCGAGTCGTCGACGATCAGGACCTTGGTTTTCATTGTTCTTCCTTTGCGGGTCAGTACAGGTCAGAACAAGTCGATCGCGCCGCCGACGGGCTCGACTTTGAGACGCTTGGCGTAGTCGAGTTCGCGTTTGGCCACGGTATCGTTCTGGGTTTGCATCAGCTTTTTCACCAGCACCTTCCCGGTCTTCGGGAAGAAGTACACCTTGCGCGGGTGGATGTCGTTCAGGTCTTCGGCCAGCACCGGGATGCGTTCCGTTTTCAGGAACTGCATCACGAACTCGGCGTTGCGCTGGCCCACGTTCATGGCGGTAAAGCCGCGCAGCACGGCGCCGCCGCCGAAGACCTTCGCCTCCAGGTTCTCGCGGCGCGCGCCGGCTTTCAGCAAGTCGTTGATCAGGATTTCCATGGCAAAGGTGCCATAGCGCATCGAGGCCGATACCGGGCTGCCGGCGTCGCCGCCGCCATCGGGCAGCATGAAGTGGTTCATCCCGCCCAGGCCCGTGATGCGGTCGCGGATGCAGGCCGAGACGCAGGAACCGAGCACGGTCACGATCAGCATGTTCTTGCCGGTGTAGTAGTACTCGCCCGGCAGGATCTTCGCCGCTTCGCAGTCGAACGTGCGGTCGTAATAGACGTTGGTGGCGAACTGGTTGTTCATGGTGTTTCCGGTGATGCGTCAGGCACGGCGGTCGTTGAGTTCGTAGACGGTCTTGCCGCGCAGGCGCAGCGAGTCGGAAACGTAGAGGAAGTTTTCGGAGTGGCCGGCGAACAGCAGCGCATGCGGCTTCATCAGGGGCACGAAGCGCGCCAGGATCTTGCGCTGCGTTTCCTTGTCAAAATAGATCATCACATTGCGGCAAAAGATCGCATCGAACTGGCCGTTCAGGGGCCAGGAATCGGCGAGCAGGTTCAGTGGGCGGAAGGTGACGAGCTGGCGCAGTTCCGGGCGTACGCGCACCATCCCTTCGTGACTGCCCTTGCCGCGCAAGAAGAAGCGCTTCAGGCGTTCGGGCGCCATCTTTTCCACGCGTTCCAGGCCGTACATGCCTTCGCTGGCCGTGGCCAGCACATTCGTGTCGATGTCGGTGGCAATGATCTGCACCGGCGGCGTGAGCGAATCGAACGCTTCGCACAGCGTCATCGCGATCGAATACGGCTCTTCCCCGGTCGAACTGGCCGAGCACCAGATGGTCAAAGGTGCGTGCTCGCGTCCGCGCAAGGCGTTGACATGGTCGGCCAGCAGCGGAAAGTGGTGGGCTTCGCGGAAGAACGAGGTCAGGTTGGTCGTCAGCGCGTTCGTGAACGATTCGAACTCGTCGCCAAGGCGGCCCGCTTCCAGGTCGTCGAGGTATTTGCCGAAGGAGACGATGCCGGTCGCGCGCAGGCGCCGCGCCAGGCGGCTGTAGACCATTTCCTGCTTGCTGTCGGCCAGCGAGATGCCGGCGCGGCGGTAGATCAGGGCGCGCACGCGCTCGAAGTCGGCGCGCGTGAAGTCAAATTCCTTGACTGTGTCGGATGTGTGTAACGGCACTTTGCCTTACCTGTCTGTTCTGCCGGCTTGATAAGCCAGCGATTACGTTGCTCGGTGCCGTACGTCTTGGTTCGTCTTAAGCAGCTAGTTTGTTATCGATGAGGCCCATCTCGGCCGAGGACATCAGGCGGTCGATGTCGACCAGGATCAGCATGCGCTCGTCCACCGTACCGAGGCCGATCAGGTAGTCGGTCGAAAAAGCGCTGCCCATGTCCGGGGCCGGTTTCACCTGGTCCGGGGTCAGCGTGGTCACGTCCGAGACGCTGTCGACCACCATGCCCATCACGCGGCCGGCGATGTTCAGGATGATCACGACCGTGAACTGGTCGTAGGTCGGGGTGCCGAGCTTGAACTTGATGCGCATGTCGACCACGGGGATGATGATCCCGCGCAGGTTGATCACGCCTTTGATGAAATCCGGCGCGTTCGCGATGCGGGTCACGGCTTCGTAGCCGCGGATTTCCTGCACCTTCAGGATGTCGATACCGTACTCCTCCGAGCCGAGCGTGAAGGCGAGGTATTCGTTGCCGGCGCCGTCGGTGGCTTGGGAAATGTTCTGGGTGATGGACATGGTGGTTTCCTAGTTATTAATCAGTTAAGAGGCCAGCGCCTCGTCGGCCAGCTGGCGCGACGAGCGCACCAGCGCCGCCACGTCGAGGATCAGGGAGACGCCGCCGTCGCCGAGGATCGTGGCCCCGGAAATGCCGGCCACCTTACGGTAATTCGCTTCCAGGTTTTTCACGACCACATGCTGCTGCCCGACCAGGTCGTCGATCAGCAGTGCCGCGCGCTTGCCTTCGGATTCCAGGATGACGACGATGCCGTCAACCGGGTCGATGGCGCGCGAAGCGATGCCGAATACGTCGTGCAGGGCGATGAGCGGCAGGTATTCGCCGCGCACCTTGAGCACCTGGCCGCGGCCGGCGATGTCGCGCACGTCTTCGCGGCGCGGTTGCAGCGACTCGACCACGTAACCTAATGGAAGGATATATATTTCCTCACCGCAACGTACAGTCATTCCGTCCAAAATCGCCAGTGTCAGCGGTAATGAGATCGAAATCGTGGTGCCAAAACCACGGGCGGAGCGGATATCGACCGAGCCGCCCATCGAAGTGATATTACGTTTGACAACATCCATCCCCACGCCGCGGCCCGAGACATCGGTGACGACATCGGCCGTGGAAAAGCCCGGCGCGAAGATCAGTTGCCAGACTTCGGAGTCCGGCATCGACTCGGACACGGCCAGACCGTTCTGCGCCGCTTTGGCGAGGATCCGCTCGCGGTTCAGACCGGCGCCATCGTCCGCCACTTCAATCACGATGTTGCCGCCCTGGTGGCCGGCCGACAGGAACAAACGGCCTGCTTCGGACTTGCCGGCAGCTGCGCGCGCGGCCGGCATTTCGATGCCGTGGTCGATGCTGTTCCTTACCAAGTGGGTCAAGGGGTCGACGATGCGCTCGATCAGGCCCTTGTCGAGCTCGGTAGCAGCGCCATGGGTGATGAAGTCGACCTTCTTGCCGAGCTTACCCGCCAGGTCGCGCACCATGCGCGGGAAGCGCGAGAACACGAAGTCCATCGGCATCATGCGGATCGACATCACCGCTTCTTGCAGCTCGCGCGTGTTGCGCGTGAGCTGGCCGACGGACGCCAGCAGGCGCTCGTGCAGCATCGGATCGAGCCCGCTGGAGCGCTGCTCGATCATCGCCTGCGTGATGACCAGTTCGCCGATCAGGTTGATCAGTTGATCGACCTTTTCGACCGAGACCCGGATCGAGGACGACTCGGCGCCCTTTTCGTCTTTTTTGCCTGCCTTCTTTTCGACCGCTTCCACGATGTCGGGCACTGCCTCGGCCTTCATGGCAGGCGCATCGATACCGGCCAGGGCGCGGATCTGTTCGATCGGCTGGAAGAAGCCATAGCCGCGCTCGTCGTCCGAGGGTTCGGCGACGAGGCCAGGCGCGTCGTCGGCCGGATCGAAGAAACCGTAGCCCTGCTCTGCCTCGATGCGCGCGCGCTCGGCCGCCTCGATAGCGCGCTGTTCAGGCGTCAATGGCGGCGCTTCGAAAATCTTCAGGTCGTCAGGATCGAGCACGAACGAGCAGATGGCGACGATGTCGTCCAGGCTCTCGTGGGTCGTGATGATCAGTGCGCTGCGCCCGCCCTCGAGCGGCGTGACCGAGACCCGGCCCATCAGGCCCAGTTCGTCGACCAGGGCGTTCACGTCGCGCTGGGGGGTATCGGGGAGTTCGATCTTGTAGCGGCGCGCACCCTCGCCCGTCTGCGCTTTCGGTTCGGCGTGCAGGAAGGAAGGCGCAACGATCGACGCGGCCGGCACCAGGCCTTCGGACAGGTCGTGCAGCATCATGCGCACGTTGGCGACCGAGTCCTGGTCGACGTAAGCGCCGCTGCGGTGGCCGCCCAACTGCATCTTGAGCGTGTCCTTGGCGGCCAGGAAGGCATCGACGTGCTGCGACGTGAGTGCCATCTCGCCCTTGCGGATGCGGTCGAGCAAGGACTCCAGCACGTGCGTGACCTCGCTCATGTCGGTGATGCCGAAGGTCGAGGCGCCCCCCTTGACGGAGTGCGCGGTGCGGAAAATTGCGTTCAGGTCTTCGCTGTCCGGGGCGGCGATATCGACGCCCAGCAGCAGCCGTTCCATTTCGGCGAGCAGTTCCTCGGCTTCGTCGAAAAAGACCTGGTAAAACTGGCTGATGTCGATCGTCATGGAGAAATCCTGCAAAGAAGCACGTGCATGCGGCGCTGCGGCATGCCTTAGCCGATCACTTTCTTGACGACTTCGATCAGGCGCTGCGGGTCGAAGGGCTTGACCAGCCAGCCATTCGCACCGGCCGCACGGCCTTTCGATTTCATCTCGTCCGACGATTCGGTGGTCAGCATCAGGATCGGCACCTTCTGGTATTCGGGCAAGCCGCGCAAGTGTTTGATCAGCGACAGGCCGTCCATGCGCGGCATGTTCTGGTCGGTCAGCACCAGGTCGACGACCTGGTTCCTGGCTTTGTCGAGGCCATCCTGGCCATCGACCGCTTCCACCACCTGATAGCCGGCGGCCTTCAGGCTGAACGCCACCATCTGGCGCAGCGAGCTCGAATCGTCGACCGCGAGAATTGTTTTAGCCATGTTGTGCTCCTGCTGTTTTCTTGGTTTGTAAGGGCGGCGAATTGTCTGAACACTGTCAGAACAGTTCGATGTCGCCGCTTTCGAGATGCTGTTGTTCGACCGACTTGCGCAACACGCTGCGCAGCTCGAGCGACTGGATCGCCAGCGCCATGCTGACCTTGCCCAGGCGCTCGACAATTTCGTCGCTGCCTGTTTCGGGGCGGATATGCGCGCCGTGTTCGTCGAGCGTGCCGAGGAACTCGCGCAGTCCCGTCACGCGCTTCAGGGTACGCTCGATCAGCTGGCTCGTCATGTCCTGGAACTGCATGCTGGTGATCGCCGAGTTCACGTGGGTGCCGATTTCGCCCGACATCGCCGCCAGCTTTTCGCTGTCTTCAAGCGTTGGGGTGCCGCCCGCCAGGAGGCGGTCGATCGCCTCCTGGCGCGCGCCGACCGCGCTGTGGATCGCCATAAAGCTGGCGGTGAGCTTGTCGACGGCTTCTACCAGCAGCAGTTCGGTTTGCAGCAGGTCGGTCTCGACTTCGTTCAGGTGGCGGCTTCCATGCGCCGACACACCCGACAGCAGGCGCTTCACGTGCGAACCCAGTATTTTTTTTCTTGCCATGTTGTTCTCCTGCGCGGTTCGCGCGGTGGTTTCCCCAGCGCTTATTGAATAGCGGTCACGACGGCCTGCGCGGCCGCTTTGCCATTTTCCGCCGGCACGTCGAGCGTGGCGGCGTCGCGCATGACGGCGTCTTCGGTACGCTTGTTCATCACGATGATGCTGATGCGGCGGTTGATCGGGTTGAAAGGATCGGCGCGATCGAGCGGCGCCGCCGCGGCCAGGCCGACCACGCGCAGGATCTTCTCGTCGCTCAGCCCCCCCACCACCATCGCGCGGCGCGAGGCGTTGGCGCGGTCCGCGGACAGTTCCCAGTTACTGTAGCCGGCATCGCTGAAGTACGGGGTCGAATCCGTATGGCCCGACAGGCCGATGCGGTTCGGTACGTCGTTCAGCACCATGCCCAGCACGTGCAGGATGTCGTTGGTGTAAGGCTGCAGCGTCGCTTTCGCCAGCGCGAACATCGGGCGGTTCTGCTCGTCCACGATCTGGATGCGCAGGCCTTCGCTGGTGATGTCGAGCAGCAGCTGGTTCTGGTATTTCTTCAGTAAGGGATTGGCTTCGATGACAGCCTCGATTTTCGCCTTCAAGGACTTCAGGCGCTCGCCTTCGGCCTTCTCCAGCGCCGCCTTGGCGGCGTTCAGGTCATAGGTCTTCTTGTCGGCGTCGATATCGCCCTTCTTCACCTGGCCGTTACGGCGTGTGAGGTCGGTACCGCCGCCCTTGATCACGGACGAGCTGTCGCCCGAGCCGGAGCCGCCTTCCATCGCCACCTTCAGGGGATTCTTGAAATGTTCGGCGATCCCTTCGAGGTCGCCCTTCGAGGTCGAGCCGAGCAGCCACATCAGCAAGAAAAAGGCCATCATCGCCGTCACGAAGTCGGCATAGGCGATCTTCCAGGCGCCGCCATGGTGCCCCGCCGCGGTCTTCTTGATCCGCTTGACGATAATCGGGCGCATTCCTTCGTCGGCCATGTTACTTGCTCTTCGATTTCTTGATGTGCTCTTCGAGCTCGGCAAACGTCGGGCGCTCGGTCGAGTACAGCACCTTGCGGCCGAATTCGACAGCCAGTGCCGGCGCATAGCCGTTCAGGCTGGCCAGCAGGGTCACCTTCACGCACTGGAACATCTTGCTCGACTCGTCGAGCTTCTGTTCCGCCAGGCTCGACAGCGGCGCCACGAAACCGTAGGCCAGCAAGATGCCGAGGAAGGTGCCGACCAGCGCTTTCGCGATCAGGATGCCCAGTTCGGCCGGCGGAATACCGACCGACTCCATCGTGTGCACCACGCCCATGACGGCGGCCACGATACCGAAAGCAGGCAGGCCGTCACCGAGCTTGGCGATCACGTGCGCAGGCACCGCGCCTTCGTGGTGATGGGTCTCGATCTCGTTGTCCATCAGGTTCTCGATCTGGAAGGCGTCCATGTTGCCCGACACCATCAGGCGCAGGTAATCGGCCATGAATTCGATGATGTGGTGGTCGGCCAGCACCAGCGGATACTTCGTGAACAGCGGGCTCGCTTCGGGCGACTCGATGTCGCCCTCGATCGACATCAGGCCCTCCTTGCGCACCTTGGAAAGGACGTCGAACAGCAGCGACATCAGTTCCATGTACATCTCGCGCGTGTAAGGCGAGCCCTTGAACAGGCCCGGCAGCGCCTTCATGGTCGCCTTGATCGATTTGTTGTTGTTACCGACAAAGAATGCGCCGACGGCCGCGCCGCCGATCATCAACAGTTCGATCGGCTGGAACAGGATGGCCGCATGCCCGCCGGCCAGGACGAAGCCGCCGAACACCGACGCGCAAACAATGATGTAACCAATGATAACTAACAAAAAGGTGCTCCAGAAGGCAGCCAACAAGGGGGCCAGGACAGACCGGGAATCCGAGACAATGTATCTCAGAAAAAATATTTACGTGGGGAACTACTGCAGCTGGAACAATAGCTTGAGAATGGTCTACGGGCAAGTAAAAAGGCCCGATCTGTGGCCTAAAAGTGCCAAATGTAGAGAGTTCGACCAGTATCTTGCAGATACAGCGATATAGGCGGCGACGCAGCTGGAATGGCAAATTCATAACTCATCAGCATGCTGCCCGGACGCATCTCGCGCTGCGCCTTGTGCCACAGCGCCGTCATCGCCGCCGGCGAGAGGTAGGCAAAGACGGCGTCGTAGCTGCCGAAGTCGAGCAACTCATAATCGCCGCGCATGAAACGGGCGCGGCTGCCGGTCAAGCGCGCTCTCAGGTAACTGGCCAGCCAGGGCAGCGGCGCCAGTTCGATGCCGGTGGCCTCGATGTCGCGGCGGCGCCGCGCCAGGTCGAGCACCAGGCCGCCCAGGCCGCTGCCGATATCGATCACCTTGATTGGCCGATCCTGTGGCAGCTGTTCGAACACGGCTGCCCATGCCGTCTTGCCGGAAGGGTAATACGGCACCTGGGTGCGGAAGGTCGACCAGTACAACAGCAGCATGAACAGGAATACGGCCAGGAACAGCCAGGGCGGCAGGTGCAAACCGCTCGCCCCGTACACCCCCAGCGGAAACAAGAGACAAATCGCCACCCACCACGGGGCCAGGCGCCAGCGCCAGGTAAATAGCGCCGAGAAGACACCCTGCAGGACGGCGGCAGCCAGGTAGGACGGCCGCATGCCTGCGCGTGCGAACAGGTACACGGCCAGCAAGGTCAGAGGAAAGGCCGCGCATTGGCACAGCAAGGCGCGCACGGAAGGTGCGCGCAACAGGCGGGGAATCACGGCGCAGACTTAGGCCGCGCCCTCGGCATCCTGGCGGGCGGCGGCTTCGGCGGCCTCAAGGGCGTCGAGGGCTGCGGCATCCTTGGCTTTCCGGGTCTTGCCGGCGCGCGAAGGCATGTGGCACAGGCCGCACAGGTAATCGCGGTTCAGGTCGAAGGTATTGACGACGAATCTTCCTTTGCACTTGCCGCAGGGGGCCAGCGCCAGCATATTGCTCTGGAAGAAACGCACCAGGGTCCAGGCACGCGTCAGCGAGAGCAGCGGCTCTTCGCCCGGCGCGGCCGGCATCTGTTCGAGGTAGAGTTTATAGGCCTTCATCACCGCCTGGACACCCGAAGCACCGGCGTGTTCGACCAGGAAGTTATAAATGTTGATGAACAGCGAGGAATGTATGTTCGGCTGCCAGGTCAGGAACCAGTCGGTCGAGAACGGCAGCATGCCCTTGGGCGGCGACATGCCCTTGAGTTCCTTGTACAACTTGATGAGGCGCTCGCGGGACAGCGAGACTTCGCTTTCGAGCAGTTGCAGGCGGGCGCCTAATGTGATCAGCTCGATGGCGAGCTGGATTTCCTGCGCTTCAGATACGACGCTTTTTTTACTCATCCCACGGCTCCGGATTGGTTCATGGCTATCCTACACCATCGACCCCAGCTCAGCGGGATTTTACAATGTGTCTCAACAGAAATTTGACGCTGCTCTGAATCAAGCAATTTCTTCGACCGGCTGGCCAGCCATCAGGATGGCAGCGTGCGACTGCGCCAGGGCGCGGTCCTTGGTGTGGCTGGTGAGCATCGACAGGATGGCGGTGTCGTCGAAGCGGAAACGGGCCAGCATCATGTTGCCGCCGGCAAGCTTCAGGATCTGGGCGTTGCTCATGCCTTCGATCAGGTCGGCGATATCAGCCGAGACGCCGAGACGGAAAATAGCGGTGACCTTGTCGGCACGGATCATTTGCTGGGCCAGCATCAGGTAGCTCAGGTTGGCGTCGCGAATTTCAGCCATCATGTCGTTTGCAGTCATTTTATTCTCCGTCTTACGTTGAGCCTGGCGCTATGTGTGTTGCCAGTGAGATAGATTCTGACTGTAGAGAAACATTTGGGGAATCAGACGGACACTGTATTTTGCGTCCGGTAAACACGGGTGCGCCCGTAGGAGTTTGTCTGACAAACCCGGGCCAATGGAGGATGCGCTCCTATGAAGCAGGAGGCTGAAGCGGTGTTCCGAACTGCGCCGGCTCAACTGACTCGGCAGCGCGGCGATTTGTTCATGTGTTGGTTTACGTCAACTAAAACCGGAACTTTAGGGCTGTTCTGAATTATTTTTCAGTGCCTTTTCTGCCTGATGCACCTTTAACGGCAGCATCGCGAGGAACTTTAGGGTGATTCCGGAATATTTCTGAACATTTTTCGTCACCGTTTTGCTGCCTCTGTCTCCATTACGGCAAGGTCTCCCGGAACTTTAGGGTTGCGAGCAAAATAATGTGAAAAAAGTGCGAGAAGGTCGTTACCCCGGCCCCACCCGCCTGAAAAGATAACAAAGCGTCATCGGATGGGTGTCGTCAGGAGCGCTTTTCTTGCTACACTCCCGCCCGAACGGGCCGCCGGCGCGTGCGACTACCACCTGACTCTTCCATCCCTATGAGCGAACTTTCAATTACCCGTGCCGATTGCATCGGGCGCGACGCCCAGGACCCGCTGGCGCCGCTGCGCGAGCGCTTCGACCTGCCGCCGGATCTCATCTACCTCGACGGCAACTCGCTGGGTGCCCGCCCGCGCGCAGCCCTCGAGCGCGCGCAAGCGGTGGTGGCGCGCGAATGGGGCCGCGACCTGATCAAGAGCTGGAACACGGCCGGCTGGTTCGACATGCCCAAACGCCTGGGCGAACGCCTGGCGCCGCTGATTGGCGCAGGCGCTGGCGAAGTCGCCGTCACCGACACCACATCCTTGAACCTGTTTAAGGCGCTGGCCGCCGCCGTGCGCATCCAGGCCGAGGGGCCATATGCGGCGCGCCGCGTCATCGTCACCGAGCGCAGCAACTTCCCGACCGATATCTATATGGCCGAGGGTCTCGCCGAGTGGCTCGAGCGCGGCTACAGCGTGCGTCTGGTCGATTCCGTGGATGAACTGCCGGCGGCAATCGACGGGAACTGCGCCGTCGTCATGCTGACCCACGTGAATTACCGCACCGGCTACCAGCACGACATGGCCGACCTCACCCGCCACGCGCACGGTGCCGGTGCCTTGATCGTCTGGGACCTGGCCCATTCGGCCGGCGCCGTACCGCTCGACCTGACTGCCGCCGAAGCCGATTTTGCCGTCGGTTGTACCTACAAATACCTCAATGGCGGCCCCGGCTCCCCGGCCTTCATCTGGGTGCCGCAGCGCCATCAGGCGCAGTTCGCGCATCCGCTCACCGGCTGGTGGAGCCACGCCAAACCGTTCGCGATGGCGCACGGCTTCGCACCGTCTGACGGCATCGGCCGCGCGCTGTGCGGCACCCAGCCGGTGGTGTCGCTGGCTCTCGTCGAATGCGGCCTGGAGATCTTTGAAGAGACGAACATGGCGGCGATCCGCACCAAGTCGCTCGGTTTGACCGACCTCTTCATCGAACTGGTCGAAGCGACCTGCGCGAACCACCCGGTCAAGCTGGTCACGCCGCGCGAACACGCGCGCCGCGGCAGCCAGGTGAGTTTTACCCATCCGCACGGCTACGCGGTGATGGCGGCCCTGATCGCGCGCGGCGTGATCGGCGACTACCGCGAGCCGGAGATCATGCGCTTCGGCTTCACGCCCCTGTACACGCGCCATGTCGACGTGTGGGACGCGGTCGCGATCCTGAAAGACATTCTCGATCGCGAAGACTATGACGTGACCGCCGAACGCGGCGCAGTCACCTGAGGCGCACATGAACGACGAGCAAGACAAGCCGGCCGACTGGCATGGCGCGAAGATGGACTTCAAGGAGTCGATGAGCTATGGCGACTACCTCGGCCTGAACCAGATCCTGTCGGCCCAGCACCCGCTCTCGCCGAACCACAACGAAATGCTGTTCATCATCCAGCACCAGACCAGCGAACTCTGGGTCAAGCTGATGCTGCACGAGCTGCGCGCCGTGCGCGTGCAGCTGCGCGCCGGCGAACTCGATCCGGCCTTCAAGATGCTGGCGCGCGTGGCCCGCATCATGGACCAACTGGTGCACGCCTGGGACGTACTGGCGACGATGACGCCTTCCGAATACACGGCGATCCGGCCCTGGCTGGGCGCCTCGTCGGGCTTCCAGTCGCACCAGTATCGCGAGCTCGAATTCATCCTCGGAAACAAGAACGCGGCCCTGCTGGCCGTGCACGAACAGAATCCGCCGGCCCATGCCCTGCTGGCCGCCGCCCTGCAGACGCCCTCGATCTACGACGAAGCGGTGCAGCTGCTGGCGCGTCGCGGTTTTCCGATCGCGCCCGAGCGCATGGCCCGCTCACCGATCGAGCCGACCGCCCACGACGACTCGGTACAGGCGGCCTGGCTCGCCGTGTACCAGGATCCTGAACAACACTGGGGCTTGTATGAGCTTGCCGAGAAGCTGGTCGACCTCGAGACGGCCTTCCGTTTCTGGCGCTTCCGCCACGTGACGACGGTCGAGCGCATCATCGGCTTCAAGCCAGGATCCGGCGGCACGGCGGGCGTGAGCTACCTGCGCAAGATGCTCGACGTGGTGCTGTTTCCGGAACTGTTCGCGCTACGCACGGCACTGTAATCGACGCGTCAAGCGTTACGCGTAGAATGGCCTGAACGACAAGGAGGCGGCATGGATGGCGACGTACTGATTTTATCCGGCTTGTGGAATTCGGGGCCGCAGCACTGGCAGTCGCACTGGGAGGCGCGCCATCCCGAGTGGCGCCGGGTCGAGCACCGCGACTGGAACAACCCGAGCCGCGACGAATGGGTGAACGAGCTCGATGCGGCGGTCGCCACCTGCAATGGCGCGCCGGTGCTGGTCGCCCACAGCCTGGGCTGCATGCTGGCGGCGCACTGGGCAGCATCCGGCTCGCCCCTGCGCGCGGCCGGCGCCTTCCTGGTGGCGCCGAGCGATGTCGACGCTCCCTCCTACCCGATCGACAGCAACGGCTTCGCGCCGGTACCCATGGCACGCCTGCCATTTCCCAGCCTGGTACTCGCAAGCACGAACGACGAATACGTCACGCGCGAACGGGCGCGGGCCTTTGCCGAAACCTGGGGCAGCCGCCATGTCGAGATCGGCGATGCCGGTCACGTGAATGCCGATTCCGGCTACGGCGACTGGCCCGAGGGCGAGCGCCTGCTACTGGAATTCCTTGAACAACTACGCAAATAGCAATTGCCCTTGTTCTTTTTATAGTTTGCCGTAAGGCATGATCATGGCAGCCCCCGCTTCTTCCCTTTCCCGTTCTTTCTCGCTCTACCTCGACTGCTGCCGCTTCCTCGCGGCGGTGCTGGTCGTGGTCAGCCATTTCCTGTCGTATGGCGCCATCGCGGCCAGCTCACACCACTGGTGGCTCGACCTCGGGCGCGAATCGGTCATCGTGTTCTTCGTGCTGTCCGGTTTCGTGATCGCCTACACGACCGCGCGGAAGAACACGGGCCTGCGCGACTATTGCGTGGCGCGCTGCACGCGCATCTATTCGGTCGCCCTGCCCGTGGTGCTGCTGGGCTTTGCCGCCGCCGCCGTCCTCGTGCTCACAGGCCATGCAACGCTGCAACACTTCTATCAGTTGGCAAAACCCTGGCTCTACCTGCCGCTGCACCTGTTGTTCATGGGCGAACTCTGGACCATCTCCGAGCCGCCGCCGCTGCTCGCGCCCTACTGGTCGCTCGGCTTTGAGGTCTGGTATTACGTTCTGTTCGGCGCGGCCTTCTATTTGCGCGGCCCGAAGCGCGTGCTCACCGTCGGCTCGCTGCTGCTGTTCGTCGGCCCGAAGCTGTGGCTGCTGCTGCCGGTGTGGCTGGCCGGGGTCGCAAGCTACCACTGGCAAAAATCACACACGATTGCGCGCCCGCTCGCCTTTGCCGGCTGGGTCGTGTCGCTCGCCCTGCTGGCGGCATTCAAGGCGAGCGATCTCGATACCACGCTGCGCGCGCTGGCCCAGGCCGGCTGGCCCTTCCCCGGCCTGCCCCTGAAAAGCGCCGACCGCTTCCTGGCCGACTACGTCGTGTGCATCCTGGTCGTACTCAACTTCCTGTGCGCACAGGGCGCGGGCTTTGGGGCGCTGCTGCGCTTCGAGCGAGCGCTGCGCTGGCTGGCCTCGTACACGTTCACGCTCTACCTCGTGCACGCGCTGGTGATGCGGGTGTGGCTGACCGTGTATCCGCACCGCCAGTCGAATGTGGCCGATGTCGCGGCGCTGGTAGCCCTGATCGGCGCGGCGACCTGGCTGATCGGACAGGTGACCGAGCATCGCAAGCATTGGTTCGAGGCGGTGTTTGTGCGACTCGCGGCCCGACTGCCGCTCGGAGGGCGGGCAGCCACCACACGTTGAGCGTGTAAAAAACGACGTAAAAAAACCGGGCCCGCAGGCCCGGTTTGTCGTTGACGACGACGCTTACTTGGCGCCGGCCAGCAGCATCTCGTTCAGGCGCTTCACGAAACTGGCCGGATCGGCCAGGCTGCCGCCTTCGGCCAGCAGCGCCTGGTCGAACAGGATATGCGACCAGTCGGCAAAGCGCGCTTGCGTCGCGTCTTCGTACTTCAGGCGCGTCACCAGCGGGTGGTTCGGGTTGATCTCGAGGATCGGCTTGCTCTCCGGTGCGCTCTGGCCGGCGGCCTTCAGCATGCGCACCAGATTGGCCGACAGCTCGTGCTCGTCGGCCACCAGGCAGGCCGGCGAATCGGTCAGGCGGTGGGTCACGCGCACGTCCTTGGCCTTGTCCGCCAGGGCGCCCTTCATCTGCTCGACCAGATCCTTGTACTGGGTCTCGGTCTCTTCGTGTTCCTTTTTCTCGGCTTCGTCTTCGAGTTTGCCGAGATCCAGGCCGCCCTTGGCCACCGAGGTCAACTCCTTGCCCTCGAACTCCGTCAGGAACGAGAGCATCCACTCGTCGACACGATCCGTCAGGAGCAGCACTTCGACGCCCTTCTTGCGGAAGATCTCGAGGTGTGGACTGTTCTTCGCGGCGTTGAAGTTGTCGGCCGTGACGTAATAAATTTTGTCCTGGCCTTCCTTCATGCGCCCGATGTAGTCGGCGAACGACACCGTCTGTTCGTCAAGCTCGTTCTGGGTCGATGCAAAACGCAGCAGCTTGGCGACGCGGTCCTTGTTGGTCGCGTCCTCGCCGATGCCCTCCTTCAGGACCTGGCCGAATTCCTTCCAGAAGGTGACGTACTTGTCCTTCGTCTCCTGTTCGTCGGCATTCGCCATTTCTTCCAGCATGCCCAGCACGCGCTTGGTCGAGCCTTCGCGGATCACCTTGACGTCGCGCGACTCCTGCAAGATCTCGCGCGAGACGTTCAGCGGCAGGTCGGCCGAATCGATCACGCCTTTAATAAAGCGCAGGTAGGTCGGCATCAGCTGCTCGGCATCGTCCATGATGAAGACGCGCTTGACGTACAGCTTGATGCCGCCGCGCTTGTTGCGGTCCCACAGGTCGAAGGGCGCGTGGCCCGGCACGTACAGCAGCTGGGTATATTCGCTGCGCCCTTCGACGCGGTTATGCGTGTAGGCCAGCGGCTCCTGGAAGTCGTGCGAGACGTGCTTGTAGAACTCGTCGTACTGCTCTTTCGTGACTTCCGACTTGTTGCGGGCCCACAGCGCGCTGGCCTGGTTAACGGTCTCGAATTCGTCACGCGCGACGGTGGCCTTCGCCTCTTCGTCCCACTCTTCCTTCTGCATCAGGATCGGCAGCGAGATGTGGTCCGAATACTTGCGGATGATCGATTTGATCTTCCAGTTCGAGAGCAGCTCTTCCTCGCCGTCGCGCAGGTGCAGGATGACGTCGGTGCCGCGCCCGATCTTCTCGATCGGCTCGACGCTGTAGTCGCCTTCGCCGGTCGATTCCCAGCGCACGCCCTCAGCGGCGTCGGCACCGGCGCGGCGGGTCTCGACCGTGATGCGGTCGGCGACGATGAAGCCCGAATAGAAACCGACGCCGAACTGGCCGATCAGGGCCGCGTCCTGCTGCTGGTCGCCCGACAGGCGCGAGAAGAATTCCTTGGTGCCCGATTTGGCGATCGTGCCCAGGTGCGAGATCACTTCCTCGCGGCTCATGCCGATGCCGTTGTCGGAAATCGTGATCGTCTTCGCATCCTTGTCGAGCGTGACCTTGATTTTCAGTTCATGGTCATTGCCGTACAAGGCGTCGTTGTTGATCGCTTCGAAGCGCAACTTGTCGGATGCATCGGAGGCATTCGAAATCAGTTCGCGCAGGAAGATTTCCTTGTTCGAATACAAGGAGTGGATCATCAATTGCAGCAGCTGCTTTACTTCAGCTTGAAAGCCAAGGGTTTCTTTTTCGGCGACAGCCATGTTGTTCCTCGTGATGTTACGGGTTGAACGGATTGTTGCAATATTGGGATAGCGTCACGGTTTTCAAGAGGTGTGCGCGCTGGGGAACCGCACAGGAGGCGCCAGCATGCGCCGCGCCACCAGATGCACAACCAGCGCGCAGCACAGGGCAAGGGCGAAGGCCGTGCCGACAGCGCCCTCCCGCAACTGCATCGCCAGCACGGCACAGAACACGGCGAACCCAAAATAGCCAACGACCATGCCACGCAAGAGGGCCACCGCACTGTCCCGGCCGGAGCCGACATGCGCAAATCCGACCAGCACCGTGCTCATCACCGGGAACATGGCCAGCAGCGAGCGCGCCATCGAATTGGCAATGCCACAGCGCGACGAAGCCCAGGCATAGGCCAGGCTGAAGACGAGAATCGCGACGACTGCCAGCAGCGTGCCTTCGGCCGCGCGCGCGGCAAACGCCGCGCCCTGCTCGAGGGTGAGGGCAGACAGGATCGGACCGGCGACGATCGGAAAGGCGGACAGCCAGCCCGCCACGGCCGGTCCCCAGCGCCGGCCGGCGAGGGTCACGAGCAAGATCAACAGCGGCACGAGGAATAATTTGAGTGCAAAAACCGGCGTGATTAACATGGCTCCCTGTCTGGCCGCTGCGGCGGCAAGCCGCAATGATAACACCCGCAAATATCAGTTTGATAACGCAATCCAATATCCGCGTCGGGTCGACGGGGCGCGTCGGTTACGCGGGCGGTGTCCAGCGCGCCTTTCAAGCTTTACAATACCGGCTTCATCCACCGCATTGGAATTCCCATGTCCGTCTACGACAAACTCAGCGAACTGAACATCACCCTGCAGCAGGCCGCTGCGCCTGCCGCCGCTTACGTCATGTATGTACAGACCGGTAACCTGGTCTTCATCTCGGGTCACATTGCCAAGAACGCGGACGGTTCGGTCAACGTCGGCCAGCTGGGCAAGGACAAGACCACCGCTGACGGCCAGGCGGCCGCGCGCGCGATCGCGATCGACCTGATGGGCACCCTGCAGGATGCCTGCGGCGGCGACCTGACGCGTGTGAAACGCATCGTCAAGCTGATGAGCCTGGTGAACTCGACCCCGGACTTCACCGAGCAGCACCTGGTCACCAACGGCGCCTCGGAACTGTTCGGCAAAGTCTTCGGCGACGCCGGCAAGCACGCCAGAAGCGCCTTCGGCGTGGCCCAGATCCCGCGCGGCGCCTGCGTCGAAATCGAAATGATCGTCGAAGTGGCATAAAAGCGCATGGGGCCGGGCGAACCGCCCGGCCTTCGCGGGCAGCTTGCCGAGCGCGCCCATCATGGCCGGCACCAGACACGGAGCCGGCGGTTCTTTCTTGTGAGACCAGCATGAAAATCGAGAATCCCCATCCCATCCAGTGGCAGTTTTCCGAGCGCGCGCAGGGGCTGCAAAGCTCGTTCATCCGCGAAATCCTGAAAATCACCCAGCGCCCCGAGATCATCTCCTTTGCCGGCGGCCTGCCCTCGCCCGCCACCTTCCCGGTCGAGCGCATGAAGGCGGCCTATGACAAGGTGCTGAGCGAAACCGGCAAGGTCGCGCTGCAATATGGCCCGACCGATGGCTTCGCGCCGCTGCGCGAATGGATCGCCAATTCCTTATCGACGGAGGGGACGAGGATCCTGCCCGAGCAGATCCTGATGGTGTCGGGCTCGCAGCAGGCGCTCGATTTGATCGGTAAAGTGTTGATCGACGAAGGCAGCCGCGTGCTGGTCGAAACCCCGAGCTATCTCGGTGCGCTGCAGGCGTTCTCGGTCTACCGCCCGCAGTTCGCGTCGGTCGACACTGACGACGATGGCCTGGTGCCCTCCTCGATCGACGCCGTCGCGAAAGGCGCGCGCCTGCTGTATTCGCTGCCGAACTTCCAGAACCCGACCGGCCGCTCGCTGTCCCTGGCACGCCGGCACGAGCTGGTGGAAACCTGCGCGCGCCTCGGCCTGCCGCTGATCGAGGACGATCCGTACGGCGCGCTGTCGTATTCGGGCGCACCGATGCCGAAGATGGTGGCCATGAACCCGGACGGCATCATCTACATGGGTTCGTTCTCGAAGGTGCTCACGCCCGGCATTCGCCTCGGCTATGTGTGCGCCCCGCTGCCGCTGGTACGCCGCCTCGAGCTGGCCAAACAGGCGGCCGACCTGCACACCGCCCAGCTGACGCAAATGGTGGTGCATGAGGTGGTGAAAGACGGCTTCCTCGACCAGCACATCCCGACGATTCGCACCCTGTACGGCAACCAGTGCCGGGCCATGCTCGACGCGATGGCGGAGCACTTCCCGGCCAGCGTGAGCTGGACCAAGCCGGAAGGCGGCATGTTCATCTGGGTCACCCTGCCCAAAAACATCGACGCCATGAAGCTGCTCGACACCGCGATCGCTTCGCGCGTGGCCTTCGTACCGGGCGCGCCCTTCTATGCCAACGAAGGCGAGACCAACACGCTGCGCCTCTCGTTCGTGACCGTACCGCCGGAGCGCATCCGCGAAGGCATCGCGATCCTGGGCAAACTGATCGCGGCGATGCTGTAATCCGGGCGGGCGGCTGCCATGCCCTAATACTGGTTCGGATAGCCGGTAATCTCGGCGATCTCGCGGTACAAGGGCTGGAGCTGGCGGTACATCTTGCGGTACACCCCCTTGTAGAGCCGGTCGTAGATGGCGCGGTTGCCTTCGATCGGCTCGAACACGCGCCCTGTCCGCGTCATCGCTCCCACGGCACTGGCGAAATCCGGGTGCAGCCCCAAGCCGACAGCGGCGTCGATGGCAGCGCCCAGGCCGGAGGTTTCGTAGACGTGCGGGCGGACCGTGGGCAAACCGAAGATGTCGGCGGTGAGCTGCATCGCCGCATCGCTTTGCGAGCCGCCGCCCGATACCCGCAGTTCGGTGATGCGCACGCCACTGCGTTGTTCGATGCGTTCCTTCCCCTCCCGCAGCGCATAGGCCAGGCCCTCGAGAATCGCGCGGTACACATGGGCACGCGTGTGGACGTCGCCAAAGCCGATGATCGCGCCCTTCGCCTCCCGTCCCGGCACCCGGATACCCGGCGTCCAGTAGGGCTGCAGCATCAGGCCCATCGAACCTGGGGGGACCGACTCGGCCAACTGGTCGAACAGCTGCTCCGGCGCCAGGTCGCCGGACAGCGCCTGCAGCTGCTCGTGGTGGCCGAACTGCTCCTTGAACCAGTTGACCATCCAGTAGCCGCGAAACACCTGTACTTCGGTGCTGTAGGCGCCGGGAACCGCGGACGGATATGGCGGCACGAAGGGCGTCACCTCGACATAGCGCCGGCTGGTGGTGTTGATCGTGGCCGTGGTGCCGTAGCTGAGGCACCCGACATGCGGCTCCAGGCAACCGGCGCCCAGCACTTCGCAGGCCTTGTCGGCGGCGGCGGCAAACAGCGGGGTACCCGCCGGGATGCCGGTCTGCTGCGCCGCCCCGCTGTCGATCACGCCCAGCTCGGTGCCGGGCGGCTGGAGCGCGGGCAGCATGCGCGGCTCGACTGCCAGCGCCTGCCATTTCCAGTCGCGCTTCGAGGCCCAGGTATGGCGCTTGTAGTCGAACGGCAGGTAGGCCACTTGCGAGCCGCTCGAATCGACAAAACGTCCGCACAGGCGCCAGTTCAGGTAACCGGAGAGCAGCAGGAACTTGTCGGTGGCGTCCCAGACGTCCGGCTGGTGCGCGCGGATCCAGTTGATCTCGGCCTCGCCGCGAAAGAAATCGATCGTCTTGTTCACCCGCGCCAGCTTGAAGGCGGTGCGCCAGAAGGCGCCGATCGGCGGCACGACCCTTGTCCGGCGCTGGTCGAGCCAGGTGATCGCCGGGCGCAGCGGCTTGCCATCGCGGTCCAGGTTGACCACCGTGCCGCGCTGGGTCGTGACCGCCACCGCGCGTACTGCGCTCCGATCGACACCTTCCTGGCTCCACAGGCCCTGGCAAGCGCGGCACACGGCCTGCCAGTAATCCTCGGGCTCGTGCTCGGCCCAGCCGGGATGCGTCGAAAAATACGCTTGCAACGGCACCTGGCATTTGGCGACGATGTTGCCGCGCAGGTCGAACAGCAGCGCGCGCACGCTTTGCGTGCCGTTGTCGATGGCGAGAATGCGCGGTTCGGGCGTCATGCCTGCGCCTCGGGCAGGCTGTAGTGGGCCTGCCACAGCCGCGCGTAGCCGGCGGCTTCTTGCTCCCAGCGTTCATCGAGCCAGCCCAGTTCCGGCTGGCAGATGGCGCGGATGCGCGCCAGGTGTTCCTGCCCGCCTGCGCGCAGCAGCAGGCCGATGCGGGTACGGCGCAACAGCAGGTCGTCCAGCTGCTGCACCGCTTCGGCGCGCGCAGCCCAGCGCAGTTCGGCCCACAGGGTTTCGGTGCCGGGGATCGTGTCGAGTTCGTCCTCCCGCGCCGCGTCGAGCAGCGCCTGGGCCTGCGCGCCATAGCGGCCCGCGAGGCGGCGCAGGATCGACGCCGGCAGACGGCGCGCAGACTGCGGCAGCGGCGCCGGATCGTAGATGCGGCATGGCGCCAGCGCGTCATTCCAGCCGTGCAGCTGGCCTTGCGCCTCGCGCAGCGTGTCGAGCGCGATCGCGCGGAAGGTCGTCAGTTTGCCGCCGGCGACGCTGACCAGGCCTTGCTGTGACGCGATGGCGTGTTCCCGTCCCGCCTTCGAGGGTGCGCCAAGCCCTCCGCTGTCGACCACCGGACGCACGCCGGCATAGGTCGCGAGGATGTCGGCTTCCTGTAAACCCAATTGCGGAAACTGCGCCTGCAGTGCCGTCATCAGGTAATCGAGTTCCGCACGGGTGATTGCCGCTTCCTTGGTCAGGCCGTCCTTGTGGTCGACGTCGGTGGTCCCGACCAGGGTGGCGCCTTCCCAGGGAAAGGCGAACACGGGCCGGCCGTCGGTCGGGTGCATCAGGCTGATCGCCTGCGCCAGCGGCAGGCGCCAGGCCGGCAGGATCAGGTGGCTGCCGCGCAGCGGGCGCAAGGGCGGGCCGGATGCACTGAGCATGCCGGCCCAGGCGCCGCAGGCGTCGATCACGAGCCGGGCGCGCACCTCGAACTGCCCGCCGGCGACGCCATCGCGCAGGCATGCCCCCGCGATCCGGTCGCCGTCAAACAGCAAGGCTTGCGCGGCCAGGTAGTTGACCGCTGCCCCGCCATGGCGGCGCGCTTCCGCGATCGTGCGCAGGACCAGGCGCGCGTCGTCGGTCTTCGCGTCGGTGTAGACGATGCCCCCCGCCAGGCCGTCGCGCGCGGCATTCGGCGCGCGCAGGGCAAAGGCAGAGGCGTCCAGCCAATGCGCTTCGCGCCGTCCGGCGAACAGGTCGTACAGCGCGAGGCCGGCCAGCATCGTGCGGCGCTTGCGGCCGCTGGCGCCATAATCGGCGAAGGCAAAGCCCTGCGGCTCGACCAGGCCAGGGGCATCCCTCAGCAAGGCCTCGCGTTCGCGCACCGCTTCGCGCGTGAGCTTGAGGTGTCCCTGCGCCAGGTAGCGCAGGCCGCCGTGCACCAGTTTCGAGGAACGGCTCGAGGTGCCCCAGGCGAAGTCGCGCCCCTCGACCAGCAGGGCGCGCAGGCCCCGGCGCGAGGCTTCCAGCAGGATGCCGGCGCCGGTAATGCCGCCGCCGATGACCAGGATGTCCCATTCGCGCGCGCACAGTTCGGGCAGCGCGGCGCGCCAGCCAGTGGGCCAGAGCGCGCTCACGGCAGCACCAGCTTGCCGGGGTTCATGCAGCCCTCCGGATCGAAGCGCTTGAACAGCGCGCGCATCGCATCGAGCCCGAGTTCGCCTTTTTCCGCTGCCAGCCAGGGTGCGTGGTCGCTGCCGACACCATGCTGGTGGCTGATGGTGCCGCCACTGGCGACGATTGCATCGGACACGGCCTGCTTCAGGCTGCGCCAGCGCGCGAGATCGGTGTCGTAGTCGCCCGTCAAACGGTATACGAACGTCGAGTAGACGCTGGCGCCCTGCGGATACAGGTGCGACAGATGGGTGTAGGCATGCACCCGTTCCCCGTGTTCGCCGAAGGCACGCGCGGCGGCCGATTCGATCGCCTGCATTGCGCTTGTGACGCCCGGCCAGTCGACGGCCGTTTCCACCGTGTCGATCGCATAGCCCTGGCGCCAGGCGCTATTGCGCATGTAGACATTGCGAAAACGGTTGCGGCGCCAGCGTTCGCCCAGGCCCTTCCCCATGTGCACGCCCTTGCTCGCGCGGGCGATCGTGAATGCATCGCGCAAGGCGGCGCGCGCCTGCCGTTTCGCACCGGTCGCGCCGACCAGCAGCATGCACTTGCCTTCGTCGCAGCCGCGCATATCCAACCATTGTTCGAGGATGCCGACCAGGCGCTTGTGGCCGGCCAGCGCCAGCATGGTCTGCGTTTCCATGGGATTGGACAGGCGCAGCATCGACAGCGGCAGGCGCGCCTGGGCCAGCTCGCGCACGGCGCTCGAGGCCTGCTCCCAGGTCGGGAAAAAGACAGCGTGGAAGGCTTCGTACTCGGGCAGGCGCGTCACGCGCACCGTGGCTTCGGTCAGGATGCCGAGCCGCCCTTCCGAACCGAGCACCATCTCGCGCAGGTCGATGCCGGCGGCAGACGCGGGAAAGGTCGGAATCGCGAGCGTGCCGGCCGGCGTCTCGACCTGCCCGCCGGCGAACATCGACTCGATGCGGCCATAGCGCAGCGACTGCTGACCGGACGAGCGCGTGACGACCCAGCCGCCCAGGGTCGAATAGTCGAAGGATTGCGGGAAGTGGCCGAGGGTATAGCCGTGTGCGCGCAGCTGGGCTTCGAGATCCGGGCCGGTGACGCCGGCGCCAAAAGTGGCGAGTTGGGACTCGCGGTCGAGTGCGGTCATGGCGCGCAGGCGGCGCATGTCGACGCACAGCGTCGGCCTGCCCTCGGGCACGGTGAGGTGGCCGGCGACGCTGGTGCCGCCGCCGTACGGAATCACGCATGCGCCATGCGCGGCTGCGTAGGCGAGCAGCTCGCGTACCTGGGCGGCGCTTTCGGGGAAAGCGACGCCGTCCGGCACCGCGCCCAGGCGGCCGTGGCGCAGGCGCAGCCAGTCGGGCAGGCTCTGGCCCAGTGCATGCAGGGCGCGTACCGGCGCTGCGGTTTCGACCAGCCGATGCGGGGACAGGCCCCCGGCTGCGATCGCGGCACAGGCTTGCTCGAAGGTGGCCTCTGGCGGCGCCTGGCCGGGACCGATGCGCGCTTCCAGGAAAGCCAGCGCATCCTTGTTCAATGCGACATCGATCGACTCGTCGCCCCAGCCATTCCACCGTCTCATGCGCTTTTCCCTTACTATTGGGTGTTGACATTCATGCCAGAGTAAGCGAGATCGCATGCCGCGTATTGCTCCTTTATGACACAGCCTTGCTCGATCACGCCAGACCGGCGCCGGGTCACCGGCTCCTACCTGCAGCCGCTGCTCGATGCCGCCATGGCGCGCGGCGTGAGGCTCGACGTGCTGACGCAGGCCGCCGGACTGCCGGACGGCGCACTCGCGCCGCTGCCCGAGTCGCTGGCCGCCTGCGCCTACCTGCGCCTGCTCGACGCCGGCGCCGAACTGGCGAACGACGAGCACTTCGGCCTGCACGTGGGCGAGGGGGTGAAACTCGGCACCTACAGCATCTACGGCCTGGTATTGCTGGCCTGCCGCGACTTCGGCCAGGCCTTCGAGCAGACGATGCGCTATGAGGCGCTGGCGCACGACCTGGGACGCTCGCGCCTGGCGCTGCACGGCGCCGCGGCCGAATACGAATGGATCAGCCACTATCCGGGCGCCAGCCGCCACCTGGTCGACAGCGTCTTCGCCGGCATCCAGACCTTCGGGCGCTGGCTGGCCGGTGGCCAGCTGCCGCCGGCCGAGCTGGCGTTCACGCATGCGGGCAGCATGGACATGAGCGAATATGCGCGCGTGTTCGGCGTACTGCCGCGCTTGAATGCGCCGGCCAACAGCGCGCGCTTCAATGCGACCCTGCTCGCGCTGCCGCTGCCGAACGCCGACATCACGCTGTATCCGGTCTTGCAGCAGCATGCCGAGCGCTTGCTGACCCAACGCGTCGAAACGCCGCCGTCCATCGTGGCCGAGGTACGGGCGGCGGTCATCCGCAACCTGGCGCAGGACCGCGTGCGCCTGAACACTATCGCGGCCGAGCTGGACCTGGCGCCACGTACCCTGCAGCGCAAGCTGGCCGATGCGGGAGCGAGCTTCCAGCAAGTGCTCGATGGCGCCCGGTACGCGCTGGCACTCGACTACCTGCGCCAGCCCGGACTGTCGCTGACGGACATCGCCTTCCTGCTGGGTTACCAGGAGCAGAGCGCGTTCACGCACGCGTTCAAGGAATGGTCGGGCGTCAATCCAGGCGCATGGCGCGAGCAAGCCTCACGTCGTGCGCCCCGATTTATCGGCATATAATGGTCGCTTTCGCATTGCGCCCAACAAGACCGCCGTGAATCCACATCTCGACAAACTCCATCCCTACCCCTTCGAAAAGCTGCGCGAACTGTTCGCCGGTGTGACTGCGAACGCGGAGCTGGCGCCGATCAGCCTCGGCATCGGCGAACCGAAGCACCCGACGCCGCCTTTCATCGAAAAGGCCCTGATGCATGCGGTGGCCGGCCTGTCGAACTATCCGAGCACGGTCGGCGGCGAGCCGCTGCGCACGGCCATCGCAAGCTGGATCGAGCGCCGCTATGGCATACCGAGCCTGGATGCGGCGACGATGGTATTGCCCGTGAACGGCTCGCGCGAGGCCTTGTTCGCGATCGCCCACTCGACCATCGACGCCGGCCGTCCGGATCCCCTGGTGCTGTGCCCGAATCCGTTCTACCAGATCTACGAAGGCGCGGCCTACCTCGCCGGCGCCACGCCCTACTTCGTCAATTCAGACCCGGCGCGCAACTTCGCCCCCGACTACAGCGCGGTGCCCGACGATGTCTGGGCACGCGTGCAGCTGCTGTACGTCTGCTCGCCAGGCAACCCGACCGGCGCCGTGCTCACGCTGGACGACTGGCGCGAACTGTTCGACCTCTCCGACCGCCACGGCTTCGTGATCGCCGCCGACGAGTGCTATTCCGAGATCTATTCTGGTTCCACCCCGCCGCTGGGCGCGCTGGAGGCGGCGCACCAGCTTGGCCGCAGCAGGGGCGATCGGCCCTACGCCAACCTGGTCGTGTTCTCGAGCCTGTCGAAGCGCTCGAACGTACCCGGCATGCGTTCCGGCTTCGTGGCCGGCGACCCACAGGTGCTCAAGAAATTCCTGCTGTACCGCACCTACTGCGGCGGCGCGATGTCGCCCGTGGTGCAGGCCGCCTCGATCGCGGCCTGGGGCGACGAGACCCATGTGCAGGACAACCGCACGCTGTACAAGGAAAAATTCAAGCTCATCACGCCGCTGCTGCGCGAAGTGATGGACGTCGAGTTACCGGACGCCGGCTTCTACCTGTGGGCCGACGTGCGCCGCACCAGGCTGTCGGACACCGACTTCGCACGCCGGCTGTACGCCGAATATAATGTAACGGTCCTGCCTGGATCCTACCTCGCGCGCGAAGCGCACGGGACCAACCCGGGCACCAACCGCATCCGCATGGCGCTGGTGGCAGGCGTCGACGAAGGGCTGGAAGCAGCCAATCGCATTGTCCAGTTCTGCCAGTCGCAGCAATCCGCTTCCTGAAACGAGATCAACCACCATGACCCAACAACTCCAGAACATCATCGACACCGCGTGGGAACAACGCGCGGACATCAGCCCATCGGGCGCCAGCGCCGAAGTGCGCGAGGCAGTCAGCCACGTGCTGGCCGGCCTCGACGCCGGCACCCTGCGCGTGGCGCAGAAAGAAGGCGCCGAGTGGACTGTGAATCAGTGGATCAAGAAGGCTGTGCTGCTGTCGTTCCGCCTCGAGAACAACGTTCCGATCGAGGCGGGCGGCATGCAGTTCTACGATAAAGTGCCGACCAAGTTCGCCGACTACACGGCCGAAGATTTTGCCAAAGGGGGTTTTCGCGTGGTGCCGCCGGCGGTGGCACGCCGCGGCTCCTTCATCGGCAAGAACGTGGTCCTGATGCCGTCCTACGTGAACATCGGCGCTTATGTCGATGAAGGCACGATGGTCGACACCTGGGCCACGGTCGGTTCCTGCGCGCAGATCGGCAAGAACGTCCACCTGTCGGGCGGCGTCGGCATCGGCGGCGTGCTCGAACCGATGCAGGCCAATCCGACCATCATCGAAGACAACTGCTTCATCGGCGCGCGTTCGGAAATCGTCGAAGGCGTGATCGTCGAAGAGAACTCGGTGATTTCGATGGGCGTGTACATCGGCCAGTCGACCAAGATCTACAACCGCGAAACCGGCGAAGTGAGCTATGGCCGCGTGCCGTCCGGTTCGGTCGTGGTGTCGGGCAGCCTGCCTTCGCCAGACGGCAAGTACAGCCTGTACTGCGCCGTGATCGTCAAGCGGGTCGATGCCAAGACGCGCGCGAAGACGGGTATCAACGAACTGCTGCGCGGGATTTAAGCGGCTTCGAGGCTGCTCGACGGCTGGTTGAACGCGTGGACGGCATAGCCGTCCACGCGTTCGAGCTTCGCCTGGTCTGCCGCACCATGACAAGCACCACCCCGGGAGACACCGCCAATGGCCATGGACCGCCTGTTCCAGCTCATGAAAGAAAAAAACGCGTCGGACATGTTCTTCGCGGTCAATTCTCCCGTCCACATCAAGATCAACGGGAACCTCATCCCGATCAACCAGCACAAGCTCGACCGCGACAACATCGACTCCCTGCTGTCGGAAATTACCACCCCCGAGCAGCTTGACGAACTGAACCGCACCAACGAACTGAACATGGGCATTTCCGTGCCCAACCTGGGCCGTTTCCGCCTCTCGGCCTTCCGCCAGCGCGGCAGCGTCTCGGCCGTCTTCCGCTTCGTACCGGCCACCATTCCGCCGCTGGGCGAACTCGGCCTGCCGCCGGTACTGTCCGAACTCGTCATGGACAAGCGCGGCCTGCTGCTGATCGTGGGCGCTACCGGTTCCGGCAAGTCGACCACGATCGCCTCGATGCTCGACTACCGCAACGAACAACGCACCGGCCACATCCTGACGCTGGAAGACCCGATCGAATACCTTTTCAAGAACAAGAAATCGATCGTCAACCAGCGCGAGATCGGCAGCGATGCGCTCGACTTCCAGCTCGCGCTGCGCAACAGCCTGCGCCAGGCGCCGGACGTGATCC
This sequence comes from Massilia sp. CMS3.1, assembly GCF_051262535.1. Taxonomy (NCBI): domain Bacteria; kingdom Pseudomonadati; phylum Pseudomonadota; class Betaproteobacteria; order Burkholderiales; family Oxalobacteraceae; genus Massilia; species Massilia sp. CMS3.1. Next base: position 188,757 of record NZ_JBIMES010000003.1, on the reverse strand, counting down.
TGATCGGCGAAATCCGCGACCAGGCCACCATGGGCGCGGCACTTGCTTATGCTCAATCCGGCCACCTGGTCGTCGCCACGCTGCACGCGAACAACAGCTATAACGCCCTGAACCGCATCATCGGCTTCTACCCTGTCGAAAACCGCCCCGCCCTGCTGCAAGACCTTGCCTCCGCCACGCGCGCGATCGTCTCGCAGCGTTTGGTGAGGTCCGCGCTTGGGGGCACGCGCCAGCCGGCGGTCGAGGTGATGCTGAACACCCGCTACATCGCCGACCTGATCGAAAAAGGCGAACTCAGCCAGATCAAGGAAGCGATGGACAAGAGCATGTCGCCCGGCTCGCAATCGTTCGAATATGCGCTGCTGGCGCTGGTGCAGGCAGGCCTCGTGACGCAGGAAGAAGCGCTGGCGAATGCCGACTCGGCGACAAATTTGCTCTGGCTGCTCAACAACGGGCCGGCAAAAGGCGCCGACGATGGGGCGGGCAAGAATGACGAGCCGCCGGAAGCCTCGTTTACCGAGTTCACACTGAACACTTGAAGCGGGCGAGCCTCCGACCCGCGACACCACCTCCCCTGCTCAGTCTGATCTGGACAACGCGGCCCGCTCGCACGGGGCCCGACCCAGAACTGCCGTGTGCGACATCTCCAGGCAGGATCGGCATATGCTATCCTCTCGCCCTCCCCGAACCACTGCGCTCCCGGCAAGCTTCGTTGCTTCGCCTTATTTGCCCCCAAGTTACGCCCATGAAAAAGACGCTCTACGGTATTCCCAACTGCGACACCGTCAAAAAAGCCCGCGACTGGCTCCTCGAGAACGGCCACGACGTCACGTTCCACGACTTCAAAAAAGCGGGCCTGGACCGCGAGACGGCCGCGCGCTGGCTCGAAGAACTGGATTGGGAAATCCTGGTCAACCGCAAAGGCACGACCTGGCGCAAGCTGCCGGACGAGCGCAAGGCGGCAGTCAATGACAAGGCATCCGCACTTGAGCTGATGCTGGAAAACACCTCGGTGATCAAGCGTCCGGTGTTAGAGGGCGACGGCGCGCTGGCGGTAGGCTTCAGCCCCGACGACTACGCGCGCCTGATGGGGGCCGCATGATCAAGACCTCGCGCACCCAGGAGCTGGCGGCCGAACTGATCGCCCTCGACTCGATCACGCCGCACGACAAGGGCTGCCAGCTACGCCTGGCCGAATTGCTCGCGCCGCTCGGCTTCGTGTGCGAATCCATCGAATCGAATGGCGTCACCAACCTGTGGGCGCGCAAGGGAACGGCGTCGCCGGTCTTCGTCTTTGCCGGCCATACCGACGTCGTGCCGACCGGACCCGCGCACCAGTGGACTTCCGAACCGTTCATACCGACCGTGCGCGACGGTAAACTCTATGGCCGCGGCGCGGCCGACATGAAGACCTCGATCGCAGCGATGGTTGTTGCCTGTGAGGAATTCGTCGTGGCGCACCCGGACCACCTGGGCTCGATCGCCTTCTTGATCACGAGCGACGAGGAAGGGCCGGCGACGGACGGCACCGTGCTCGTCTGCGACATGCTGGAAGAACGCGGCGTGACGCTCGACTACTGTCTGGTGGGCGAACCGACGTCAGCCCACATCCTCGGTGACGTGATCAAGAACGGACGCCGCGGCTCGCTGTCGGGCCACCTCGTCATCAAGGGCATCCAGGGCCATATCGCCTACCCGCATCTGGCGCGCAATCCGATCCACCAGGCCGCGCCCGCGCTGGCCGAGCTGGCGGCCGAGGTCTGGGACGAGGGCAACGAATACTATGCGCCGACCTCGTGGCAGGTCTCGAACATCCATGCCGGTGCCGGCGCCAACAATGTCATTCCTGGCCAGATGACGCTCGAATTCAACTTCCGCTTCTCGACCGCGAGCACGGCCGAGGGGCTGGAAGCGCGCGTGCACGCCATTCTCGACCACCATGGCCTGGAGTACGACCTGGACTGGACGCTATCCGGCCTGCCCTTCCTGACCCCGAAGGGCACGCTGTCGGACGCGGTCTGCAGCGCCATCCAGGTCGAGACCGGCGTGGCGACGGAACTGTCGACCACGGGCGGGACCTCGGATGGACGCTTCATCGCCCGCATCTGCCCTCAGGTGATAGAATTCGGCCCACCAAACGCCAGCATCCACAAAATCGACGAGCACGTCGAGCTGCGCTTCATCGATCCACTGAAGAACATCTACCGCCGCACGCTGGAAAATCTGCTAACCGCACAACCAGAGAGCGAGAACACGCCATGACCACGACACACTTCAGCACCCCGCGCGACCTGCTGCGCTACGCCGTCACCCGCTTCAATGCGGCCAAGCTGTTCTTCGGCCATGGCAGCGCCGAAGCGTTCGATGAGGCGGCCTACCTGGTCCTGCACACCTTGAAGCTTCCGCTCGACCGCCTCGAGCCTTTCCTCGACGCCAAGCTGTTGCCGGAAGAAGTGCTGCAAGTGCTGTCCGTGATCGAGCGCCGCACCACCGAGCGCGTCCCGGCCGCCTACATCACGAACGAGGCTTGGCTCGGCACCTACGCCTTCTATGTGGACGAACGGGTGCTCGTTCCCCGTTCCTTCATCGCCGAGCTGATCCCGAATTTCTTCAGCCCCTGGGTGGCCGACCCGTACGCCGTCGAGAATGTGCTCGAGCTGTGCACCGGTTCGGGCTGCCTGGCGATCATGATGGCCGACGTCTACCAGAACGCGGTGGTCGACGCGGTCGATATCTCGGCCGATGCGCTGGCCGTTGCTGAACGCAATATCCGCGAATATAAACTCGAAGGCCGAGTCAATCCGATCGAATCGGACCTGTACGAGAACGTGCCGTTCAAGAAGTACGACCTGATCGTCACCAATCCCCCGTATGTGAACGCGAATTCGATGGCCAGCCTGCCGCCGGAATACCTGCGCGAGCCGCAGATCGCCCTGCATGGCGGCGCGGACGGCATGGACCTGGTGCGCAAGATCGTCGCCGGCGCTTGCGAGCGGCTGACACCCGAAGGCATCCTGGTCGTCGAAATCGGCAACGAGGCCGAATACGCGGAAAGCGCCTTCGGCCACCTGGGCCTGACCTGGCTCACCACGAGTGCCGGCGATGAGGCGGTGTTCCTGCTCACCGCCGAGCAACTGCAGAACGCATAATTTAAAGTAAAGACGCACGCATGATCCGCTTCCTGAACGTCAGCCTGATGCGCGGCATAAAGCCGCTGCTGGAAAACGCCGACCTGACCCTGAACCCCGGCGACAAGATCGGCCTCATTGGCGCCAACGGCGCCGGCAAATCCAGCCTGTTCGCCATGCTGCGCAATGAATTGCACGCAGACCAGGGCGAGATCGACTTCCCCGCCAAATGGCGCATGGCCTATGTGGCGCAGGAGACCCCTGCGCTCGACCGTCCCGCCCTCGAGTACGCGATCGACGGCGACGTCACGCTGCGCCGCCTGCAGGCCGAACTCGACGTGCTGGAAGCGGCCGAGTACACGAACGAAAACGGCATCGAGATGGGCAATGTGCACGGCGCGCTGATGGACGCCGACGCCTATACGGTGCAGTCACGCGGCGAACAGCTGCTGCTGGGCCTGGGCTTCACGCTCGACCAGATGCAGCAGCCAGTCGCCAGCTTCTCGGGTGGCTGGCGCATGCGCCTGAACCTGGCGCAGGCGCTGATGTGCCCCTCCGACCTGCTGCTGCTCGATGAACCGACGAACCACCTGGACCTCGATGCGATCATCTGGCTCGAGGATTGGCTGAAACGCTATCCGGGCACCCTGGTCATCATCTCGCACGATCGCGACTTTCTCGACGAGATCGTCAACGTGGTGGTGCACATCGACGAGCGCAAACTCAAGCGCTACTCGGGCAACTACTCGTCCTTCGAGCGCCAGCGCGCCGCCGCCATGATCCTGGCCGCCAGCGCGATGGAAAAGCAGCAGCGCGCCCGGGCCCACCTCGAGTCCTTCATCGACCGCTTCAAGGCGAAAGCCAGCAAGGCGCGCCAGGCCCAGAGCCGCATGAAGGCGCTGGCGAAGATGGAAGAACTCGCGCCGCTGCGCGCGGCCGCCGAATTCTCGTTCGAGTTCCGCGAGCCGCTCTCGGCCCCGAACCCGCTCCTGGTGATGGAAAACGTGGACGCCGGTTATCCCTTGCTGGACGGCCATGGCGACAAGGTCGGCGCCAAGACCATTGTCAACGACATCAATTTTTCGCTGCAGATCGGCCAACGGATTGGCTTGCTCGGTGTGAACGGCGCCGGCAAATCGACCCTGATCAAGACCATCGCGGGCGAACTGGCGCCGCTCACGGGCGACGCCACGCTCGGCAAGGGCCTGTCGATCGGCTACTTCGCCCAGCACCAGGTCGAGATGCTGCGCCACGACGAGTCGCCGCTGTGGCACCTGGCGAAGATTGCACCGACCGTGCGCGAGCAGGAACTGCGCAACTTCCTCGGCAGCTTCAACTTCCCGGGCACGATGGTCACCAGCCCGATCCGCCCGTTCTCCGGCGGCGAAAAGGCGCGCCTGGCGCTGGCCCTGATCGTCTGGCAGCGTCCTAATTTGCTGCTGCTCGATGAACCGACGAACCACCTGGATCTGGAGACGCGCGAGGCGCTCACCATGGCACTGGCACAGTTCGAAGGCACGCTGGTCGTCGTTTCCCACGATCGCCACCTGCTGCGCGCGACGACCGACGAATTCATCATCGTCGCCAACGGCCGCCTCCAGCCCTTCGATGGCGACCTGGACGACTACAAGGATTGGCTGTTCAAGACCAAGTTGGGTAAAGGCACCGACGTGCTGCCGGTGCCGAAAGCGGCTGTCCCAGTGGCGGCACCGGTGGTCCTTGCTGCGCCCCCGCTGCCGGTCGGCGAGCGCAAGGAGCAGAAACGCCTCGGCGCCGAAGAGCGCCAGCGCCTTGCCGCCCTCAAGAAGCCGCTCGAGAACCGCCTCAAGCGCGTCGACGAGCAGATGGCGAAGCTGAGTGCAAAGAAGGCCGACATCGACGCGCGCCTGCTTGATCCGTCGGCCTATGACGCGGACAAGAAGGAGTCGTTGAAGACCCTGGTCGCGGACCAGGCCTTCTGCGTGCGGGATCTGGCGACGCTGGAAAATGAGTGGCTGGAGTTACAGGAACAGCTCGAAGGCCTGGCGGCTTAAAAGCTGTGCTTGGGTGGGGCGCCCGCGCCCACCCAAAGCATCGACGCGGTTCACGCCACCTGGCGTGCGCTCGTCTTCTTATCGATCGACATCAAGCGGTCGATATCGACCAGGATCAACCTGCGTCCCTCGGTCACGCCGAGCCCGAGCAGGTAATCGATGGCGCCGCCATCGGCCCCGGGAATCGGCGAAATCTGCTCCGGCGTCAGGGTCACCACGTCGGTGACGCCGTCGACCACCATCCCCATCACGCAGGTCGAGAGCTTGAGGATGATGACGTCGGTGGTCGGGGTAGTGGCCACCGGATGGCCGCAGAAGGCGGCGCGCATGTCGACGATCGGCATGATCACGCCGCGCGAGACGGCGACGCCTTCGACGATGGCGCCGTCAGCGGCGAAGCGCTCGAGCGACTTGAGGATGCGCAGCTCCTGTACCTTGCTGAAGTCGAGCCCGTATTCGAGGCCGCCGAGCTTGAAGCTCAGGAACTGGTTGCCCGCCGGGCGGATTGACGTTGTATCCTGGTGCATGAGGGATCCTTTCGGTAACAGCCACCATGCTAGGGCTTTGCCCTCCCGCGTTCGTTGAGTGCAGTCAATATTTCCTTACACCACTATTATCGGATCAGGCATGCGTGGCGTCGGCACTCCTCAGCCAAGCGTAGCTGCCCGACGCGGCGGCGTGCAGCGGCGTGCCGTGATTGCCGCGCAGGCGCGTCTTGATCTCGCGCGCAGGAAGGTCGTAGAAACAGGCGCCGTCAGGATCGAAAGGCAGCAGGCATACCTGGGTGTCGCCCTTGATCTGGTGCAGCGTCACCTCGCAGCCGGCCACGCGCTCGCCGCGCTGGGCGGTAAATCGCGCCAGCAGCGCCTGCCCCTCGGCCTTCCCGCCCTCGGCGGCCTTGCGCGCATTCGAGACGTCGCCGATCCTGGTGAGCTCACCCGCTACCGCCTGCCCCATCTGCTTGAACTGCCCGGCCTGGATTGGGGTGAGGAGCGTCTCGCCGCTGCGCACGCGGCCGGCGATCTCGAGGTACTTGCGCACCGCAGGCTGGGCGCACAGGTGGGCCAGCTCGGTCTTGTGGCCGCTGATGGCGGCGTCGAACTGCGCCAGGCGCGCGCCGATCTGCTGCAATACTTCGTCGATGCGGCCGCAGTCGGCCACCAGGGCATACACCAGCATCTCGCTGCCGTGCCAGGGGGCGCTGCTGTCGATCGCGATGCGGCGTGCGGCGACCGCGCAGCCTTCGGCGCTGCCGATCGAGACCTCGTCGGCGATGATCTCGCAGTTGAGCGCCTGCTCGATACGCACGCGCGTGCCGGAGACGACGCAGTTCTCGGCGCGCCCCAGCGTCACGGCGCCGGCCATGGCCTGGATGATCGCATTCGCGCTCACGCCGTCGACCTGGATGTCGCCGCGTTTGTTGTGGACGCTGCCGCCGACCAGGGTGGCGCTCAGGCGCACCATGCCGCCGCGCGAGAGGATGTCGCCATACACATTGCCATGCACGGTGATGCCGTTGCCTTCGATGACGCGCTTTTCCTGGACGTCGCCGAATTCCTCGTAGTCGCCGGTCAGCTGCAGGTTGCCGGTGGTCCTGGCGCTGACGCCGTCATGGCTGATGATCTTGTCGCCGACCGCGATTCTGCGCGTCTTCGGGTCGACATTCAGGAAGCCGGCGCGCGCGGCAATCAGATAGTCGCCGGCGGCGCTCTTCTCGAGGCTGGTGCCTTCGCCCGCATAGGTCGAAAAATCGAGGTCGGCCGGGGCGGCCGGCTCGATGCGGATGCCCGACAGTTCGAAGCCGGGCTGTCCGACCCGGCTCGGCAGCTTTTGCAGCAGCTTTGTCCCGCCCTGCACCTGCGGAAAACGGTTCTGGAAGCACATCAGGTCTAGCTTGCCGTTCGACAGCTGGCGCGGCGCGTCGCTGCGGTGGATGTCGTCGGACACCTCGACCACGGTGGCATCGATGCCCGCAACCGGGTCGAGCCGGCGCGCCACGACGCTGCGCCCGAGATTCGGATTGCCGATGCCCGCACGCACGGCCGCCACGTCGATACCGAAGCGGATGCCCTTGAGCCACATGTCGGCCACGAATTCGTCGAGGTCGAGACAAGTCGGGACATCGCCTTCTCCCCCGGGACCGGGCAGGAACACCGGCTCGAAGCAGTACTCGGCCTGGCCGCCGGCGATGCGCACCGAACGGTACAGGCTGCGGCGCTCGGTGTCGAAGGGAAGGATGTCCCTCGCCAGGCGCACCAGGGGCCGGCCATCGGGCCCCTGTGGCAGCGCCGGTCCGCTATCGTAGAGCGCTTTGATCAGGACCGGATAGTCGACGCCGCACAGGATGCTGCCGGAGCGGAAAATGCTGTCGATGGCGGCCAGCACGGTCGTGCCGAGCACGGCCGGGTCGGCATAGATGCCGCCGGGAAGGCGCTGTATGCAATGCTCCGGGCCGGTCGAGTCGAACCGGGCAGCGGGCGCGGGAGGAATGGCAACAGCAGTATCGGACACGGTCGTACTCCAGGTAAGTTGACCGGAAGCCTAGACGACGCGTCAAGGTTCGTAGCCTGCCAGCGTATCATGTTGTCACGAATAAATAAATAATCGTTAACAACAATTATTCAGATTCCGGTCAATACTGCCCTGCGTCAAACCTTGTAGGACGGTGCCAAGGAGCGCCAAAGAAAAAGCCGGGACGCGCCCGGCTTCGTATCGATGTTGAACAGCCGCGCCTTAGCGGCGCTGCGCGTTCGGATAAATGTCCGCCCCGGCTTCGTTGATCTGGCGGCGCAGGTCGCGCCGCTCGTCGGGCGTCAGGCGGCCACCGCGGCGTCCGCCTTCGCGCTGCCCGTCGCCCTGCATCTGGGCAGCCTGGCGGCGCTGCTCCTCGTAGGCACGCCCCTGCTCACGCTGCTGTTCATACATGCGCTGTTCGCGCGGCTGTTCGATCTGGGGGTTCGGTGCCGGCATGCGTTCGGCACGCGCCGACGGTGGCGGCGGCAATTGGGCATCGTCGCGGCGGCCATGGTATTGTGCCTGGGCTGCCTGGACGCCGGCACAGGCCAGCAGGCACACGACCACACCATGGCGCGCCAGGCGGGCGAGCCGGCCCTTGGCCAGGGCTGCTGCATTGGTTCTATCGAGCGCGTTTGTCATGGTGTTCCTCTTCCGTGGTGCAGGATAAACGGATAAGCTGTGCTTCATTGGTCCCCAGTGTATGTGGAACTACCTGGGGGTATAAGCCTAATTGGGTAAAGTTTGTAACACAATGTAATGACCTGTCTGTAATGCTGAATGACAGGCGAAGAGAAGTTACCATAGCGATATGAATCTGACAAACTAAGTGCATATGAATTCTGCTTCCACCTCGAATAATGTCGGCGCTACCGGCGCCCACAGTGCCAAGATCATGGTCGTCGACGACGACGTGCGGCTGCGCGACCTGCTGCGCCGCTATCTCACCGAGCAGGGCTTCCAGGTCGTCACGGCCGAAAGCGCGCCGGCGATGAACAAGCTGTGGCTGCGCGAGCGCTACGACTTGCTGGTCCTCGACCTGATGCTCCCTGGCGAAGACGGCCTCTCGATCTGCCGCCGCCTGCGCGGCGCCGGCGACCAGACACCGATCATCATGCTCACCGCCAAAGGCGAAGACGTCGACCGCATCGTCGGACTCGAAATGGGCGCCGACGATTACCTGCCCAAGCCTTTCAATCCGCGCGAACTGGTAGCCCGCATCGGCGCGGTCCTGCGCCGCAAGGGTCCGGACGAAATCCCGGGCGCGCCGTCGGAAACCCCGCAGACCTTCGAATTCGGCCAGTTCGTGCTCGATCTCGGCACGCGCACGCTGAAGAAAAGCGGCGAGACGGTGCCCTTGACCACCGGCGAGTTCTCGGTACTGAAAGTCTTCGCGCGCCACGCACGCCAGCCGCTGTCGCGCGAAAAGCTGATGGAGCTCGCCCGTGGCCGCGAATACGAAGTGTTCGACCGCTCGCTCGACGTCCAGATCTCGCGCCTGCGCAAACTGATCGAACCAGATCCATCGAGCCCGCTCTACATCCAGACTGTCTGGGGCCTGGGCTATGTCTTCATCCCTGAAGGACAGCCGCGCTAGTGTCGTTCGCATTACTTTCGGCGCCAAAGTCCGGGCGCATGGGCTGGATGAAGAGCGGCCTGTTCTGGCGCACCTTCTTCCTGCTGTCGCTGCTCACGGCGCTGTCGATGGGTTCCTGGATCGGCATGCTCAACGTGTTCCAGCGCGGTCCCCAGGTAAGGCAGACGGCGGAACTCGTGGTGTCGGTGGTGACGCTGACGAAAGCGGCGCTGACCCACTCGGCGCCGGAACTGCGGCGCGAACTGATGTTCGAACTGGTGTCGAACGAAGGTGTGCGCATCTTCACCCTCGAAGACACCGACCTGGTCGATCCGCCACCGGCCAATCCCCTGATGCCCGAAATCGCCGCCGCCGTGCGCGACAAGCTCGGCTCCCAGACCCGCTTTTCAAGTCGCGTGAACGGCATGGCGGGCTTCTGGATCAGTTTTAATATCGAGGACGACCAGTACTGGCTGATGCTCGAACGCGAACGCATCGCCGGCCTGACACGCATCCAATGGCTGGGCTGGGCCGGCGTCGTGGGCGTGCTGTCGCTGGTGGGCGCCGCGCTCATCTCGAGCCTGATCAACCTGCCGCTGGCGCGCCTGACGGCTGCGGCACGCGCGATCGCCAAGGGCGAACGTCCGACGCCGCTGCCTGAAAAAGGCCCGAAAGAGATCCTGGAAGCGAACCGCAGCTTCAACCAGATGGTCGACGACCTGGCGCAGGTCGAAAAGGACCGCGCCGTGATCCTGGCCGGCATCTCGCACGATCTGCGCACGCCGCTGGCGCGCATGCAGCTCGAACTCGAAATGGCCAACCTGTCGACCGACGCCAGGGAAGGCCTGCAGTCCGACATTGCCCAGATGGACGCGATCATTGGCCAGTTCCTCGATTACGCCAAGCCGACCGAGGCATCGAGCTTCGTACCGGTGCAGGTCTCGCACCTGCTCGCCGACTGCGCCCAGCACGCGAGGCGCGTGCCCGGCATACGCGTGACGACCGATCTGGAGGAAGATGTGCAGGTGCTCGGCAACGAGACCGACCTGCGCCGCGTGATCAACAACGTCGTCGAAAACGCGCGCCGCTACGGGCGCACGCCCGGCGCGGAATTCACCGAACTCGATTTCTCCTGCCATGTGCGCAGCACGCCCCAAGGCCGGCGCGCCGTCGTCGACATCGGCGACCGCGGTCCGGGAGTGCCCGACGACCAGATCGGCCAGTTGCTGAAACCCTTTACGCGCCTGGATGCGGCGCGCGGCCAGGCCAACGGTGCGGGGCTGGGTCTCGCGATCGTCGAGCGCGTCGTCACCCGCCACAACGCCGAACTGCTGGTGCGTAACCGCGACGGCGGCGGCTTGCTGGTACAACTGGCGCTGCCGCTGGCATCCTGATTCCACCTTCTACCTCACTTCCATGAACGATACCGCCCTCCTCTCCTACAGCGACGTCGAACAGGCCGCCGCGCGCCTCGCAGGCGCAAGCCACCGCACGCCGGTCCTGACCTCCAGCACCGCGAACGCCCGCGCCAAGGCCCAACTGTTCTTCAAGTGCGAGAACTACCAGCGCATGGGCGCCTTTAAATTTCGCGGCGCCTTCAATGCGATCGCGCGTTTCACCGACGCCCAGCGCGCGGCCGGCGTGCTGACCTTCTCGTCGGGGAACCACGCACAGGCGATCGCCCTGTCGGCGCGCCTGGCAGGCATTCGCGCGACCATCATCATGCCGCGGGACGCCCCTGCCCTGAAGGTGCAGGCGACGAAAGAGTACGGCGGCGAGGTGCTGTTCTACGACCGCTACACGGAAAACCGCGAAGACATCGCGCGCCGCCTGGCTGAGGAGCGCGGCATGACCCTGATTCCGCCCTACGACCACCCGGACGTGATCTGCGGCCAGGGCACGGCGGCGAAAGAATTGTTCGAAGAAGTGGGCAGCCTGGATGTATTGCTGGTGCCGCTCGGCGGCGGGGGCCTGCTGGCCGGCAGCGCGCTGGCGGCCAGCGGCCTGTCCCCCCACTGCAAGGTCATCGGTGTCGAGCCGGAAGCCGGCAACGACGGCCAGCAGTCGCTGCGGCGCGGCGAGATCGTGCATATCGGCGTGCCGAAGACGATCGCCGACGGCGCCATGGTGACCCACGTGGGCGAACACAATTTCGAGGTGATCCGGCGCCGCGTCGACGACATCGTCACGGTCAGCGATGCCCAGCTGGTCGAGACCATGAAGTTTTTTGCCGAACGGATGAAGATGGTCGTCGAGCCGACCGGCTGCCTCGGCGCGGCGGCGGCCTTGTGCGGCGTGTATCCGGCGGCCGGCGATCCGGCGGCCGGCGATCCAGCGGCAGGCGATTCGGCGGCGGGCAAGCGCGTCGGCATCCTGATCAGCGGCGGCAACGTCGACCTGTCGCGCTTCGCCGAACTGGTGGCCTGATGGAATTGATCGGATCGAAGGAACTGCCGGCGCCGGCCGGACATTATTTGCCGGCGCTGCCCGCCCTGCACTACGGCTTCCTGGTCGAGATCGTGCTCGTTGCCCAGAGGTCCTGAGTGCCGGCGACCCCGGCGCCAAGCCGATGCGTCAGCTCATCCGTGGTTTTTTTGATAATAATCGTGCTCCGTGGGCCACCGAACATACGGAGACGGCCCCGACCGGGACAATGGCTCCATTGTATTGATGGAGGTAGCCATGAAGCACCTGGCCTCTCAGCTAAGTTTTGTAATTGCGGCAATTGTCGCAGGCCCCGTCGCCCTGGCGGGTTCCGACATTCTCAAATGCGTCGATGGCGCCGGCCATGTCACGCTCACTGACCAGCCCTGCGAAAGCGGCGCACGCGCCACGCGCCTGGTGAGTGCGGCGAAGCAGGAAAGCGCGTCCGACACGTCTGTTGCCGGCAGCGAAACCCAGCCGGTGACCGTGCAGCGCCATGAAGCGCTGCCGGCCCTGGTACACCAGCAAAGCTGGCGTGGGCGCATGCCGAACCGCGACCGCGCGCTGGCGCGCGATGTCGCCACCCTGAAGGCGGCGCGTGCGCAATTGCTGCTGAGCGATGCCGTCCGGCCGTCGCGCCCGACGCTGGCATCGATTCAGTAAGCTGCCTGATTCAATGCAGCTTCAGTATCCCGCGTAAATCCAGCGCCACACCCTTGCTCAGGTTCGGCAGCAGTTCCAGCAATGCCGGATCCGAAATGAAGCTCGCCGACGAAGCCGCCGTCAGCATGCGCTCCGGCGGCTGCGAGCGTGCCACGGCCCAGCCCTGCACATAGTCGACGCCGATCTCGGACAGCGTCTGCACGGTCGCGGCATCCTCCGCCCATTCGGCGATCGTCTTCATGCCCAGATTGACCGCCAGGCTGACAATGGCTTCGACGATGGCCACGTTGGCCGGGTGCTCATTGATGTTGACGATAAAGTTGCCGTCGATTTTCAGCACGTCGGCCGGCAATTCCTTCAGGTAGGAGAACGAGGTGTAACCGGCGCCGAAGTCGTCGAGCGCCACCTTCACGCCGAAGTTGCGTACCTGGTCGATAAAGCGGCGCGTGTTGTCGAGGTCGTGCAAGGCAACGCTTTCAGTAATCTCCATGCACAGGCGGCTGGTCACGTGCACGTGGCGCGCCAGGATGTCCAGCGAGTCCTGCAGGAAGCGCTCGTCGTTGAGCGAAGCGCCCGACAGGTTCATGCACACGAAACGCGTGTTCGGCAGGCGCCCGATGTTCTCCGAAATCCAGCCAAGCGTCGTGGACAGCACCCAGCGGTCGATGACGCTGGCCCGCCCGCACTTCTCGGCCGCGCCGATCAGCGGTCCGGCCGGCATGATGCGGCCGTCCGCCCCGCGCATGCGCAGCAGTACTTCGAAATTCAGGGAATCGTGCGGGTTCCTCAGCGACATGATCGGCTGCATCTCGAGGAACAGGCCCTCGGTCGCATTCGGACCCTGCAGCCTGGCCACCAGGTTCAGCTCGGCCTCGCGCTCATGGAAGGCGGCCGCATTGCGCTCGTACACGACCAGCCCGTCGCTGGCTTCCTTGGCCGAACGGCAGGCGCGGTCGGCCGCCGAGATGGCATCGGTCATCGGCATGCCGGCCGACACTTCGATCAGGCCGATCGAGCCACGCACGTGGAAGGCCTTGTCGCCGACCCGGTATGGCGTGCCGCCGATGCGCTCGATGATGCCGCGGCAAATCAGGGAAGCCAGTGACACGGGCGTGTCCGGCATGACGATCACGAATTCGTCGCCGCCGACGCGTCCGATCTGCTGGCCGCTGGCCAGTATCATCGCCATGCGCTCGCACACCTGCTTGAGCACCTCGTCGCCGGCGCCGTGGCCGAACAGGTCGTTGATCAGCTTGAAGCGGTCGAGGTCGATATACGCGATCGCCATCGGCTTGCCGGCGGCCAGTGAGGTGGCCGCGCCCTCGAACATCTTCTCGATGCCGCGCCGGTTGAAGACCTTGGTCAAGGGATCGTTGTTGGCCATGAAGCGCAGCTGCTCGGTCGCCTTTGTCTTTTCGGTGATGTCTTCGAGTACGCCTTCAATGCGTCCGTGCGCCAGCGTCGCGCGCACCAGGAAGCGGCGCTCGCCGCGACGGTTACCGACCTCCAGTTCGATGGTCGTGCGCAGGTGCACCTGCTCGCGCAAGTGAAGCCAGGAGGCATCACTGAAAAACTGCTGCCACAGCGTGCGGCTGCTTTCCATCACCTCGCACTCCAACATGCCGCACAGCGCCGGATTGGCCGAGAGGAAGGCGCCGTCCAGGTCGAGCGTAAACAGGCCGACCGGCATGGCTTCGTAGGCGCGCTCGAACTTGCGTTGGGCTTCTTCGCGCTGCTGCGTCTCGGCGCGCATCTGTTCAGCCACCGCCAGCGCGGCAAGCAGGCTCGACGCAAGGGCCGCCGTGACGCTGTTGATGACGCCGACTACCTCGCGCATGCCGAGCGCTGCCGAAGCAATCTCGACCAGCGTGGCGACAATGGTCAGTGCGAACGACGCAGCGAACCAGGTAGCGACGCGATTGCGCGACACGATGATGACCCGCGTGAGGCCCGCCATCATAAGCGTCAGGCAGCAGGCACAGGTGATCCACACGATCGGCAGAAAGATATGGTAGGGCAACACTACGGCAGCCGTCAGGATGGGCAGGCACAGCCACTGCATGGCGCGCATCGCCGCGGGATAGCGCAATTTGTCGAGGTTGGCGCGCAGCAGGTGCTGGTACAGGGTCAGGGTAGCGATGCCGTACAGCGTCAGCGTCACCGAGCGCGAGAGCAACAGCCAGCCGGCGGGCACCGTCTGTCCCAGCCACTGGATGTCCCAACCGGCCGACAGCGCACCGACACGCAGGTTGAGGATCAGCCAGCCTGCAAACAGTACATACAACGGCTGGCGGTTGATCAGGGCAGTCAGCAGGACAAACAGCGCGAGCACGATCATGCCGCCGTCGAGCAGACCGGACTTGCGGTGGTACTGCGCAACCGACAATGCGAACTGTTCTGAAGGCCATTGCACCGCGCTCAAACGTGCCGGGCCCGCGAACGTGCCGCTGCACAGCAGCTGCGCCGGCAAGTCAGCCGTGCGCATGGCGAAACCGGCCTTGACGGCGGTGATCGCACCACTGGCATGGCTGCGGCTGGCCTCTCCGAGCAGGCGCAAGCTTGTTGCATCCCAACAACGGATCGAGAGCGCATGTCGCGAGGGGAATTCAATAACGTCGTGCTCGACCGATGCGGTCATGGGCGCAAAGCTGAACCAGACAGGGTGGCTGCCGAGATTGGCGTTGTAGCTGGTGACAGCTGGACGCGATGCGAGTCGTGCCAGGGCATCCGCAGGCACGGGTGCGGCACCCTCTTCGTGCACGACGCGCAAGGGCAGCGCCTCCGGCTCGCTCATCTCGTACTGGTCGTGCCAGAACAGCAGTGCAACGATGGAGAACAGGCTGATTCCGATCGGAATCAGGTAATACGCAAACACCTGCAGAATACGTTCGAGCACCCCGTTGGCCGTCGACGAAGAAGAACTGTGCTTGTGAACGGTAGTTTTTGGCATAAGCAGTATGTAGCGACTGACAGAAGCCGCGACATTACGTCGCGGCCTGATCAATCGCAAGGATACAGCTTTAACGTGATGCCGTCATGCAATATCTACTTCAGGCAAAGGCCAACTCGCGCACGGCAACGCCGGTCGACGCCGCAGGCGCAGGCGAGGAGGCGCGTAGCACATTCATGCATGGCGCATTCGTCGAGCCGACATCGATGTCCGGATGGTCGGTGTGGCGGAAGAACTTGAGCAGTGGATGCTCCGCCGCGCGCCAGCGTGCTTCGCCGGTGGCGATTTCAAATGCCATGATCCGATGCGGGATATTGCCAATGTGGCGCAGGGGCAACATGTCGCTTGTTCCGAACACATCGGTGAACATCAACTGCTCGTATTGCCGGTCGACCGGAGCGCGGCCCGAAATGACCGCGTATTCAAGACCATTCTTCTCGAAGTACTCGAAAAATGCCTTGACCAGCGCAACCTTGACCACATGGCCGATCCGCCCCTGGCTCACACCCAGACGCTCGACTTCGCCAAGGCTGCGTCCTTGCAGCCATTGCGGCAGCACCACCGACTCCTCGATGTGCAGCGGATGGTGGATATTCGTGCGGATGCGGGCCGTACCGAGCGGCGTGCCATCGAGCTTGGACTCGGCAAGCAGCACGATGGTGTCGCTTTCGTAGTCGGCCTCTTCCGGCAATGCCAGGGAGCGCGCGAACTCCGGAAGGTGGCGTGCATAGGCAGCGTGACGAATATGTACGGCCTTCAGAAGCTCATCCTGGTTCTGGACGCGGCGGATGGTAAATGGCAGCGACTCGACAATCCGGTTGGCGCCTTGCGCGTCACCAAGCGGGCGAATTTCAACAGCGTTTGCGTGCGGGATGACGTTTGCTTGGCTCAGGTCCATGACAGGTTCCTTAGATTGTTTAAACACAGAAAACTTGGTTCCTGATGATTATCAATCTTTGGAAAAACTCTTAACTGATGAGCAAGCGTACTTTTACCCTTTAATTCTAAATTGACAAAACTTGTGATTCAGAAATAAACATGGGGAGTGTCCGCGCCGTGCCCGACACCCGGATCGAGCCGCCACGCTCAGCTCCGATCTCGGCTCGCAGGCGCGAGCGCATGCCCATGTCCTCGCCCTGCACGACGTCGATGGCGCCGCCGTGCGGCCAGCCGATATCGCGCAGGTAGCCGGCCAGCGCCGCCGTGCCGGCGCCGGTGGCAGGGTCCTCGAGCACGCCGCCGGAGGCAAACGGGTTACGGGTATGGAACAGCGTGTCGGTCTCAGCCCAGGCCAGCACGACGGTGACGATGCCGAGCTCGCGCATGAAGCGCCGCCCCGCGTCGAGTTCATAGCGCATGTCGGCAAGCAGTTCCCGGCTGCGCAAGGCCAGCACCAGATGGTCGGCCCCGCCGTGCGCCAGGCCTGGAGGAATGCGCGGGTCGAGGTCCCCGCCCTGGTAGCCGAACAGCGCCAGCGCCCGCTCCACCACCGCGCCGGATGCCGCGCGGCTGCGGGTCGGCGGCGACTGCAGCGCGGCCGAGGTCAGACCCTGGCCATCCGCGCCGACGCTACGCCGGCCCTCGACCGTGATCGCGGCCTCGTTCAGCGCCAGCTTGTACACACCGTCGCCATGGCTGGCCGCCAGGGCGGCGCCAAGCGCGATGGTGGCGTGGCCGCAGAATGGCACTTCCGATTCAGGCGAGAAATAGCGCACGCGCCAGCCGTCGCCCAGCGGCGCGGCGAAGGCGGTTTCCGAGTAGCCGATGTTCCGGGCGACGCGCGCCATGCTGGCGTCATCCGGCAAGGCATCCCCGATCCAGACCCCGGCCGGGTTGCCGCCCTGTGCGCCGTCGGAGAAGGCGGCGATGCGCTGGACGTCGGCGACGTTCATGCCCCCGTCGTCGTTCGGTTGATGGTTCTGTTGCACGGCTGCTCCTTTGGGCTTGGAAGAGGCCCGGATAATATCTCGCTTGCAACAAGCTTGCCGACCGGACGCTGTTTTATGGATAACGAACCGGTTTGCCATGCGCTTCGGGTAGCGGGATGAATTCGGTCTCGCCCGGCACCTCGGGAAAGGCGCCGGCCTGCCAGTCGCGTTTGGCCTGCTCGATGCGCTCCTCGGAGCTGGCTACGAAATTCCAGGACAAGTAGCGCGGTCCCTCCATCGGTTCGCCGCCGAGCAGCATGATGCGCGTCGGCCCCGGTCCGGGCGCGCCGAGTACCACCTCGGCGCCCGGCTTGACGACCACCAGCTGGCCGGGCTCGAAGATGCCGTCGCGGCCGAGGTCGAGCCGGCCTTCGACGATGTAGATGGCCTGCTCCGGGTACTCCGGCGGCATCGCGATGCGTGCGCCGGCCCTCAGCTTGACGTCGACATAGAACATGCTTGACAGCGTCGCGACCGGCGCGCGCCGGCCCCAGAAGCCGCCGGCCACCACTCGCGCCTCGATGCCATCGCCTTCGATGACCGGCAAGGCGCCGGCCTCGATATGGGCAAAGGCAGGATCGGTTTCCTCGTGGTATGAAGGCAACGCGACCCAGCATTGCAGGCCGAACAGGTTCGATTGACCCTGGCGCAGCACGCTGTCGGTGCGCTCGGAGTGGACGATGCCGCGTCCCGCCGTCATCCAGTTGACTTCGCCGGGCCGGATCGCCTGCACGCTGCCGAGGCTGTCGCGGTGCAGGATCTCGCCGTCGAACAGATAGGTGACGGTGGCGAGGCAGACGTGCGGATGGGGCCGCACGTCGAGGCCACGGCCGGCGTCGAACACATGCGGGCCCATCTGGTCGAGAAACACGAAGGGTCCGACCATGCGCCGCTGCCGGCTCGGCAATGCGCGCCGTACCTTGAAGCCCTCGCCCAGGTCGTGGGTGGGGGGCACGATCACGATGTCGAGTGCGCCGATGTCGTCGTGGTTGTCCACATTATTCTCCTTTTCGGATTCGACCGGGGCTGGCCACCCCTGCCGGTTGCTGAGCTTTTCAATGCGCCCTCGGTTACAATACCGCCATCCCATGAATTTTGCCGCCACCGCCTCCCTCGCCTTCGCCATGTCCACCGACGCGTTCGCCGCCGCCGTCGGCAAGGGCGCGGCCCTGCAACGGCCGCAGCTGCGCGAGGCGCTGCGCACCGGCCTGATCTTCGGCGTCATCGAAGGCCTCACTCCGCTGCTCGGCTGGGCGCTCGGCAACGCCGCGGCACCCTATGTGCAGGCCTGGGACCACTGGATCGCTTTCGTACTGCTGGGCGCGCTCGGCCTGCGCATGATCCGCGAGGGCTGGGGCGAGCCCGAACTCGACGAGGAAAAACCGAACAGCCACTCCTTCATGCGCCTGGCCGTGACCGGCATGGCGACCAGTATCGACGCTTTGATTGTCGGCGCCGGCCTCGCCTTCATCGACGCCAACATCTTCGTCACAGCCGCCGCGATCGGCTTTGCCACCTTCGTTATGGTGACGCTCGGCGTGATGCTGGGACGGGGCCTGGGCGCGCTGGTGGGCAAGCGCGCCGAGATCGTCGGCGGCGTCGTGCTGATCGTGATCGGCAGCCTGATTCTGGTCGATCACCTGCAGGTGGCAGTGCCCTGAGGCTGCCCTTGCACCTATCCGCTTACGCGCATTCGCGCTTCATCGCCTCTTCCATTTCCTCCGGAGAAACGTCGCGAATGTGGGTCGCCATCGACCAGACGTGACCGAAGGGGTCCACCAACTGGCCGTAGCGGTCTCCCCAGAACGCGTCGGCCAGTTCCATGCGCACGGTGGCGCCGGCGGCTGTGGCGCTGGCCCAGAGCGCGTCGACGTTCGGCACCGCCAGGTGGATCGTCACCGGCGAGCCTTTCAGGCTGAGTGGGCCGAAGGAACCGTAATCGGGAAATTCGTCGGCCAGGAATAGCTGCGAATCCCCGATGCGCAGCATGGCGTGGCCGACCTTACCGTCGGGCATTGGGGAACGCATGACTTCGATGGCGCCGAAAGCCTTCTTGTAGAACTCGATCGCCTCGTGGCAATTGGCACAAACGAGATGCGGCGTGATGGTGTGCATGCCCTCTTCGACCGGCTTGACCTCTGAACTCATGGCGCTATCCTTTCAGGATGGTGGATGTGATGTCGGATTTTTATCGTGCTGCTCTATGAGCGTAGCGCCGAGTTGAAGTTCACGCAACGATTGCTTCTGTTGCGGCGCGCCAGGGCTCACGCGTCCAGTACCATTCCCAGTTCACGCGCCAGAAAATCCACCAGCGCCGCCACCCGCGGCGCCAATCCTCCCTGCTTGTAGAACACGGCCCACACCGGCTGCGACCACGGCAGCGCCGCGTGCTGCAATACCGGCACCAGGCGCCCGCTGGCCAGGTCGTCGCGCGTCAGGAAATCCGACAGCGAGGCGATGCCGGCGCCGGCGAGCGCCAGGTGGCGCACCGTTTCGCCGCTCGATGCCCTGACGCCCGGGTCGATCGTGTAGCCGTCGGCCCCGCCATGGCGGAGGGGCCAGGTGTTGAGCGAGGCCGGCGCCGAAAAGCCCAGCAGGCGGTGCTGCGCCAGCTCAAGCACATCGCCTGGCGTGCCGTGGCGTGCCAGGTAGCCTGGCGCCGCCAGCACCCGGAGCCGGCTCGCGCCCAGCCTGCGTGCATTGAGTGTCGAGTCAGGCAGGCTGCCGATCCGAATGGCGAGATCCGCCCGCTCCTCGATCAGGTCGACGACCGTCTCGCCGCTCGTCAGTTCCAGCTGCACCAGCGGATAGGCATCCAGGAAAGCCGGCACCAGGGGCGCGAGCAGATGGCCGAGCGCCGGCGTGGCGGCATTCACGCGCACCAGGCCCGCGGGCTGGGAGCGGCGCGCGGCCGCCTCGGCTTCGGTATTGGCCAGGTCCGCCAGCAGCGTGCGGGCGCGCTCGAGCAGCCATGCGCCCTCGTCGGTGAGTTGCAGGCGCCGCGTGGTCCGGTGCAGGAGCGTCATGCCGAGGTGCTTTTCCAGGCGCGCGATGGTGCGCGACACACCCGAGGGAGTCTGTCCGAGGCGCGCGGCGGCGCCGGAAAAGGAACCTGCATCCATGACGGCGGAGAATGCAATCAATGAATCTACATCGATCATTCGTGACTCCCAGTCAAAAGTCTATTGTACGGCAAGGGATTTTTCTTCTTGTTCGCCACGTGCAAACTGCATGCCTCTTCATCCCTTGCCCCAGGAGTCACCATGCCCCTTGCCCTCTGGGCGCTCACCTTGAGCGCCTTTGCCATCGGCACCACCGAATTCGTCATCGTCGGCTTGATTCCCGACGTTGCCGCCAGTTTGGGGGTGTCCGTCCCATCCGCCGGCTTGCTGGTCAGCGTGTATGCGCTTGGCGTTGCCATCGGCGCGCCTTTGCTCACTGCCCTCACCGCCCGCATCCCGCGCAAGAAATTGCTGATCGCTCTGATGCTGTTGTTCACGGCCGGCAACCTGGTTGCCTCGATCGCACCCGGCTACGCCGCCCTGATGGCCGCACGCGTGTTGACCGGCCTCGCCCACGGCGTGTTCTTCTCGATCGGCTCGACGATTGCCACCAGCCTGGTGCCGAAGGAAAAGGCAGCCAGCGCGATTGCCCTGATGTTCACCGGCCTGACCGTGGCGCTCGTCACGGGCGTCCCGCTCGGCACCTGGATCGGCCAGCAGTTCGGCTGGCAGTCGACCTTTCTTGCGGTCGCCGCGCTCGGCATCGTCGCCATGATCGGCAGCGCGATCCTGGTGCCGCCGACCATCGGCGGTGCCAAGCCGGCCAGCCTGGCAAAGCAGTTCGCCGTCCTCAGGCAGCCGCGCCTGCTGCTGGTGTATGCGATCACCACGCTCGGCTATGGCGGCTCGTTCATCGCCTTCACCTACCTGGCGCCGATCCTGCAGGACGTGGCCGGCTTCGCCCCGAGCAGTGTCAGCCTGGTGATGCTGGTGTATGGCGTCTCGGTCGCGGCCGGGAATATCTGGGGCGGCCGCCTGGCCGACAAGAAGGGACCGATCCGCGCGCTGCAGATCGTGTTCGCCTTGTTGGCAAGCGTCCTCGCCGTGCTCAGCTTCACCGCGCCGCATCCGGTGCTGGTCGTCGCCACCGTGCTGGCCTGGGGCGCGGTCGCCTTCGGCAATGTGCCGGCCCTGCAACTATATGTCGTGCAGCGTGCCGAACGCGATGTCCCGCAGGCGGTCGACATGGCATCCGGCCTGAACATCGCCGCTTTCAACCTCGGCATTGCACTGGGCGCCTGGGGCGGCGGCCTGATCCTGGAGCACCTCGGCCTGATGGCCACGCCGCCGATCGGCGCCCTGATCGTGCTCGGCGCGCTGGCACTGACCACACTGGCCGGCCGGCTGGACAAACGCGAGGCCGCAATGAAGCCGGCCATTATCAAAGAAGCAGAACTCGTTTAATCAAGCAAAAGGATCTCGGGCTGGATCGGGACGGAGGTTTAACAGTCGAGTTCCGGATAGCGCCTGAAAATACCTTCTTCGTTGAAGGGAATCCGGCGCGGCGAACGCAAATAAGCGGCGATGCGCGGACGTTCGGCCACGCGCCTGCGCAGCGCCGCCAGGTTCGGGTGCCGCGCCAGTGCGCGGGCCGTGGCCTTCGGGAAGGCATAGTCCAGCCCCTCGAGGGTCTGGAACAGCGAGAGGTCGGCGTAGGTGATCTGGAGCCCGAGCAGGTAGTCCTTCTCGCCCAGCACGTGGCTGAAATAATGGAAGAATTTCGGGATGCGCGCCGACGTGAACTCGCTTGCCCGGCGGCGCGCTTCCTCCTGCTGGTCCTCATAATACAAGCTGTTGCCGACCGGGTGATGGGTGTCATGCGCCTCGTTCACCAGGTCGGCAATCGTCAGCTGCAACTGGTGCGTCCAGAGGCGCCCGGCCGAATCCTGGGGCGCGAGGCCGTGGCGTTCGCCCAGGAACATCAAGATCGCCGCAGTCTGGCCGATCGTCATGCCGTCGGTGCGCAGGAAAGGCGGCGCAAAACTCGGCGTGGGCCCTTCCTTCAGCACCGCCATCAGCGCGTCGACGCCGCCCGCCCCCCGGGCCACGTCGGCATACTCCTCCCCCGCCTCCTCGAGTGCCAGCCGGACAAATTCGCCGCGGCCCTGGATGCCTGGCCAATAAAACAGTTCACATGCCATACGTCGCCTCCGCAGCCGTGTCACCGCGAGTATGAAACAGAATTTTGCAAGGCCGCGCGCAGATCGTGTTAATCTTGCAATAAAGAATGCTTTCCCAAAATAAAGAATCCTGAAAGAAAACCAAGATGCGTTCGATGCACACGCAGGGCGGGGATGAGTCCGCCAAAAATATTGCCCCAGAGAATCTATTCCCCTTGAGTAAACGCACCTCCGGGAACGCCCGTGTGGGACACCATGAGCTTGTCCGCAACCCGCCGTCTTCCACGGAGCGCCCCATGATCCTGGCTCACCTGACCCGCTACTGGCTCGCCCGCCGCAGCAAGCTGCGCTTTTCGTCCTGGCTGCTGTCGGTGCTGCGCAGCGCGCGCGTGCTGCGGTATTACCGCGACCATGCCGCATTGTGCCAGCTCGACGTCTACCGCAACCACGTGATGACGCAGCCCAACGACGACCCTTTCCACCACCTCAGCCACAGCGCCTATCTGCTGCAGGGCTTGAGCAGCCGCCAGCGCGTACAATGCGTGCTGTCGCACTACCGCTTCGAAGAGACCACGTTCGACGCGGCCTACAAGGCGGCCGTGTATGCGGCCGGCGGCCTGACGCTGTGGCAGCAGGCGGTCGGCGATCACGATTTCCTGATCCGGCTCGAGATAGCCTCGCGCATGAATGCGGAAGGCGACCTGACGATTGCGCTGGTGGCCGACGACAAAGTGCTGCACCGCCTGTCGTTCTCCTGGGTCGAGGGCAGGATCGTCGGCGTGCCGACGCCGCTGGTGCCCTTCGTCGCCCGCAACCAGGGCCGCTGGACCGAGTCGGGCGAGGCTTTCGACGCCTTCGAGAAGTGCTTCCCGAACAATTCGCCGAGCTTCTTCTGCTTCGCGGCGATGCAGGGCCTGGCGCAGGCGGTCGGCATGGATCAGGTGGTGGCCGTGAAGTGCACCGCGCACATCGCCTATGACCCGGATGAGATCAAGCATTTCGCGAATGCATACGACGGCTTCTGGAAGATCCTCGGTGGCGTCGAGCTGCCCGGCGATACCTGGCTGGTGGCGCTGCCCTTCTACCTGAAGCCGCTGGCCGACATGCCCTCGAAGCACCGCAAGCGCGCCGCGCTGCGCCGCGACAACTGGCGTGCGATCGAGACCAGCACGCGCTCGACGCTGCAGCGCCACCTGCTGCACGCGCGCTCGCACCACGCGCATGCCGCGCCGTTTCGGGAAACGGCGGAGGTGTGAGCGCACGCACCGGCCCGGCCCACCCGGCGGTGCGCATCTGTTTGATCATTATTGGCAGAACCACCACGGGTTGAAAAACCCGTGGTACACTCGCGGCTCGCTAGGGGTCCTGGAACATGTTTCCGGGTGAGATATACCCTTCGTACCTGATCTGGATAATGCCAGCGAAGGAAAGCGCGCCAAGCAGTTCACACCTTGTTTGCCCTTCCCGCACGTTGGCTCCGGCTTTTACTAAAAAAGCGCCGCGTCCCCGCGTCGCTCGATCCGTGAGCAAACAATGAAACCCATTTTCACCTGTTCCATCCTCGCCTGTGCGCTCGCACAGGCCTACACCGCCAACGCCCAGTCCGCCGAGCCAATGGCCTCGGTCGTGGTCACCGGCAGCAAGTGGGCCGCGACCGACCGCGTCAGCATCGGCAGCTTTGCCGACCTGCCGCTGATCGACATTCCCGCCTCGGTGGTAGCGATCGGCCGCAGCCAGATGCAGGACCTGTCGATCCGCTCGAGCAGCGAAGCGCTGCAGTACGACGCCTCGGTCGGCGACGCCTACAACGCGGTCGGCTATGCCGAGCAGTTCTCGGTGCGCGGCTTCAAGTTGAACAACAATTCGGGCTACCGCAAGGACGGCATCGTGATCCCGGGCGACGCCCAGGTCCCGCTCGAAAACAAGGAACGCATCGAGCTGCTCAAGGGCGTCGCCAGCCTGCAGGCCGGCATCGCCGCACCCGGCGGCCTGGTCAACTTCGTCACGAAACGTCCGACCGACAAGCCGCTGCGCTCGGTGACGATCGAGGCGCGCGAGCGCGGTACGCTGTTCGGCGAGTTCGATATCGGCGGGCGCTTCGAAGACCGCCGCTTCGGCTACCGCATCAATGCGGCCGCCGAACGCTTGCGCTCCTACATCGACGGCGCCGACGGCAAGCGTCAGTTCGCATCAGGCGCTTTCGACTGGCAGGTGACGCCCGACGCGCTGCTGCAGCTCGACATGGACTTCCAGCACAAGGAGCAAATCACGGCGCCGGGCTACCAGCTCATTCGCGGGGTCGACCTGCCGCGCGGCGTGTCACCCAAGACCCTGCTCAACGCCCAGCCCTGGACCAAACCGGTCGACACCGACAGCGCCAACCTCGGCCTGCGCTTCGATTACCGGATCAACCCCGATTGGCGCGCCTCGGTCACGGCCAACAAGCACTGGTTCAAGCGCGACGACTACACCGCCTTCCCCTACGGCTGCAGCAACGAGGGCGAGGGCTACTACCCGGGCTACTGTTCCAACGGCGACTTCGACGTCTACGATTACCAGAGCACGGGCGAGCGCAAGACG
This sequence comes from Massilia sp. CMS3.1, assembly GCF_051262535.1. NCBI lineage: Bacteria > Pseudomonadati > Pseudomonadota > Betaproteobacteria > Burkholderiales > Oxalobacteraceae > Massilia > Massilia sp. CMS3.1. Next base: position 163,779 of record NZ_JBIMES010000003.1, on the reverse strand, counting down.
CCGTTCGGGATCCAGGCCCTGGTGCACGGCCGCTTCGCCACCGGCGCCCTGCGCCACGCGCTCACGATCGGCGCGAGCCACGCCGAGCGCAATAACAGCTACGGCGACTATGTCTACGACTACGCCGGCTACAGCAACATCTACGCCAGTCGCGTCACCGATCCGGCGCCCGGCAACCCGCGCACCGGCCCGGTCTCGGAGCGCTACAGCGACCGTGAACGCGCGCTCTTCGTGCAGGACGTAATCAATCTGACGCCCGCGCTGACCCTGCACGCCGGCCTGCGATACGTGAAGTCGAACAGCGTGCAGACGCCGGAAACCGCACTCGGACCGACCGCCAGCCGCAGCTCGTATGCGCTGCCGAACGCCTCGCTGGTCGTCCGCGTCTCGCCGCTGTGGAATGTCTACGGCACTGTCGCGCACGGCATGGAACCGGGCGAAGTCGCGCCGATCGAAACCGATAACGCCAACACCGTGCTCGCCGCGAGCCGCTCGAAGCAGGTCGAACTCGGCACGAAGGGCATGCTGGGTAGTGGCGTGTCGGTCAGCGCGGCGCTGTTCCAGATCAGCCGCGGCCTCGAATACACGAATGCGGACAACGTATTCGTCCGCAACGGCGAGCAGAATCACCGCGGACTGGAACTGACGGCGCAGCGCAATGCGGGCAGCCTGGCCTATGGCGCCTCGCTGCTGGCGCTGCGCGCACGGCAGGAAGGCACGGGCGAGCCGGCGCTCGAAGGCAAGCGCACGACCAACGTGCCGGAGTTCAAAAGCACCGTCTGGGCCGAATATGCGCCGGCAAGCGTGCCGGGCCTGAAGCTCAACGGCCAGTGGCAGTACGCAGGGACCAAGGCATTCGACCCCGAGAACACGGTGGAGGTGCCGGGCTACCACGTGGCCGGTATCGGCGCGGCCTACGGCATGAAGATGGGTGCGACGGCTGTCACGCTGCGCGCGCGCGTCGACAACCTGTTCGACAAGTTCTACTGGCGCGACGTCACCCAGGACCTGGGCGGCTACCTGCTGCCGGGCGCGCCGCGCACGCTGCGCGTGTCGGCGCAGTTCGACTTTTAAAGAGGCTTCAGCACTTTCAAGGCCGCTTCCACCTGCCGCAGCCTGTGCGGCAGGTCCCCTTCCAGCAGCACGAAGCGCAATCCCCGCGCGTCCAGTTCCTGCACCAGCATCGAAAATACGCGCTGGCGCACTTCTTCCGATTCGCGCATCAGGCCGTCCGCCACCCAGGGCGTGTCGGGCGCCGTCACCAGGGTCAACGCATAGTCGTGGGTCGCCGCCAGCGCCGCCAGCTGCGCGTCGACCCTGCCCCAGTACACCTGGCTGTAAAGCGCCGTCATCAGCGGCGTCGTATCGCAGAACAGGAACTCGTTCGCGCCATCAACGGCGGCGTTCTCGCGCGCACGCTGGGTGCGCGCAATCCCGAACTGGTCGGACTCGAAGGGCACGCGGCCGTGCGTGTCGACGAATTCGCGCAGGTATTCGGGCACCCATACCGTACTGTAGCGCCGCGCCAGCGCGCCGCACAAAGTCGATTTGCCGGACGATTCGGCGCCTAGCACGGCAATGCGGCGCACAGTCATGGCGCCACCCGCGCCAGCTTGCTCCAGGTCCGCAGGCCGCGCCAGGCGAGCACCACGAACACCGCGTACAGCAGCGCCGTCACATGCAGGTCCTTGAAGATGTAGAGGCCCACATACAGCACGTCGACCACCAGCCAGACATGCCAGTTCTCGACCTTTTTACGCGCCAGCAGCAGCTGGCCGGCCAGGCTGCCGGCGGTGAGGAAGCCGTCGATGTGCGGAACATCGGTGTTCGTATAGGTGCGCAGGAACCAGGACAGCACCAGGAAGGCCGCGCCCCAGCCGGCCAGGACCCAGGCCCAGCCGACGCGGCAGAGACGCGTGACGACCAGCTTCGTCTCTTGCGTCCCGCGCAGCCACTGCCACCAGCCCCAGACCGAGGCCGCGATGAAGACCAGTTGCAAGCCGCTGTCGCCGTACAGACGCGCATCGAAAAAGACGACCGCATAGGTGCTCGACGAGGCGATCGAAAACAGCCAGGCCCAGTGGTTCTGGCGGATGTTGAGCAGCACCGTGGTCGCCGCCAGGACAAACGAGATCAGTTCGAGGGGGGTGGTGGAAAAGCCGAGGACGGCAAGTGATTCGTTCATTCGCGGCAGCGGGAGAGCGTTGACGCGCGAGCGCACGTCGGGGCTGGATAAGTAAGGGAAAAGGTGCAGCGCATCGGCGCTGGCGAGTATGCACGCTGTGCGGGGAATATGCAACGCACGCGAAGAGGCGCGGCAGCCTTACCAGCGCAGGGTGGCCCATCACCACAAGAAACCGCGGCCCGGATCGCTCCGGCCGCGGTTTTCCGATACAGGCTGTCCGCTTACTTCTTCGGATACTTGATCGTCATTTCCTTCAGCAGATTATCCGCCCCGTCGACTTCCTTCATCACCCACAGCATGTAGCGGATGTCGACGTGGATCGCGCGCGTGATCGCCGTGTCGAAGTACCAGTCCTTGGTGATCGACTCGTAGGTCGAATCGAAGTTCAGGCCCACCAGTTCGCCGCGCTTGTTCATCACGGCCGAACCGGAATTGCCGCCGGTCGTGTCCGCGCTCGACAGGAAGTTCACCGGCACCGTGTTCAGCACCGGGTCCTTGAACACGCCATAACGCTTGGCCTTCACCGCTTCGGTCAAGGCCGCCGGCACCAGGAACGGATCCTTGTCGGTGGCTTTCTCGACGATGCCCTCAACTGTCGTGAACGGACCCTTGACCAGGCCGTCGCGCGGCGCGTACGGCGAGACGGTGCCGTAGGTCACGCGCAGCGTCGAGTTGGCGTCCGGGTAGACCGGTTTGCCCTGCGATTTCTTGTACGCGATGACCGCGGTCATGTACTGCGGGATGGTGCGGTCGAGGTTGCCATCGACTTCCTTGCGGCGTTCTTCCAGGCCCTTGGCCACATCGTTCAGGCGCACCGCCAGCACGATGAAGGGATCGGTCGAAGTACGGAACGCGTCGACATCCTTGCCCATCCAGGCGAGGCGTTTGGCGGTATCGGCCAGTTCGGTCGACTTGTAGATCGCATCGAGGGCGATCGTTGTGGGCACCAGCGCGTCCAGGCCTTGCGGGCGCAGCTTCGATTCGATTTTCGCATAGCGGTTCAGGGCCGCGGCGTAGCGTGCCTGGTCGACGCCAGGGACAAACGACTGCTCGAGACGCGTCAGGCGCGCCTTGATGAACGAGAGGTCGCGTTCCTGGTAGCCCGCATCGCGCTGGGCGTCCGGCTTCTGGCGTTCCTGCGCCAGGCGGTACAGGGTGCGCGCGCTTTTCAACAGATCGCTATGCGACGCTTCGGCATACGCGCCCTCTTCGCGCGAGAGCGCCATGTCGGCGGCGATCACGGCGTCCAGGTCGGCCAGCAGCTTGGGACCGCTGCCGATACCGTTGCCACTGCGCGCGTACCAGGTGCGAAATTCGGCATCCTGCACATCCTTGATCGCCGCGACGTCCTTGCGCGCGAAGCCGTCGAGCAGCCCCTGCGTCTTTTTCAGCACGTTGTTCAGGCCCTTCGCGACGCTGGCGTAGCGCACGTCCCAGGCGGGGTTACCCTTTGTCGCTTCCGCGATCACGGCCAGGTCGGCGGTGATGGTCGACACCTTGGCCGGGAAGTCGGTGTCGCGCGCGAAGCGGATCTCCGACGGCAGCTTGTAGCGGCTGGTGCGGCCCGGGTAGCCGGCCAGCAGGATCGGGTCGCCGTTCTTCAGGCCTTCGGCCGAGAGGACCAGGAAGTCCTTCGATTTATACGGCACGTTGTTCGGCGACGGGTCGGCCGGGCGGCCGTCCGGGCCGACATAGGCGCGCAGAAAACTGTAGTCGCCGGTCTGGCGCGGCCACTCGTAGTTGTCGATGTCGCCGCCGAAATTGCCGATCTTGTCCGACGGCGCGTACACCAGGCGCACATCGCGGATCATCAGCTGCCTGACGCGGTAGTACTCGAGGCCGCGGTGGAAGGCCGGCACCGAGCAGCGGTACGCCTTGTCGCTCTCGCACTCGGCGATCAATGCCTTGACGCGCGCGGAGATCGCCTCGTTGCGCTGGCGGCCGGTCAGCGCCCCGCCCAAATCTTTCAACACGCGCTCGGTCACGTTCTCGACCTTCTCGGTCACATACACGAGCGTATTCGGGCCGCCCGGCAGTTCTTCCGCACGGGTCTTGGCCAGGAAGCCGTCGACGATGTAGTTCTTTTCCGGGGTCGCGTTGCGCTGGATCGCGCCATAGGCGCAGTGGTGATTGGTAACCACCAGGCCAGCGGGCGAGACGAAGGACGCGGAGCAGCCGCCCAGCGAGACGATCGCGCTCATCGGATGCTTCGACAGGTCGGCCAACTTCGCGGTCGGCATCGTGATGCCGATGCGTTTCAGTTCGGCTTTGAGCTGCGGCAGCTGGTGCGGTTGCCACTGGCCTTCGTCGGCCACGGCATTGGCCGCAATGCCGAGGATGGCGACGGGAAGAACGATCGATTTGAACAAGGTAGACCCCGGATGAGAAAATTCAAGCGGGGAGTATAGCCCGGTTGCCAATGACGGGAAAACGATTTTTACCGTCATTAGCTGCGCTCAACGACTGCTTTCGGCTCAGGCGCGCTTGCGCTTGCGTGCCGCGACGACGGCAACGATGCCCAGGCCCAGCAGCGCGATGCTGCCCGGCTCCGGCACGTCGCTCGACTGCGTCTCGAAGTTGAAGGCGGTCACGTCCTGCCCCTTGAAGCCAACGGTCACATTGTCGACATAGCCGGTGAAGCTGCCGCTCCAGCCCGAGCCAATGCCGAACTCGATACCCAGGAGGGCAGTGTTCGCGCTCAGCACGTCGGCCGGTGTACCCGGACGTGGACCGTTCATCCACTCGTTCAGCGAGACGCCATACTGTTCGACCGTATTGCCCGGCGTGAACTGGCGCATCCAGAAGTTCCCGGCGAGGATGTCGCTCGTTGTCCACTGGTTCTCGATCATGCCGCCGCCATTGTAGATCTGTTCCCATACCAGGTAGCCGCGGTCGTCGGTGGTGGCGACATTGCCGTCGGCATCGTAGTTCAGGCGCAGTGCCGGCTGCAGGTGCGCGCTGGCGCTGCCGCCGGCGCTGCGGAACCAGTCATAGCTCAGCGCATCGAGCTTGCCCAGCGTGCGGCCTGACGAAAAGCCCCAGCTGTAGACGTAGTCGGCCTTGCCGCTGCCGTTCGGCATCGACATCTCGACCGAACCATTGCCATTGCGGGCCTTGGTGTTGGTGATCGCCGCGGTGCTGTTTTCGCGGACGTTGTTCAGGAACCAGTGGTTTGGTGCAACGGCCATGTCCTCCGGTGTCACGGTGATGGTTGAGGCGTGCGCAGAAGCGCCGCTTGTGGCAGCGGCGGCAATCAGGATGGCGCGAAGCAGCTTAGTCATGGTCAGGTCCCTGTTGAAAATATTGTTTCATATTATCATTATAAGTTGCATATATGTAAATTTATTCGGCAATGTCTATTGCCGGCAACACATTCCACTTCCTGCAGATAGAATGGCTGTCTTATCGCTGCTCTAAAGACCCCATGGGACGCATCACCTCTTCCTTCGCCACGCTCCCGAGCCGCCTCGCGCTCGACGCCTTTACCATCGGCCTGATGGTCATGGTGCTGCTCGCCACCCTGCTGCCGGCCAGGGGCCAGGGCGCCATCGTGCTGGGCCATATCACCACAATCGCCATCGGCCTGTTGTTCTTCCTGCACGGCGCCAAGCTCTCGCGCGAAGCGCTGGTCGCGGGCCTGACGCACTGGCGCCTGCACCTGCTGGTACTGGCCGGCACCTTCGCCATGTTCCCGCTGCTGGGCCTGGTGATCGAACCGCTGGCGCTCATGCTGCTCACGCCCGAACTGACGATGGGCATCCTGTTCCTGTGCGTGCTGCCCTCCACCGTGCAGTCATCGATCGCCTTCACGGCGCTGGCGCGCGGGAACGTCCCCGCGGCCGTCTGCAGCGCGACGGCCTCGAATTTTCTTGGCATTTTCCTGACGCCCGTGCTGGTCGGGGCCATGGTGCTGCAGGGGGCACAGGCGGCCGGGGGCTCGGGCCTGGCCCAGGTATGGAAGATCGTCGAACAGCTGCTGCTGCCCTTCCTCGCCGGCCAGTTGCTGCGTCCCTGGATCGGCGCCCTCATCGACCGCCACAAGCCGATGCTGCGCTATGTCGACCAGGGTTCGATTTTGCTGGTGGTCTACGGGGCGTTCAGCGAATCGGTGGCCGAGGGACTCTGGCAGCATATCTCGGGCATGACGCTGCTCGCGCTGACCGCCTTATCTTGCCTGATGCTGGCAATCGCCCTGGGTTTCGCCGCCTGGACCAGCCGCCGCCTCGGCTTCTCGAAAGAAGACGAGATCACGATCGTGTTCTGCGGTTCGAAAAAGAGCCTGGCCAGCGGCGTGCCGATGGCCAAGGTCTTGTTTGCGCCGTCGTCGCTGGGGATGATCCTCCTGCCGCTGATGGTATTTCACCAGATTCAGTTGATGGTGTGCGCGGTGCTGGCGCAGCGCTGGGCGCGGCGTCCAGCTGCATTACAGGAAACTGCGGAGACGCCAGCGAGGCTGCCCGGTTAGCCGGTCAGGGGTTTTCCGGTTCAAGGCGTGGCGCCCGCCTGCCAGCCGCCCCCGAGCGACTGGATCAGCGCCACCGCCACCGTCTGGCGATCGGCCTGTACCTGGACCAGCGAGCGGCGCGCGTTGAGCGCCGTGAACTGGGCCTGCACCACTTCCGTATATCCCACCTGCCCTGCCCGGTAACGGTTCATGATCTGCTGCTCGACCAGGTCGGCCGCTTCCGATGCCTGGCGCCGCAGCGCCTGCTGCTGGACCAGCACGCGGGTCGCCGTGAGCTGGTCCTCGACATCGGCGAAGGCATTCAACACCGTCTGGCGGTAGCGCGCGACCGCCGCCTGGTGGCGCGCCTCGGCGCCCGCAACGCTGGCGCGCGTGGCGCCGGCGTTGAAGATCGACTGCGCCGCCGACAGGCCGAAGGACCAGGCCGCGTTCGAGACCGAGAACAGGTCGCCGACGCGGCTGCCGCCGCTGCCGAGCGAACCGGAGAGACCGATGTTCGGGAAATAGGCCGCGCGCGCGATGCCAATCTCGGCGTTCGCAGCAGCAACGTCGCGTTCGGCGGCGGCGATGTCCGGGCGGCGCTGGAGCTGCGTCGCCGGCACGCCGACCGGCACGTCGGGCACGGCAACCTTCCAGTCCGCGCTTGGCGCCAGCGCGAACTGGCTCGGCGCCTTGCCGACCAGGATCGCGATCGCATGCTCGAACTGGGCGCGCTGGCGCGTCAACGACAAAGCTTCGCTGCGCGCATTGGCGAGCTGGGTCTGGGCCTGCAGCACGTCGGTGCGGGCGGCGATGCCGACGTTGAAACGGTTCTGCGTGATCTGCAGCTCGCGCTCATAGCCCGTGATCGTGCGGGTCAACAGCGCGCTTTGGGCGTCGAGCGCACGCAGCGTGAAATAGTTCGATGCCAGTTCGCCCTGGCTTGACAGGCGTGCGCTCGCGAGGTCGGCGGCACTGGCCTCGGCACCGGCCTGGGCGCTGGTGACGCCGGCGCGCAGGCGGCCCCACACATCCGGCTCCCAGCTGCCGCCCAGGTTCAGGCGATAGCTGCTCTCGGCACCTTGCGAGCGCACGCCGGACCGGTCGCCCGACAGGCCGAGCGACACGTTCGGGAACAGCGAGGCGCGCTGCTGGGCGACAGCCGCGCGTGCCCCCGCATAGTTGGCGGCGGCGAGCGCCACGTTCTGGTTCGAGACCTCGACGCCGGCCACGAGTCGATCGAGCACCGGATCCGCGAACAGCTGCCACCACGGCCCGCGTTCGAGGGCGTCGGCGGGTGCCGCCGGCACCCAGCCCTCGAGCTCCTTGAAGGCGATCGATTCCGGCGCGCTCGGACGCTGGTAGGCGGGACCGACTGCGCATCCGGCAAGGCTGAGCGCCAGGGCCAGCAGGGTCAGTCGGAACGTCTTGGATTTCTGCATAAACAATCTCATCTTGAAATGGAGGGTACGGCCTCGTCCTCGAGCGGGTGGCGCGCCAGTTCGTGCTCGTCCGGCTTGCGGTTGCGCAGCTTGTCGAGCAGGACGTAGACGACCGGCGTGGTCAGCAAAGTCAGTAACTGGCTCGCGATCAGGCCGCCGATAATGGCGATGCCCAGCGGCTGGCGCAATTCCGAGCCTTCGCCGAAGCCGATCGCCAGCGGCAGCGCACCGAGTGCGGCGGCGAGCGTCGTCATCAGGATCGGCCGGAAGCGCAGCAGGCAGGCTTCGCGCACGGCGTCCAGCGCCGAGACGCCTTTCGCGCGTTCCAGGTCGAGCGCGAAGTCGATGATCAGGATCGCATTCTTCTTGACGATGCCGATCAGGAGGAACACCCCGATCAGGGCGATGATCGAGAACTCCATGTTGAACATCATGAGCGCAAGCACCGCGCCGACACCCGCCGACGGCAAGGTGGACAGTACCGTGATCGGATGGATCAGGCTTTCGTACAGGATGCCGAGCACGATGTAGATGACGACGATCGCCGCCAGGATCAGCAAGGGCTGCTCCTGGCTCGACTCCTCGGCCGCGCGCGCCGTGCCTTCGAAGCTGCCGCGCACGTTCGACGGCATGGCGATGTCGGCTTCGGCCTGCTTCACTGCCGCCTTGCCGTCGTCCAGGTTGGCGCCTTCGGCCAGGTTGAACGAGACCGTGGTCGCCAGTTTGCCATCCTGGTGATTCACCGAGGTCGGCGTCGCGCTTTCGGCGAAGCTGGCAATCGCCGAAAGCGGCACCATCGTGGTAACGCTGCTGGAGAGGGCCGAACCAGTCGACGCGTCGCGCGTGGCCGTCAGGTTCGAGGCCGGCGCCGGGGTGCTGCCGCCCGCGTTCGCGGCCGTGTTGCCGCCCGTCGGGCGCGCCGGCACATACACATCCTTCAGCGCTTCGGGCGACTGCGCATACTTCTGAGCCACGCCCATGATCACGCTGTACTGGTTGCGCTCATCGTAGATCTTCGACACCTGGCGCTGGCCGAAGTTGTTGTACAGCGCGTTGTCGACGTCGCGCGTGTTGATGCCGAGGCGCGCGGCGCTGTCCTTGTCGATGGTGACGAACATCTCGACGCCGTTCTCGGCCAGGTCGGTGTCGACGTCGACCAGCGTGCCTTGCCTCTTCATGGCCTCGGCCAGCTTCGCCGCCCATTCCTTCAGGTCCTGCGCGTTATCGCTTTTCAGGGTGTACTGGTAAGTCGAATTGCTGGAGCGACCGCCCATGCGCAAGTCCTGCACGGGATTCAGGAACAGCGAAACGCCGGTGACGCGCGCGAGCTTGGGCCGCAGGCGCGCGATCACGGCCTGGCCTTTATCGACGCGCTCGGAGGCCGGTTTCAGGTTGATGAACATGAAGCCGCCGCCGGCACGGCCGCCGCCGGTGAAGCCGACCACGGTGTCGACTGCCGGATCGCGCTTGATGATGTTGACCAGCTGGGTCATCTTGCCCTGCATCGCCTGGAACGAGATGCTCTGGTCGGCGCGGATGCCGCCGCTGATCTGGCCGGTGTCCTGCTGCGGGAAGAAGCCCTTCGGCACCAGCGTGAACAGGTAGACGTTCAGGCCGATCACGAACACCAGGATGACCATCACCAGCGCCATGCTGCCCAAGGCCCAGTCGAGCGCGCGTTCATACACACGCAGCAGCCAGTTGAAGCCGCCCTCGAGCCAGCGCGCCACGCGTCCCGGCGGACGCTCGATCGTGTGGCCCTTTTTCAGCAGCCAGGCGCACATCATCGGCGTGGTGGTCAGCGAAATGACGAGCGAAATCATGACGGCAGCCGACAAGGTCACCGCGAACTCGCGGAACAGGCGCCCGACCTGCCCGCCCATGAACAGCAGCGGAATGAACACGGCCACCAGCGACAGGCTGATCGAGAGCACCGTAAAGCCCACTTCGCGCGCGCCGACCAGCGCGGCCTGCATGCGGTCCATGCCCGCCTCGATATGACGCGCGGTATTTTCCAGCACCACGATGGCGTCGTCGACCACGAAACCGGTGGCCACCGTGAGCGCCATCAGCGACAGGTTGTTCAGGCTAAAGCCCAGCAAGTACATGACGCAGAAGGTGCCGAGCAGCGAGACAACGGTGGCCACTGCCGGGATGACGGTCGCGCGCACGCTGCGCAGGAACACGCTCACCACCAGCACTACCAACAGGATCGAGAGCAGCAGCGTGAATTCGACTTCGTGCAGCGAAGAGCGGATCGAGCTGGTGCGGTCCGAGGCCACCTGGAGCGTCACGTCGCCTGGCAGTTGCGCCTGCAGGGACGGCAGCAGCGCGCGCACGCCGTCGACCGTCTCGATCACGTTGGCCGCCGGCTGGCGCGTGATCAGCACGATCACCGCCGGCTCGCCGTTGAACAGGCCCAGCGTATTGATGTTTTCCGGGCCGTCGATGACTTGCGCCACGTCCTGCAGGCGGATCGCGGCGCCGCCGCGCCAGGCGACGATGAGGTCGCGGTAGTCGGCGGCGCTGCGCCCACCGGTTGCCGTATCGGTTTGCGAATAGATCTGCAGGCGGTTGCCGTTGCCCTCGATCGCACCCTTCGGGCGGTTCGGGTTGCTCGACTGGATGGCGGCACGCACATCCTCGGCCGAGACACCATGGTGGTTCAGCGCATACGGCAGCAACTCCACGCGCACGGCCGGCAGCGAGCCGCCGCCGATCTCGACTTCGCCCACGCCCGGCACCTGGGCCAGGCGCTGCTGGACGATGTTCGAGACCGCGTCGTAGATCTGCCCGGGCGTCCGGCTTTTTGAGGTCAGCGCCAGGATGATCACCGGCGCATCCGACGGGTTGGCCTTGCGGTAGGTCGGGTTGCTGCGCAGGGTCGACGGCAGGTCGGCCCTGGCGGCATTGATCGCGGCCTGCACTTCGCGCGCGGCCGAATCGATCTTGCGGTTCAAATCGAACTGCAGGCTGACGCGGGTCGAGCCGTTGCCGGAGTTCGAGGTCATCTCGTTGACGCCCGCGATCACGCCCAGACGCCGCTCGAGCGGTGTCGCGACGCTGCTGGCCATGGTCTCGGGACTTGCGCCCGGCAAGGAGGCCGACACCGAAATCGTCGGGAAGTCGACTTGCGGCAGCGGCGAGACCGGCAGCACGAAGAAGGCGCCGATGCCGGCCAGCGCCAGTCCGAGCGTCAGCAGGACGGTCGCGATCGGGCGCTGGACGAAGGGTTTCGACAGGTTCATGCACCAACCTCGCGCTTACCGGTTGGCTGGGCCGGGGCCTTGCAGCTCCAGCGGCGCGACACGCGGTCAAACGCCAGGTAGATCACGGGCGTGGTGAACAGCGTCAACAGCTGGCTGACGATCAGGCCGCCGAAGATGGCCAGGCCTAATGGACGCCGCAATTCGGCGCCCTCGCCCCAACCGAGCATCAGGGGAACCGCCGCGAACAGGGCCGCGAGCGTCGTCATCAGGATCGGGCGGAAACGCAGCAGCGCCGCCTGGCGGATGGCGTCCAGCGGCGTCTTGCCCTGATCGCGCTCGGCCTCGATCGCGAAGTCGATCATCATGATCGCGTTCTTTTTGACGATGCCGATCAGGAGGATGATACCGATGATGCCGATCACGCCCAGGCCCTGCCCCGTGATCCAGAGCGCCAGCAGCGCGCCCACGCCCGCCGAGGGCAGCGTCGAAAGGATGGTCAGCGGGTGGATATAGCTCTCGTAGAGCACGCCCAGCACGATGTAGACGCAGACCACGGCGGCCAGGATCAGCCACAGCTGATTCGACAGCGAGTTTTCATACGCGCCGGAGGCGCCGAGGAAGCTCAAGGTGACGGAGGCCGGCAGCTTGATGTCGACGGCCGCCGCCCGGATCGAATCGACCGCCTGGCCGAGCGAGGTGCCTGACGCGGTGTCGAAGCCGATCGTCGTGGCCGGATATTGCGCCACGTGGGTCACTTGCAGCGGCGCTTGCTCTTCGCGAATCGTCGCCACTGCCGACAATGGCGTCGGCTCGCCCGAACTGGTGCGCAGCTGCAGGCGGCCGAGGCTTTCCAGGGACATCGCCTTGTCCTGCTGGGCTTCCAGGATCACGCGGTACTGGTTGGTTTCGGTGAAGATGGTCGAGACGATGCGCTGGCCGAACGCGCTGTAGAGCGCGTCGTCGATGTTCGCCGCCGTGATCCCCAGGCGCGATGCGGTGTCGCGGTCGATGTGCACGACGGCCGCGGTTCCCATGGCGCCGGCGTCGGTCGTCACGTTGCGCAGCTGCTTTTGCTGCGCCATGCGTGCAACGAGTTTGCGTGCCCACTCGACGACGGTAGCGTTGTCGGCGCCTTCCAGCGAGACGCGGTACTGGGTCGGGCCGCTTTCGGCGTCGATGGTCAGGTCCTGGGTCGGTTGCAGATACAGCGTCAGCCCGGCCACGCTGGCGACGCGGCGCTTCAGGCGCATCATGATCTCGTCCGGATCGCCGGCGCGGTCGCCCTTCAGGTTGATCAGCATGGTGCCGGTGTGGAGCATGGTGTTGTTGGCGGCATCGACACCGACGTTCGAGGCCAGCGACTCGACTGCCGGATCTTCCAGGATCGCCTTGGCCGCAGCCTGCTGCATCTCGGCCATGCGGTCGTACGAGATCGCCTGGCGCGCTTCGACGCGCGCCTGCAGCTGGCCCGTGTCCTGGGTCGGGAACAGGCCTTTCGGGATCATCATCCAGAGCAGCGCCGTCAGGACCAGCGTGGCAAGGGCGACAATCAAGGTCAAGCCCTGCCGTACCAGCACCCAGCCCAGGCCACGGTCGTATTGGTGGACCACGCGATCAAAAAAGGCCTGGGTCTTGAGGGCCCACTTGCCCGGTTTTTCCTCTTCATGGCTGCGCAGCCAGCGCGCCGCCATCATCGGCACCAGGGTCAGCGAGACGAGGCCGGAAATCAGGATCGTGATGGCGAGCGTCACCGCGAATTCGCGGAACAGGCGCCCGACCACGTCGCCCATGAACAGCAGCGGGATCAGGACGGCGATCAGCGACACGGTCAGCGAAATAATCGTAAAGCCGATCTGCGCGGCGCCCTTGATGGCGGCCGCCATCGGCTTTTCGCCCTCCTCGATATAGCGCGCGATGTTCTCGATCATGACGATCGCATCGTCGACCACGAAGCCGGTGGCAATCGTGAGGGCCATCAGCGACAGGTTGTTCAGGCTGTAGCCGAGCAAATACATGACCCCGAAGCTGCCGATCAGCGAGATCGGCACGGCGAGGCTGGCAATCACGGTGGCGCGGATGCTGTGCAGGAAGGCGAAGATGACCAGCACCACCAGCACCACGGCCAGCAGCAGCTCGATCTGCACGTGGTGCACCGAAGCGCGGATGCCGGTGGTGCGATCGGAGAGGACGTCAAGCCGCAAGGACCCCGGCAGGCTGGCCTGCAGTTCCGGCAGGCGTTCCTTGATCGCATCCACGGTAGCGATCACGTTCGCGCCCGGCTGGCGCTGCACGTTCAGGATGATCGCCGGTTTCAAGTTGGCCCAGGCGCCCAGGCGCACGTTCTCGGCGCTGTTGACTACCTGCGCCACGTTCTCGAGGCGCACCGGCGCGCCGTTGCGCCAGGCGACGATCAGTCCCTTGTAGTCCTCGACCGTCACCAGCTGGTCGTTGGCGTTGATCGCATACGCGCGGGTCGGACCGTCGAAGCTGCCCTTGGCGCTGTTGGCGTTGGCCGCCGTGATCGCGGTGCGCAGCGAGTCCAGGCCCAGGCCATACGAAGCCAGGGCCTCGGTATCGGCCTGGATCCGCACCGCGGGGCGCTGCCCCCCTGAGAGCGAGACCAGGCCCACGCCGGAGACCTGGCTGATTTTCAGCGCCAGGCGCGTGTTGACCAGGTTCTGGACTTCGGTCAGCGGCACCGTGTCGGAGGTAATGGCCAGCGTCAGCACCGGCGCGTCGGCCGGATTGACCTTGGCGTAGACGGGCGGCGCCGGCAGGTCGGCCGGCAGCAGCGAGCCGCCCGCATTGATCGCGGCCTGCACTTCCTGTTCGGCCACATCCAGGGTCTGGCCCAACCCGAACTGCAGGGTGACGACCGAGACGCCGGCGGCGCTGGTCGAACTCATGCGCGCCAGGCCCGACATCTGGCCGAACTGACGCTCAAGCGGCGCCGTCACCGTACGCGCCATGACTTCGGGACTCGCGCCGGGGTACAGGGTCTGCACCTGGATGGTCGGGAAGTCGACCTGGGGCAACGCCGAGAGCGGCAGGAATTTGTAGCCGACCATGCCGGCCAGCACGATGGCCAGCATCAGGAGGGCAGTGGCGACCGGGCGGCGGATGAAGGGGCCGGAGGGGCTCATGACAGCACCTCATACGCTGCGATGCCGATCATTGCGCCGCTCCCTCGCGTTGCTGGCGGCGCGGACGTTCACCCTGGGCGCCTGCTGCGCTCTGGGCACCCTCTGCCGCGGCGCCCTGCGCGGCACGTTCACCGCGGCCACCCTGGCGTCCACCTGCGCCACCCGCCGCCGGGCGGTCCCCCGGCAGCGTCACCTTCGCGCCATCCTTGAGACGATCGGCACCCTCGGTAATCACCTGCTCGCCGGCCTTCAGGCCAGTGACGACCTGCACCTTGTCGCCGGTGGCCTGCCCGCGCGTCACCGTGCGCAGCGCGACCGTGCGCGCTTCGGGGTTGAGGACATACACAAAATCGCCGTTCGCACCATGGCGCAGCGCGTTGACCGGCACCACGACGGCATCCTCGATCGTGCGCACCTGCAGGCGCAGGTTGACGAACTGGCTCGGGAACAGCTTGTTGTCGGTGTTTTCAAAACGGGCCTTGGCGCGCACCGTGCCGGTCTGGACGTCGACCTGGTTGTCGAGCGCCTTGAAGCGGCCGGTGGCGAGCGTCGTGCTGCGCGTGCGGTCGAGCGCTGTGGCGGGCAGCGTGGCATTTTCCGAAATGCGGCCCTGCAGTTCCGGCACCTGGTCCTGCGGCACCGCGAATTCGACGTCGATCGGCGAGAACTGGGTGATCACGGCAATGCCGGCGGCATCATTGCTGCCGACCAGGTTGCCGATATCGACGGTGCGCAGGCCGACCCGGCCCGCGATCGGCGCTTTCACCTGCGTATAGCTCAGGTTCAGGCGCGCCAGGTTTTCCGCCGCGGTGTCGGTCTTGACGGTCGCTTCGAGTTGCTTGACCAGGGCGGCCTGGGTATCGACTTCCTGGCGCGCGATCGAGTCCTGCTCGAGCAGCGTGCGGTAGCGCGACAGGGTCAGGCGCGCGCTTTCCAGCTGGGCTTCGTCGCGCTGGCGCTGGCCGGTCGCCTGCAGCAGGGCGATGTCGGACGAGCGCGGATCGATCGTCGCCAGCACCTGGCCGGCGCGGACCAGCTGCCCTTCCGTGAAGTTGATCTTTTGCAAGACACCGGAGACTTGCGGGCGCACCGTGGCAATCGCCGCCGGCGTGACGGTGCCCAGGGCTTCGAGCGTGACCGGGATGTCGACCTGCCCGGCCGTCGCGACCCCGACCGTGGTGGCCGGTGCGCCGCGCCGTCCGCCACCCCCGCCCCCGCCGGGTCCGCCGCCGCCCGCTCCACCGCGCGCCCCCGCTCCCGCGGCGCCGGGACCGGCCGCGCCGGCGCCTTGCGGCGTGCGGTGCGTCAGGTGCCAGGCCAGCGCTGCCAGCGCAATCATGGCCAGCACGGCGATGACGCTGCCGATCAGCTTGCTGCGCTTCTTGCGGCGAGTGTCGGTATTCTGGGTCTTGTTCGGGGAAACGGTGGAATCCATGCTCATCCTTGATGTTGGGCTTGCTGGCAAACCCATAAGTAAACAGCTCGGAATGTAGCACGCCGGGCACCCTGAATATGTTTCGTAACGTACATAGCACGGATGCCAACCCGGCGCCAATCCAGCAGGCCGGCGCCCATCTTTACGCCGCTTTACACCATAGAGCGCAGTAGCACGCAATTGGACGAAAAAACGGGCGCCGGATGATCCGGCGCCCGTCCTCGGGCCTGCTCGATTTGTAACAGCGGATACAAATCCGCTACATGGCTTAACGCCTGAACCTTATGGCAACTCGCACAGGCAGTGGGTCACGGCCGCGAACGGCTTCTTGCCATCGGCCAGCTCCGCCAGCCAGCCCAGGTCTTTCGCCACGCCGGCGACGGCGCCGGCCGGCAAGGCGTCCGGCAACACGCCGAGATTCACCTGGATGTTGACGGCCTGGCTGGCCGAGACACCGAGCATCGACAGCAAGCGCTCGAAGCTCGACCCCGGACGCTCGACGTAAGCGACGCGGAAGTCGTCCCCCATTTTCGCGCGCCTGGCCGCCGAGCGCAGCGCGTCGCCATAGCTGCCGAGACGGTCGACCAGGCCGCGTTCCTTCGCTTGCGCGCCGGTCCAGACCCGGCCCTGCCCGACTTCGTCGATCTTCGCCGGGGTGGTCTTGCGCGCCGCGGCCGCCTTGGTGGTGAACTCGCGGTAGACGTTGTCGATGCTGGCCTGGACCAGCTTGCCGAAGCGCGGATCGAGCGGACGCAGCGGATTGTAGGCATCGGCCAGCCAGGTGGTGGTGACGCCGGCCGTGCGCACGCCGAGTTTATCGGCCACGCGGTCGGCCGTCGGCAGGATCGCGAACACGCCGATGGACCCGGTAATGGTAGAAGGGTCGGCGATGACTTCGTCGGCCGCCATCGAGATCCAGTAGCCGCCGGACGCGGCCACGCTGCCCATCGAGACCACGACCGGCTTGCCGGCCGCGCGCGTCAGTTCCAGTTCGCGCCGGATCAGTTCCGACCCGTAGGCGCTGCCGCCGGGCGAATCGACGCGCAGCACCAGCGCCTTGACCGAGTCGTCTTCGCGTGCGCGGCGGATCATGTTGGCGGTGGAAAGGCCACCGACCACGCCCGGACCGCCCTGGCCATCGGTGATCTCGCCGGCGGCGACGATCACGCCGACCGAGTCGCCGAACGCCTTTTGCGGATTGCGCGCGAGGTAGTCGCCGAAGGACACCTGGCGGAAGGTCTTGCTCGACTTTTCATACTCGCCGCGCTTGATCATCATTGCGCGCACTTCGTCGCGGGTCTTGATGCCGTCGACCAGCTTTTCGCGCAGCGCCACCTGCGCCGCGTTGCCGCCGGCCGCTTCCAGCAGTTGCGGCAGCTGGTCGACGCCGCGCGCCACGGCGCCTGCCGCCAGCTTGCGGTTCTTCTCGACGGTGGCCGTGTAGCCCTGCCACAGCGCGCCGTACAGGTAGGTATCGGCTTCAAGCGATGCCTGCGACGGGCCGTTGCTGATGTAGGGCTCGGCAGCGCTTTTATAGGTGCCGACCTTCATCAGGTTGACCGTCACGCCCAGCTTGTCGAGTGCGTCGCGGTAATAGTTACGGTGCCGGCCAAAGCCTTCGATCAGCACCATGCCCATCGGATGCACATACACTTCGCTGGCGTGCGAGGCGAGCAGGTAGCGCTTCTGGTCGAAGTTGCCGCCCCAGGCAATCACCGGCTTGCCGGCCGCCTTGACGCGGTCGATCGCCGCGCCGACCTCGTGCAGCATGGCCAGTCCACCGCCATCGAGTTCGTCGAGTAGCAAATACACGCTGCCGATGTTCTTGTCCTTGGCGGCGGCATCGAGCACGACCAGCAGGTCGCGCAGCTCGATCATGCGGCGGCTCTCGCCGCCGACATTCGACAGCAAGGTATCGCGCAGGCCGCCCGTATGCTCTTCGACCAGGTCGCCGCGCAATTCCAGCACCAGCGCGGTCTTGTTACCGAGCGGCTTGGCGCCGCCGCCGAAGAACGCCACCAGCAAGGCGATCACGATGATCAGGAACAGGATATTGAGCAAAAAGCGGCGGGTGGCGTCTAACCCGCGCCAGAACATGCCGAAACCGCGGCGCAGGGAAGTCAAGGGCTTGAAGGACATCGAAACTCCACGAAAAAGGGAACGTCAGGCAGGAAGGTCAGACAAGGCGAGTTTGTTTGCTGTCTCTTTGTGCGAAATCGCAAACAGGCCGGCGAATACGAGTATGCCATTGACCATCAGCAGTTCAAGGCCCAACCGATAGCTGCCGAGCAAATATTGCTGATTGAACTCAAGGATCGCGCAAAGAATCGGCGCGCCGATCGTCACGAAGGGCACCAGACGATCGGTGAGCGTGCGCCGCGTCAGCATGCCGAAGGCAAACAGGCCCAGCAGCGGACCATAGGTGTAGGCGGCCAGCTTCAGGATCACGACGATCATGCTCGGTTCGTCGACCCACTTGAAGCCCATCACCAGCACCAGGAACAGCAGCGCGAAGCCCAGGTGGACATGGCGACGCAGGCGCTCCTGGGCTGCAACATCGAGGTCGGGGCGGCGCTTGATGCCGAGGATGTCGATGCAGAAGGTGGACGTGAGCGCCGTGATCGCGCCGTCGGCACTCGGGAACAGCGCCGACACAAGCGCGATCAGGAAGATGATCTGCACGGCTGCCGGCAGGTGGCCCATCACTACGGCGGGGAAGATCTTGTCGCCGGTTTCCGCGACGCCTGCCAGTCCCGCGTACAGGTAGAGCAAGCCGCCCAGGAACAAAAAAGAGGAGAGCACGACCACCAGCACGGCGGTGAGGCTGAGCAAATTCTTTTGCGAATCGGCCAGGGTCTTTACGGAGATCGTCTTTTGCATCATCTCCTGGTCCATGCCCGTCATCGTCAGCACGATGAAGATGCCGGCGACGAACTGCTTCCAGAAGAAATTCGGGCTGTCGAAGTCCCAGGTGAAAATGCGTGCCAGGCCTTGCGACTGCATCCGGTTCAGGCTCTCGAGCACGGACAGGTCGAGTTCGCCCAGCAGGAACCAGACGCAGGCAAACAGGCCAAACAGCATGCAGGTGGTCTGCAGCGTATCGGTCCAGACGATGGTCTTCACGCCGCCCTGGTAGGTGTACATCAGGATCATCGCCAGGATCACGAGCGTCGTGGCCCAGAACGGGATGCCGAGGCTATCCAGAATGATGGCCTGCAAAATGTTCACCACCAGATACAAGCGCGCGGTCGAGCCGAGCAGGCGCGATATGATGAAGAAGCCCGCCCCGCTCTGGTAGGCGCGGCGGCCGAGGCGCACGTTCAGATAATGGTAAATCGAAGTGAGTTTCAGGCGGTAATACAGGGGCAGCAGGATGTAGGCCACCGCGATGTAGCCGAAGACATAGCCGATTAAAATCTGGCCGTAGCCGAAGGCATCCTTGCCGACGGCGCCCGGTACGCTGATAAACGTAGCGCCCGAGAGCGTCGTGCCGACCATGCCGAAGGCGACCAGCATCCAGTTGCTGCTCTTGTTACCGATGAAGAAGCTGTCGTTGTCGGCGTTGCGGGAGGTGGCCCAGGCCACGCCGAGCAGGAGCGCGAAATAGCCGATGAGAATGCAGAAGAGAAGAACCGGGGACATGTGTTTCCGTGGGCGTTGACGTTTCGCCCAGCAATATACACCCAGAAGTGACCGTCAGCCACCGGCATCGCTACGCCTCCTCTCCCTCCACCCGCTCGAACGGCCCGATGCAGGCCTCCATCGTCTCGTCGCTGCACATCAGGAACAGCGCCCCCGACGGGTGGAAGCGCAGGAAATTGGTGGCCTGGGTGCCGACCTTGATGATCTCGCCCGAGCAATCCTTCTTGCCGTTGTCCTTCACGATGCGGTCTTCCAGCTTGTAGAAGCCTTTTGCGCTGGGCGCGTCGGGGATGCGGTATTCGCTTTCGGAAATTTCTTCCTTGCTCGTCACCAGGGTGGTGCCGTCGCCGCGGAAGCGGTAGGTTTCGACGCAGCGCAGTTCAGGCAGCGCCAGGCGCCAGATGCCGAGGATGGGATGGCTCGCTTTTGGCGCAGGCGGGGCGGCCTGCACCAAAGGCAGGAGGGCGACGAAGGACAGCAGCATTCCGGCAAGCGCACGCATGACATCTCCTTTACCACGGTGAATGGTCAATCGCTCCGACCGCGCGCCCTGCACCCTGCTTGCCCGCACGGATCTCCGGGCCGCCAGGGGCCGGTATGCTGCCACCTGCGCCGGCCCTGGCGGCCGGCTTCGTGCGAGCTTGCTTACGAATTGTCCGGCGTGCCCTTCGGCTTGGCCGGACGGCGGCTGCGGGCCGCCGGTGTGCGCGCCGCCGGCGTGCGTTCCGCCGGTTTGCGTTCCGCGGATTTACGTGCCGGGCGGTTCGCTGCGCCACGACCGGATGAGGTGCGCGTGGCAGTGTTGTCGTTCGATGCGACGTTCCCGTCTACATCGCCAGGCAACACGTCGTCATCCTCGTCATCGCGGGCAAGCGCCGCCACCGGTATTGCGACCTCGGCGACCGGCACCGGGGCCGGCGTTGCGTCGGCCGCCAGGGTCTCGGCTGCGGCCTCGACAGGCATGGCAGCAGCCTTCTTGGCAGCCGGTTTGCGGGTCGCGCGGCGGCCTTCCTTTTTCGCCGGCGCCTCTTCCTCCAGCACTGCCGGTTCGACGACGGCGATCACTTCTTCGAGGGCGGGCGGCGCAGGCCAGGCCTCGGATCCGGCGTCGGCCTCTTTCTCCACCACCGGTTCCGCCTCCGCCACCTCGTCCGGCGTCACGGCCACGAACGGCGTGTCGCCGCGGGTATTCTTGCGGCCACGTCCACCGCGGGTGCGGCCCTTCCCCTTGCCCTCTTCCTTTGCCTCGACCGCCGCGGGTGCGTCGTCGCCCTCGGCAATGAGGTCGCTACCGGCGAGGATGGTCTCGGGCGACAATGGCCCCTCGGACGGCAGCGCGGCGATCGTGCCGCTGCTGCGATAGACGAAGGTGCCCGATTTTTCGTCGCGTCCGAATTCGAACAGGCCGCGCACTTGCGCTTCTTCGAGCAGGTTGCCGAAGGTGCGGAAGCCGTAATACACCTCGGAGAATTCCGGACGGCGGCGCTTCAGGGTGTCCTTCAGCAGCGAAGCCCAGATCTTGCCGGTATCGCCGCGCTCGGAGACGAGCGCATCGAAGGTCTCGGCGACCATTTCCAGTGCCTGGGTCTTGCGCGCTTCGAGTTCTTCCTTGCGGCGGTCGTCGCTTGGGCGCTTGTTGTTCTGCGGGGCGGCTTTGCGTGCTTCTTGTACTTCCTTGCGTTTGGCGGCGGCGCGGCTAACTTCGCGCACCAGGTCGTCGTAAAAGATGAATTCGTCGCAGTTGGCGACCAGCAGGTCGGAGGTCGACTGCTTCACGCCCACGCCGATCACCTGCTTGTTGTTCTCGCGCAGTTTCGACACCAGCGGCGAAAAGTCGGAGTCGCCGCTGATGATGACGAAGGTGTTGACGTGCGACTTGGTGTAGCACAGGTCGAGGGCGTCGACGACGAGGCGGATGTCGGCCGAATTCTTGCCCGACTGGCGCACGTGCGGAATTTCGATCAGTTCGAAGTTCGCTTCGTGCATCGTCGACTTGAAGCCCTTGTAGCGGTCCCAGTCACAATACGCCTTCTTGACGACGATGCTGCCCTTGAGCAGGAGGCGCTCGAGGACCGGCTTGATGTCGAATTTCTCGTAATTCGCGTCGCGTACGCCCAGTGCGACATTCTCGAAGTCGCAGAAGACGGCCATGCTGATGTTATCGGATGATGAAGCCATAAGTTTTTTATTTTCTGATAAGAGAAGACAGTTACGCCGCAGATTATACGCACAACCTCAATTTCTCCTCGCGCAAGTTCAGTCCATGCTGTTGCGTTGCGATGTCATCATTGCCACGCGAAAAAGTTTTTTCTCACGCGATGTGCATACGCGGCGCCAACGGTATTACACTCGCTTCCGGAAAGAATGTTTCTTCCTGTATTGCAACCTTTGAACGAGACTGCGCCATGCATTCCAGCGTTTATGAGCGCGCGCGCCTCGCGCAGGCTGCCCTGGTGGCGCATCCGGCGCTCGCCCTGCGCCGCGCGTTGCCGCTGCTGCTGATCTGCGCCGCCCTGCTCGGCGCGATCCTTGCGGGCCACGAGGGCACGCGCAGGTGGCAGGTGCTGGTGCTGGCAGTGCCGGCCTGGGCCTGGCTATGGTGGCCGATGCGTACCCGCGCGCGGCGCCTGGCCCAGGGCCTGCTGTGCTTCGGCCTCTGCCTGGGCTTCGTGCTCGATGGCGCGCTGCGCGGGTTCCTGATGTCGGCCTACGATACGCTGCCCAACAGCGCCATGGTCTTGAGCGCGGTGGCGAATACGACCGGCGGCGAGTCGATGGAATTCGTAAACATGTGCTGGCGCGACCTGCTGGCCTGGGCCGGGTTCGCCCTGCTGTGCGTGGCCGTGCTGGGGGCGGGCCTCTTCGCCTGGTGGCGTTCGCCGCCGGCAGCGCCGCGGCTGCGCGGCCCGGCCATTGCCGTCGCACTGCTGATCGCAATACTGGTGCTGAGCGCTTTCGTGAGCAACCCGTGGCGGCGCCATCACCCGTTTGCCTTCTGGCCGCATTGGGTGCAGGACGTGCGCGACCTGCGCCAGCAATGGGCCGATTTCGATCGCCAGCGCGCGCAACTGCTCAGCTCCGCCGCCGCCATTGGGCCGACCCTGTCGGGCGCCTCACCGGACACCCTGGTGCTGGTCATCAGCGAGAGCATGAACCGCAGTAACCTGAGTAACTACGGCTATGCGCGCCAGACCTCGCCGCAGCTGCTCGAGCGCGAGCGCACCCTGGGCGGGCAGCTGCAAGTGTTTCGCCATGCCTGGTCGGTGAACGCCTCGACCGTGCCGGCGCTGCGCAACCTGTTCTATTTCGGCAGCCCCGAAGCGAAGGAGCGCACCCACCTGCTGGCGCTGGCGCGGGCCGCCGGCTACCGCACCTTCTGGATCAGCAACCACAACGACCTGGCGATCGAACAGGAGCACGCGCGCCTGGCCGACGAGGTGCACCTCCTGAACAACACCCCGGGCCGGGCCTCGCGCGCGCTCGACGAACAACTGCTGCCGGCCACGCGCGCGGCACTCGCCGATCCGGCCCCGCGCAAACTCATCGTCCTGCACATGCTCGGCCTGCACCCGCACTACCGGATGCGCCACCCGGACGGATTGGACCCGTTCGCGCATGCCGCCGACCGTGTCGACGCGCGCATGCGCAGCGAAGGGCGTCCCGCCTGGCTGCGTGAACTGCGCAATGACTACGATTCGGCCGTGCGCTATCACGACAGCACGGTCGCAGCCACGCTCGACCTCGCACGCGCGGCGGCGGGCAGGCAGACCTGGGTGTTCCTGTCCGACCACGGGCAGGAGGTCGGCCACACGCGTGACCGCGCCGGCCACAGCGCGACCACGCCCGACGGCTACCGCATTCCGCTGATGCTGTGGAGTTCCTTCGGCGCCCCGGCGCCAAGCCAGGCTGTGGGGATGCCGGTACGCGGCGACTGGTTCGGATTCAGCCTGGCGCACCTGCTCGGCATCGAATGGCGCGGCGCGCAAGCGCACCGGGATGTGCTCGACCGCCGCTACCGCTGGCAGGCGCCGAACCTGCCCGTGACGATCGATTTCGGGACGTAACGCTTACAGCAGTGCCATCGTCGCCGGGTCAGGGCGGCCGTCGAAGAACTGGTCCAGGCAGGTCTGGAACACCGCTTCGTCGGGGGCGATGTCGTTAAACAGCGTCATCGACGAATGGAATTTGCGGTCGTCGGGACTATCGAAGATGGCGCCGATGTCCATGTCGGGGTGCAGGGCGACCAGGCGCGCGCATTCGCGCAGGCGCGGGCCCAGCACCGGATGGGCGAGGTAGGCCGCGGCCTCGTCGCTCGAACCGATGGCGTAGCGGCGTGCGATCTCGCTCTGGCCCAGCCCGGCCATTTGCGGAAACACGAACCACATCCAGTGGCTGCGCTTCCTGCCCGTGCGCAGTTCGGCCAGGACATCTGAATACACCGGATCCTGGGCGCTGACGAAGCGGTCGAGGTCGAATTCAATGTCCATGGCGGTCTCCCAAGAGCGTTCATGCTAACCCGTTTGCGGTTTTTGCTAAAGTAGCGTCACGATGAAACCTGAACACCTGCTCCTGCTGCTGACACGCGAGATGCCTTTTGGGAAGTACGAAGGCCGAAAAATCGCCGACCTGCCCGGCCACTATCTCGGTTGGTTCGCGCGCGAAGGCTTTCCGCGCGGCGAACTTGGCGAACTGCTGGCCCTGATGTACGAACTCGACCACAACGACTTGCGCGGCCTGCTCGATCCGCTGCGGGGCAGACGCTAAGAGCCTATCCCAGTAGCCTGGAGTCGCTGCCGGGATAGGCTCCAAGGCCAGGTTCCAAGGGGCTGGCGAGGCCTCAGGCGCACGGCCGTGGCCGATTTCTCTTATACTTACCGGTTACATCCATCCGCACCAAAGCACAGCATGTCCAACAACGCAACGCCCGCCGCTTCCCTGCTCGACTACGTCACGTCCTGCGCGCTGCCCACGCCCTGGGCCCAGTTCACGCTGCACGCCTTCGTCGAACACTCGACCGGTAAAGAGCACCTGGTGATGGCGCTGGGCGACATCGGCAATGGCGAGCCGGTGCTGGCGCGGGTGCACTCGGAATGCCTGACCGGCGACGTGCTGTTCTCGCAGCGCTGCGACTGCGGCGCCCAGCTCGAAGGCGCGCTGAAACGCATCGCCGCCGAGGGCCGCGGCGCCCTGCTCTACCTGCGCCAGGAAGGCCGCGGCATCGGCCTGGTGAATAAAATCCGCGCCTACCGCCTGCAGGAAGCCGGCGCCGACACGGTGGAAGCGAACCTGCAGCTGGGCTTTCATGCCGACGCCCGCAACTACGAGCTGTGCCTGCCGATGCTGGAACAGTTCGGCATCAGGCAAGTCAAGCTGATGACCAACAACCCGCGCAAGATCGACGCCCTGACGCGCCTGGGCATCGAGGTGACCGAACGGGTGCCGCTCTTGGTGAACCGGAATGCCTTCAACAACAGCTACCTCGACACCAAACAGGCCAAGCTCGGCCACATGATGAGTCCGCAGGCTGCGCTGGTTCCTGAAGATGGCGAACTGTAACGTTCTGCAGACAAACACATAGGGTGGCAAACTAGGAGTCACTGACTGCTGATCGTGCTGGCTGGCCCCGGGCGGCGCCGCCCGCCTTCGCCACCGCCATGAAATTCGCCACGAGCCTGTTCCTGTCCTGCTCTCTGGGCAGCGCCCTTGCGGTCCCCGCGGGAGTCCCGCCGGCTGTGCGCGCGCAGCCGGCAGCGCCGTTGCCCGCTGCCAGGGAAGGGACGGCGCCGCCGCTCGCGATCCCGCCGGCAACGCCACCCGGCACCACGCCGCCCGCACCCGGCCCCGGCGAACTCGACACCACGACTGCCCTGCCCCCGCCCTCTTCCGCCGCCCAGCAGCTGTACTCGTCGGCCCAGGCCGACCTGTTGCAGATCCGCATGCTGCTGAAAAACGGGCGCACCCAGTCCACGGTCGGCTCGGGCTTCCTGGTAGGAACGAGCAACCTGGTACTCACGAATTACCATGTGGTCTCGCAGATGGCGCTCGATCCCGAGGTGTATGCCGGCGAATTCGTCGACACCGACGGCAAGCGCGGGCCAGTCGAACTGCTGGCGGTCGATGTGCTGCACGACCTGGCGGTGCTGCGCGTGAACCGCAACGGCACCGGTTTTTTCATCGTGCCCGAGCAACCCGTGAAACTGAGGCAAGGCCAGGACCTGTACTCGCTGGGCAATCCGCTCGACCTGGGCTTCGCGATTTCCGAAGGAGCCTACAACGGCGTGGTCAGCCGCAGCTTTTACGATCAGCTGATCTTCAGCGGCCCGATCAATTCCGGCATGAGCGGCGGCCCCAGCGTCACCTCTGGCGGCACCGTCGCCGGGATCAACGTATCGAAGCGGCGCGACGGCGAAGCGGTCAGCTTCCTGGTGCCGGTGAAATATGCCCAGGAGTTGCTGCGCCGGGTCGCGGGCCAGCGTGCAAGGCCGAAGGACTTCAATCCCCTGATTGCCGAGCAATTGCTGGCGCACCAGCGTGCAATGGTCGCACGGCTGCTCGACACCCCGCTCTCGATCAAGAACATGGGCCCTTACCTGGTGCCGGTGCGCGAATCCGGCCAGGTACGCTGCTGGGGCCGCTCGAACGTGATGATGGAAGCGACCTACAGCGCCGATACGCTCAGCTGCGCAATGGAGTCCGCCATCTATGTCTCGGACACCCAGCAGACCGGCCAGGTGTCGATGACCCACCAGTACCTGCGCTCGGCGACCCTGCATCCGCTGCGCTTCGCGGCCCTGGCCAGCAGCCAGTTCGGCGTCGACCGGCTCGGCAAGACGCGCGACGCGCGCTTGACCGGGCCGCTGTGCAGCGAGCGCTTCGTGCATTCGAACACGCTGCCGCTGCGCGCCGTGACCTGCGTGCGCGCCTACCGCAAGTTCCCGGGCCTGTACAACTTCACCCTGCTCACCGCCAGCACCGACAATCCGCAGGCCAGCCTGCAAAGCCGGCTCGACGTCTCCGGCGTCTCGTATGAAAACGGCATGCGTGTGGCGCGCGCCTTTCTGAACGCGCTCGGGCGCAGCGGAAAATTATGACGGGCCCGTGGTTCATCGAAACCCTCGCGCGGAGCGGCGACGTGCTGCACCGGCACCGGGTTGAGACCTTGCCGATCCGCATCGGTCGCGGCTACGACAACGATTACATCCTCGATGACGCCTACGCGGCCCCGTGCCATGCGCTGGTCGACGTGGACGCGCACGGCACCCTGGTGCTGACGGATCTCGGCACCAAAAATGGCATCAATCACGCGGGAAAACGCGGCTCCCGCCTGGCGCTGGCGGGCAATACGGTCGTACGGCTCGGCCACACCACGCTGCGCATCCGGGCGGCGGACTTTCCGGTGCCGCCGGAACTGGTCGACCGTACCATGCACGGCTGGGAAGGCGCGCTGCCGGGGCTGGCCGGCGCCCTGCTGGTGTCGATCGTCGCATTGTTCACGATGTGGCTTGCCGACACCCAGCCGTTCCGGCCATTTCGCTACCTGCTGGCGCTGGCCTACGGCCTTGGTGCCGGCCTGGTGTGGAGTGGCCTGTGGGCGTTCGGTAACCGCCTGTTCGGACGCCACGCCCGGCTCGGCCGTCACTTGTTCGTTTTTGGGTGCGGCATCGCGGCGCTGATGCTGTTCCGGCTGGCATCCTCCGCCGTCGGCTACGCGTGGTCGATTGAAGTCTTTACCCGCTATGGCTCGCACGTGGCGATCCTGCTGGTGGCGGGCATGGTGTACTTTCACCTGGCGACGGTCAAGCCCGAACCGCGCAAGCGCTACGCGGTCATCTGCGCGGCGCTGGCGGTACTCGGTTCGGGCCTGGTCCTGATCAGCAACGACCAGCGCAACGGCCGCCTGGCCGACGAACTCTATATGTCTGTGCTGCTGCCGCCGGAGATGCGCGCCACGCCGGACGACAGCGTGGACGATTTCCTGGCGGACGTCGCGGCCATGAAAGTAAAGCTCGACCGCGAACGGCAGGACGGAGGCGGCGCCGGTAGCGGCGAGTAGGGCTTACGTGTTGTGCTGCGCGCCCTTCCCGGTCTGGGAACCGCTTGGGGTGCCTTCCGGCTTCGCGGAAGTGCTGCCCTGGCTCGATCCGGCGCCGCCGCTTTGCATGCTCGCGCCGGCTGGGGCACCCGATTGGGCACGGTCATGGCCGTTGCCGGTCTTGAACGGATCGACGAAGCGCTGCAGCGTGTCCTGACCCTGGCGCAGGCCGCGCTGGGTTTCTTCGGTCGCATTGCGCGACACCTCGTCGGCCAGCTGGCGCGCGGTCTGGGTCGTTTTCTGCACGTGCTGTTCAGTCACGCGTGCCAGTTCGACCTGGGCGTCGGCTGCAACGCGCGAGATGTGCTGCTGGTAAGCACGCAGCTTTTCAGTGGCGGGCTGGGCGCGCGAGGCGGCGGCGCTCAAAACTTCGCTCTGGCGATCGGCCGTCAGGATCTGCTGGCTTGCCAGCGCCGTTTCCTCGAGCATGGTCTGCACCAGCTGGATGTTCAGGTTGCACATCTGCTGGAAGGATTGGAACAGCGACTTCGACATGTCGTTCATGAACGCGGTTTGGGCGTCCAGATGGGTACGCACTGCAGGGGTGATCGATTGTGAAAATGGATACATGCGTGGCCTCTTCATGGGTAGTGGTTATTTGAGTAGTCCGGCGCATGGCCCAGAGGCCCGCGCCGGAGTTTCGTCCGGAGGCGCCATGTCCGGGAAGGACGGGCGCCTTTGAACGAAGCATCAAGGCTAGGGCAGCACGAGGTCGACTGTTTGCGCTAGATCAAACGTGCGCAGTCAATAACAAGAAGATAAGCACTGTGCATGGAACCAGTTCCCTGGAGAAATCAGCCGGCCTGACGTTCCACCCAACCCGCAAACGCGTCGACGAAAGTTTGCAAAAATGCACGTAGCGACGCGTCGGTCAGGGTGTCGCCGTCGAACTTGTCGGCGATGCCGCCCAGATAGGCTTCCGGTGAAGGCATGGCCGGCATGGCCAGGAAAGGCAGCATCTGGCGCAGGTGGTGGTTGGCGCCGAAGCCGCCGAGCGCGCCCGGCGACTGGCTGACGATGGCGCAGGGCTTGCCGGTCCAGGCAGCCTTGCCGTAGGGGCGCGAGCCGACGTCGATCGCGTTCTTCAGCGCGCCCGGCACCGAGCGGTTGTATTCCGGCGTGATGAAGAGGATGCCGTCGGCGGCGCGAATCCGCTCGCGAAAGGCGGTGAAGGCCGGCGGTGGGGTCGCGGTGTCGATGTCCTGGTCATACATCGGCAGGTCACGGATCTCGACGATTTCCATGTCCAGCTTGCCTTCGGCGAGCTCAGTCATGACCTTCGCCAGCTTGCCGCTGTACGAGTCCTTGCGCAGGCTGCCCACGATGATTGCGATTTTTTTCGATGTCATGCGATCCTCTTTCTGTGTTGTCAAAATGTCGATGGTAACCGCCATTCAAATACGGCCGCGCCGGAATGCCGCGAGAAACGTGCGCGCCTGCGCCGCACTGAGCACCTCTACCTTGTCGCCATGCCAGGCGAACAGGAAAGGCTCGCCGCCGAGCCGGTCGCTGAGCTTGGCGTTGAGGAGGAAACGGGTGCCGGCCGGGTACCGTGCCGGGTCGCTCAACGCGCGCGCGCACTGGACCCGCATCGAGGGCGCAAAGGCCTGGCCCGGCATCGGGCGGATGCGCAAGCGGCCGCTGCGCGGGTCAGGCACCGAGTGCACGGCCACCTCGCGGTAGGCCCAGCTGTCGCGCGCCATGCGTCAAGCCTTCGCCAGCGGCACGCCGGGGCGTACCACCGGCGCTTCGCGGATCGGCAGGTTGACCAGGGCCGCCGCCAGTGCCAGCGCGATGTCGGCGTACCACATCCAGCTGTAGTCGCCGAAGCGGACAAACGACAGGCCGCCGAGCCAGGCGCCGAAGAAGCCGCCGATCTGGTGCGACAGCAGCGTCAGGCCAAACAGCGTGGCCAGGTAGCGCGTGCCGAACAGTTTACCGACCAGGCCGGCGGTGGGCGGCACTGTGGCCAGCCAGGTGAAGCCGAGCGCGCCGGCGAACACATAAAAGGTGAACGCCGTCTTCGGCGCCAGCAGGTACAGGGCGATGATCACGGCACGGCTGAAGTACATCAGCGCCAGCAGGTTTTTCATGCGATAGCGTGTCGACAACGCGCCGGCGGTGAGGCTGCCTGCGATATTGAACAGGCCGATCAATCCGAGCGCGGTGCCGGCCACGCCGACCGGCAGGCCGCACAGCGCGACCTCCCCCGGCAAGTGGGTCACGAGAAAGGCGATATGAAAGCCGCAGGTGAAAAAGCCCGCATGCAGGCACAGGTAGCTGCGGTCGCGCAGCGCTTCCCTCAGCTGCTGGGTCAGGCCGATGCCGACGATGGGTGCAGCACCGGCCGCCGCGACGGTCGGCTGCGCCGGTTTGCGTCCACGCATCAGCCAGGCCAGCGGAATGGTCAGCAAGGTCGTGGCCGCCATCGTGAACATGGCGATGATCCAGCCGGGTCCGGCAATCAGGAATTGCATCAGCGGCGAGAAGACGAACTGGCCGAAGGAGCCGCCGGCATTGATGAAACCCGAGGCGAAGGGGCGGCGTGCGGGCGGCAGGCGCTGGGCGGTAGCGCCGATCAGGATCGAAAAGCTGCCGGCACCGGCGCCCGCCGCGGAGAGCACCCCCATGGTCAGCAGCAGGCCCCATTCCGAACTCACGAAAGGCGTGGCCGCCAGCCCGCCCGCCAGCAGCAGCGCGCCGATCACGATCACCCGCGCCGGTCCGTACTTGTCGGCAATGGCGCCAAACACCGGTTGCGAGGCGCCCCACATGAACTGGCCCACGGCCAGCGCGAAGCTGATTGTCGCCACGCCCAGGCCGGTTGCGGTATTCAGGGGCGAGAGGAACAGGCCGGTCGTCAGGCGCGCGCCCATCGTGATCATCAGGATCGCGCTGGCGGCAAGGATCAGGAGCCAGGCGGCGCGCGGCGACATGTCGGTGTGGGTGCTCATCATCATCCCGTTATTATTGCCGCGTGCGCATGCAGGCGGAATTGGAATGAGAGTTTAACAACGAAGCGCGGGTCTTGCTGGCGGGGCCACGGATTACTCCGCCGACAGCTTCATCAACACCAGGCCGCAGACGATCAGCACGGCGGCCAGGATGCGCGTGGCATTGACTTGTTCGCCCAGCACGGTGATGCCGACGATAAACGCACCCACCGCGCCGATGCCGGTCCATACCGTGTAGGCCGTACCAAGGGGAATGGTCCGCATCGAGACCGACAGCAAGGCGAAACTCGCCACCATCACGACCAGCGTGACGAGCGAGGGCAGGAGGCGCGTGAAGCCATCCGACTGCTTCATGGCGTACGCCCACACGACTTCGAGTATTCCTGCGACAACCAGCATGGTCCAGGCCATTTCAGCTCCTTGAAAGAGCCGGGCCGTCCCGGGAGTGCTTTCCACGATGGGGGGAGGTCGTCCTCCCGATTGCTTACATTAGAGCGTCAAGTGCTCGCGCGGATCAGCATGGCGACTGCTTCCGCTGCCATGCCCTCTTCCCGGCCCAGGTAGCCGAGTTTTTCGTTGGTCTTGGCCTTAATGTTCACTTGCTGCGGCGACACGCCCAGGTCCTCGGCGATGCGCGAGACCATGTGCGGGATGTGCGGCGCCATCTTTGGCTGCTGGGCGATGATCGTGGCGTCGATGTTGCCGATGGTGTAGCCGGTCGCGACCACGCGGGTGGCCGCTTCACGCAGCAGCGTGCGCGAATCGGCGCCCGCGAACATCGGGTCGGTGTCGGGAAAATGCTTGCCGATGTCGCCCAGGGCGGCTGCCCCCAGCAGCGCGTCGATGATCGCGTGCAGCAGCACGTCGGCGTCCGAGTGGCCGAACAGGCCCAGCCGGTGCGGGATGGTCACGCCGCCGACGATCAGTTTGCGCCCCTCGACCAGGCGGTGACAGTCATAGCCGGTGCCGATGCGAAATGGCGGGGTCGGGTTGTAGGATGCGAGTGCCATGGTGTTCTTATAGTAATTCGGGTTGGGCCGTGGCCAGGTACATCTCGGCGATGCGCACGTCCGACGGCAGCGTGACTTTCATGTTGCGTGGGTGGCCAACGACCAGTTTCGGCGACAGCCCGAGCGCTTCCACGGCCGAGGCGTCGTCGGTAAACTGGGCCGGTCCGCGCACCGGGTCACTGGCAAACGCGAGCGCCTCGCGCAGCAGTTTATAGCGAAACATCTGCGGCGTCTGCGCCAGCCACAGGCCTTCTCGCGCGACAGTCCCGAGTTCGCCGGCGATGCTGCGCTTGACGGTGTCGACCACCGGCAAGGCCAGGAGGCCCCCGACCGGATGTTCACCGGTCGTCGTGATCAGCTTTTCGATGAGGGCGTCATCGAGGCCGGGACGGGCGGCGTCGTGCACCAGCACCCAGTCGTTTTCGCGCAGCGTGGCGCCAAGCGCCGCCAGGCCGTTGCGCACCGACTCCATGCGGGTGTCGCCGCCGCAGCGCAGCACGGTCACGCCGTGGCTCGGCACGATGCTGTCGATGACCGGATCGTCCGCGCTGACCACGACGTAGGTGTGCGCGATCAGTTCGCTGAACAGGAAGGCGTCGATGGCGTGGCGCAGCATCGGTTTGCCGCCGATTTTCAGGTATTGCTTCGGTCCGCTCGCGGCCATGCGCGCCCCGACACCGGCGGCGGGGATCAAGGCGAAGTAGCGTGGTGCCTGGGAATTCATGTTGTTTGTTGTCTTTTTGCCGGTCTGATAAGCGACTGTACCTCACCTGCACAAACTTTGCCGAGACGTGCGTACTCTTGCGGCGTGTCGATTGCAGCTTGCAGGCGCTCGACTTTGACCATCTCGTTCTTGATGAACGGCAGCCAGGCGCCATTGATCTCGCGCTGCAGCAAATTGCGAACCTGGCCTGCAGGCGCATACAACGGCTTGCCCTGGAAGCGGCGCGCAAGTGCCTCCCTGACGACCTTCTCGGCGCGCGGCAGGAAGCCGAGGTAGATATCGCGATGGCGCAGTTCGTGCGCCAGGATTTCGCGGTAGGCGCAGGTGCCCGGAGCAAATTCGCGGCCGACGTAGACCACGATCGGCAGGTAGGTCAACCTGACCTCGAGGCGCGGCGCCACGCATTCGTAACCGGTTGCCGGGTCGCTCAGCATGCGCCCTTCGATGCCGACCGCCACGCGCGACTCGGTGCGCGTCAGCCCCAGCACATAGCTGCCCGGGGTACGGTCGCCCTTCATGCTGGACAAGCCATGAAAGGAGTACGTGTTGTCGACCCGGTAGCCGTTCTGCTGCGAGGTCAGAACCGAGACGCTTTGTCCGATCGTGTCTTCGCAGCGCACCTGGAAGGCGGTGCGCGCGCTCGCCGGTGCAAGAACGCAGAGGAGCAGCAACGCAAACGGCAGTTTCATGACTTATGCGGGCGACCAGGTTCCGCCCACGATCTTTTCCAGCCAGAAGGCGCCAATGATGGTCTTCACGTCGGTCACCTGCCCTGCCTTCACCATGTCGAGCAATTCGGGAACGGTCGTGGTGAAGACCTCGAGGAACTCGCCGTCGTCGAGCTTTGCCTCACCTGCGGTCAAGCCGCGGGCCAGGAACAGTTCCAGGTGCTCGTCCGAATAGGCGATCGCATTGTGGATGGTGCAGACATGGCGCCAGTCGGTGGCGGTGTAGCCGGTTTCTTCTTCCAGCTCGCGCTTCGCGCAGGCCAGGTGTTCCTCGCCGGGATCGATTTTACCGGCCGGGAATTCGACGAACACGCGATCGTTCGGGTAGCGGAACTGGCGCTCGAGCAGCACGCGACCATCGTCGAACAGCGGCAGGATCACGACGGCGCCGGGATGGCGGATGTATTCGCGCTGCGAGATGCTGCCGTCCGGCAGCTGGATACGGTCGCGCGAAACTTTGAGGAACTTGCCGTCATAGGCCACCTCGCCATCGAGGCGGATTTCCTTCAGATGCGAATCCATGTAACTCCTGTGAAGCCTTGATTGGAACAATCAGCGGCGTTTCAGGTAACGGAATACAAACCCTGGGAACGCCAGCACGAGGAACAGGCAGCCGGTCACCGCATAGAATTCCCAGCCCTGGGCAAACACGTTGCCGATGCGCGATTCCAGCAGATATGCGACTGCGCCGATGAGGAAGTATAGAACAAGGAGCTCGAGCAGGCGCGCCACAAAAGGCTTGGTGCGCGCCTGGCCGGATGGCGCGGGTTTCAGCGAAATGAAACCGAACACGCGCTCGTTCGCAAACGGAAGGTTGGCCGCCACCAGGGCGGCGGCGACAACGATCCAGGTGGCGAACGAGATGTCCAAGAGATTACGACTTGAGGGTCAACTGCATGGCCTGCAGGCACACGCTCAGCAGCGCGCCCGGGACCAGGCCCAGCACCACCACCATCACACCGTTGAGCGACAATGCAACCCGCATGTCGGTTGGCGTGACGATCGGGCTGGTATCGGCGGCTTCGTCGAACCAGATCGTCTTGACGATGCGCAGGTAGTAGAAGGCGCCGATCAGCGAGAACATCACCGCGATCACTGCCAGCCAGACGGCGCCGGTGTTGGCGACGGCTTGCAGCACTGCCCACTTGGCCATGAAGCCCATCATCGGCGGCACGCCGGCCAGCGAGAACATCAGGATCGTCATGACGACCGCGAACCACGGGCTGCGGCGGCCCAGGCCCTTGAAGTCGGCGATCTGCTCGGCTTCGAAGCCCGAACGCGCCAGCATCATGATCAAACCAAAACTGCCCAGGGTCGTCAGCACATAGGTGATCGAGTAATACATCGCGGCGCTGTAGGCGGCCGCCATGTTGCTGCTGTCGTCGCCAACCACACCGGACAACATGCCCAGCAGCACGAAGCCCATTTGCGCGATGGTCGAATAGGCCAGCATGCGCTTGATGTTGGTCTGCGCAATGGCGGTCAGGTTGCCGATGGCCAGCGACAGCACGGCCAGCACCAGCAGCATCTGCTGCCAGTCATAGGCCAGCTCACCCAGGCCTTCGACCAGGATACGCAGCACCATCGCGAACGAGGCCAGCTTTGGCGCCGCGCCCAGCAGCAAGGTCACTGCCGTTGGCGAACCCTGGTAGACGTCCGGCACCCACATGTGGAATGGCACCGCGCCCAGCTTGAAGGCCATGCCTGCAACCAGGAACACCAGGCCGAAGACCAGCATCGTCCGGTTTGCGCCGCCTGCGGCGCTGGCAGCGATGTCCGGCAGGTTCAGCGAACCGGTGGCGCCGTAGATCATCGAGATACCGTAGAGCATGAAGCCGGAGGCCAGCGAACCGAGGATGAAGTATTTCATCGACGCTTCGGTCGAGGTCGCATGGTCGCGACGCAAGGCGACGAGCGCATACAGCGCGAGCGACATCAGTTCCAGGCCCAGGTAGATCGACAGCATGCTGTTGCCCGAGATCATGATCATCTGGCCCAGCATCGTGAACAGCGCCAGCACGTAGAACTCGCCGCCCAGGTTACCCGACAGCATTCCCCGTTCCGAGGCGTACTGGCGCGAGTACACGAGCGTCAGGCCGACCGCGAGGTAGGTGAACAGTTTCAGCAGGTTCGCCATCGGGTCCGACACGTACATGCCGTTGAACGTGTAGACCGTCGTGCCGGCGTTGAAGTCGGCCCAGCTGAAGACCGCGCAGCCGACGATCGTCAGCAGCGACAGGTAGTAGGTGATATCCCGACGCGACCCCTTCAGGTACATGTCGATCAGCAGGATCGCGGAGGCCGCGATCAGCAGGAAGATTTCGGCGTAGACCGGCACCAGGTTGGTGTCGACTGTCGCAAGCAAAGTGTTGTTCATGGCGTTGATGTCGATTTATTGAGGCAGCTGCGGCAGCTTGCTGACCGAAACATGTTGCAGCAGGTCGGCCACCGAGGTTTGCAGCGTCTCGGCGATCGGTGCTGGATACAGGCCCATGTACAGCGTGGCGATTGCCAGCACGGCCAGGATCGCGAATTCGCGTTTGTTCAGATCCACCAGCTCGGCGACATGCTTGTTGCCGATCGGGCCGAACACCACACGCTTGACCATCCACAGCGAGTAGGCGGCCCCCAGGATCAGCGCGGTTGCAGCGAGCATGCCGGTCCAGAAGTTGAACTGCACGGCGCCCAGGATGACCATGAATTCGCCGATGAAGCCCGAGGTCGCCGGCAGGCCGGCATTGGCCATCGAGAACAGCACGGCAAAGGCGGCGAACTTCGGCATCGTGTTGACGACGCCGCCGTAGTCGGCGATTTCACGCGAGTGCATGCGGTCGTACAGCACGCCGATACACAGGAACATCGCGCCCGAGACGAAACCGTGCGAGATCGATTGCATGATGCCGCCCTGCACGCCCATGTCGTTGAAGATGAAGAAGCCGAGGGTGACGAAACCCATGTGGGCGATCGACGAGTAGGCGACCAGTTTCTTCATGTCTTTCTGGACCAGGGCAACGAGGCCGATGTAGATCACGGCGACCAAGGACAGCACGATGACGACCGGGGCCAGGTAGTGCGAGGCGTCCGGCGTGATCGGCAGCGAAAAGCGGAGAAAACCATATGCGCCGAGTTTGAGCATGATCGCGGCCAGCACGACCGAGCCGCCGGTTGGCGCTTCGACGTGGGCGTCCGGCAGCCAGGTGTGCACCGGCCACATCGGCACCTTCACGGCAAAGGCCATGAAGAAGGCGATGAAGATCAGGATCTGTTCCTTCATGTCGAGCGGCTGCATGTGCCACTTCTGGATGTCGAAGGTGCCCGAGACGTTGTACAGGTAGATGATCGCGACCAGGGTCAGCAGCGAGCCGAAGAACGTGTACAGGAAGAACTTGAATGCCGCGTACACGCGGTTCGGGCCGCCGAAGACGCCGATGATGATGAACATCGGGATCAGGGTGGCTTCAAAGAAGAAGTAGAACAGCAAGCCGTCGAGCGACGCGAACACGCCGATCATCAGGCCCGACAGCATCAGGAAGGAACCCATGTACTGGGAAACGCGTTCCTCGATGACTTCCCATGCCGCCACGATCACGATGATGTTGATGAAGGCGGTCAGTGGAATGAACCACAGCGACAGGCCATCGACACCGAGACGGTAGAAGATGTTGAAGGCGCCGATCCATGGCGTGACTTCATAGAACTGCATGCCGTGGGCGGCGTTGTCGAAGTTCGTGATCAGCGGAATCGTCACGAGGAAGCTGACGACTGCGCCGGCGAGCGACAGCCAGCGGCTGACACCCGGATTCTTGTCGCGTCCCACGGCCAGCACGAGCAGGCCGAACAGGATCGGGAGCCAGATTGCCAGGCTCAGGTAAGGAGGAAATGTAGAGATCGTAGACTGCATCATTTGTCTTTTTCTTTGCCTGTGATTAGCGCCAGAACGGGAAGAAGTACAGCAGGGTCGCCATGACGCCCACGATCATCACGAACGCGTAGTGATAGATGTAACCGGTCTGGAAGGTACGGGTGACGGTCGAGAACCAGCCGATCATCTTGGCGCTGCCGTTGACCATCAGGCCATCGATGAGCATGCGGTCGCCGCCCTTCCACAGGCCGTTACCGAGACCGCGTGCGCCGCCGGCGAACACTGCCTGGTTGAACTTGTCCATGTAGTACTTGTTGTCCAGCAGCGTGTGCAGGAATGTGAACTTGGCATAGAACCAGGCCGGGACGCGCGGGTTGACCATGTAGCAGTAGTAGGCCAGGGCCACACCAGCCAGGGCCAGCCAGAACGGTGCGGTCTGCAAGCCGTGGATCGCCATCGCGGCGGCGCCATGGAACTCTTCGCTCAGGGTACGCATCGCGGTGTGGTTCTCACCGACGAAGATCACGTCCTTGAAGAAGTCGCCGTGCAGCATTGGACCGATTGCCAGGTAACCGATGATGACCGACGGGATCGCCAGCAGGACCAGCGGCAGGGTCACGACCCAAGGCGACTCGTGCGGCTTGTCGCCAGGCTGCAGGCCGTGGTGGTGGTGATCGTCGTGGCCATGCTCGTCTTCCTCATGGTGCGCATCCGAATCATGCCCTTCGCTGTGCTTGACCGGGTGATTCCAGCGCGATTCGCCATGGAACACCATGAAGTACATGCGGAACGAGTAGAAGGCGGTGACGAACACGCCTGCCAGCACCGCGAAGTTCGCGAAGCCGGCGCCCGGGATGTTCGAGGCGTGCACCGCTTCGATAATCGAGTCCTTCGAGTAGAAGCCCGAAAAGAACGGGGTACCGATCAGGGCCAGCGAACCGAGCAGCGAGGTGATCCAGGTGATCGGCATGTACTTGCGCAGGCCGCCCATGTTGCGCATGTCCTGGTCGTGGTGCATGCCGATGATGACCGAACCGGCGCCAAGGAACAGCAGCGCTTTGAAGAATGCGTGGGTCATCAGGTGGAACACGGCCACGGAGTATGCCGAGGCGCCCAGCGCGACGGTCATGTAGCCCAGCTGCGACAGCGTCGAGTAAGCGACGACGCGCTTGATGTCGTTCTGGATGATGCCCAGGAAGCCCATGAACAGCGCGGTGATCGAACCGATGACGATGACGAAGGACAGCGCGCCGTCCGACAGCTCGAACAGCGGCGACATGCGCGCCACCATGAAGATACCGGCGGTAACCATCGTCGCGGCGTGGATCAGTGCCGAGATCGGGGTCGGGCCTTCCATCGAGTCCGGCAGCCAGACGTGCAGCGGGAACTGCGCCGATTTACCCATCGCGCCGATGAACAGGCAGATGCAGGCGGCAGTGAGCAGCGGCCAGCCGATGCCAGGCACGGTCATGCCGGCCAGCTCGTTGGCCTTCAGGAAGGTTTCGCCGTAGTGCATCGTGCCCGAGGCGGCCAGCAGCAGGCCGATACCGAGGATGAAGCCGAAGTCGCCGACGCGGTTGACCAGGAAGGCCTTCATGTTGGCGAAGATCGCGGTCGGACGGGTGTACCAGAAGCCGATCAGGAGATACGACACCAGGCCCACCGCTTCCCAGCCGAAGAACAGCTGCAGGAAGTTGTTCGACATGACCAGCATCAGCATCGCGAACGTGAACAGCGAGATGTACGAGAAGAAGCGGTTGTAGCCTTCGTCCTCGGCCATGTAGCCGATCGTGTAGATGTGGACCATCAGCGACACCGAGGTGACGACGCACATCATCATTGCGGAAAGCGTGTCGATCTGGAAGCCGACCGCCAGTTTCACGGTGCCGACCTGCATCCAGGTGTACAGATCCTGGTTGAAATACGCGCCGTCGAGTACCGCCATCAGGGTCTGCACCGAGATGATCAGGGCGATCAGGACACCGAGGATGGTCGCCGTATGAGAAACCTTGCGGCCGACCACGTTACCAAGAAATTTGGTACCGAGCAGGCCGGCGATTGCCGAACCCGCCAGCGGCGCCAGGGGCACCGCGAGTAGGAGTGAGGAAGAAAGCTGCTCCGCCATGTTGAACCTTAATCGTTATTGTTAATCAACCGAGACCGGTCAGCCCTTGAGGCTGTCGAGGTCTTCCACATTGATCGTGTCCAGGTTGCGGAACAGGACCACCAGGATCGCCAGGCCGATCGCCGATTCGGCGGCCGCGACGGTCAGGATGAAGAACACGAAGATCTGCCCTGCCGCATCGCCCATGTAATGCGAGAAGGCGATGAAGTTCAGGTTCACTGCCAACAGCATCAGTTCGATGGCCATCAGCAGGATGATGATGTTCTTCCGGTTCAGGAAAATACCGACGATCGAGATCGCGAACAGGATCGCGCCCAGGACCAGGTAGTGTGCGAGCGATAAAGTCACGAGTTCTGCTCCTTGTTCTGCGCTGCCGCGGCGGCCGCAGCGGCCACCGACGCTTCGTCGATGGCACCTTGGTTCACCGATGCCATCTTGACGATGCGCAGGCGGTCGTTACGCTGGACGCGCACGGCGGCGCCCGGGTCGATGGCCTTGCTGTCCTTGCGCTTGCGCAGGGTCAGCGCCACGGCGGCGATGATCGCCACCAGCAGGATCACGGCGGCGATTTCGAAGCCGTAGATGTACTTGGTGTAGATCAGGAGGCCCAGTTCCTTGGTGCCGCCGATGTTGAGCAGCGCCGCCTCCGGCGTCTGGGTGAAGCCGCTGTAGCCATTCCACAGCACCAGCGCCATCTCGATGACGATCACCGCGCCGATGATCGAGGCCATCGGCAGGTAACCCCAGAAGCCTTCGCGCATGCGGTCGACGTTAATGTCGAGCATCATCACGACGAACAGGAACAGCACCATGACGGCGCCGACATACACGAGCACCAGCACGATGGCGAGGAACTCGGCCTTGAGCAGCAGCCAGATACCGGCGGCGTTGAAGAAAGCGAGCACGAGGAACAGCGCGGCGTGCACCGGGTTCTTCGCAGTGATGACGCGCAGCGCGGACAGCACCATGACGGCCGCGAAGACGTAGAACAAACCAGTTGTGAATTGCATGACTGACGGGACCTTTTCTTTTAACGATACTTGGCGTCAGCCGCGCGTGCGGCAGCGATGTCGGCTTCGTAGCGGTCGCCCACGGCCAGCAGCATCTCTTTGGTGTAATAGAGATCGCCGCGCTTTTCGCCGTGGTATTCCAGCACGTGGGTCTCGACGATCGAGTCGACCGGGCAGGACTCTTCGCAGAAGCCGCAGAAGATGCACTTGGTCAGGTCGATGTCGTAGCGCGTGGTGCGGCGGGTGCCGTCCTCGCGCTGCGCCGACTCGATCGTGATGGCCATCGCCGGGCACACCGCTTCGCACAGCTTGCAGGCGATGCAGCGCTCTTCCCCGTTCGGGTAGCGGCGCAGCGCGTGCAGGCCGCGGAAGCGGTTCGACATCGGCGTCTTTTCTTCCGGATACTGCACGGTGATCTTGCGCGACAAGGCGTAGCGGCCCGTCAGGGCCAGACCCTTGAACAGTTCGGTCAGCATCAGGCTGCCGAGGATTTCTTTAATTCGGTTCATTTGAATGCGCTTCCTTACTTCCAGATATTCCAGGACGTCTGCATGACGGCGGCGACCAGCACCAGCCACACCAGCGTGATCGGAATGAACACTTTCCAGCCCAGACGCATGATCTGGTCATAGCGGTAACGCGGGAAGGTGCCGCGGACCCAGATCATCAGCGAGACCAGCAGGAACATCTTCGCGAACAGCCAGAAGAAGCCGCCGAATGCGCCGCCGAATTCGAGGAACGAGAATGGTGCGTGCCAGCCACCGAGGAACATGATCGCGGCCAGCGTGGCGATCAGGATCATGTTGGCGTACTCGGCCAGCATGAACATCGCGTACGACATGCCCGAGTACTCGACCATGTGGCCGGCGACGATCTCCGACTCGCCTTCCACCACGTCGAACGGGTGGCGGTTACATTCGGCCAGGCCCGACACGAAGTAGATGACGAACAGCGGCAGCAGCGGCAGCCAGTTCCACGACAGGAAGTTCAGGCCATTCGAGGCTGCCATGCCGATGTTCTGGCCGGCGACAATGTCCGAGAAGTTCAGGCTGCCCGAGACCATCAGCACCACGACCATCACGAAGCCCATCGGGATTTCGTAGGAAATCATCTGGGCCGACGCGCGCATCGCGCCCATGAACGAGTACTTCGAGTTCGAGGACCAGCCGGCGATGATGATGCCGTAGACTTCGATCGAGGTGATCGCCAGCAGCAGCAGCAAACCGGCGTTCACGTTGGCCAATGCGGCGCCGGGACCGAAAGGCACGACCGACCAGGCAGCCAGTGCCGGCATGATCGTCATGATCGGGCCCAGCACGAAGAGCTTGGTGGTGGCTTTCGCCGGGATCACGATTTCCTTGAGCAGCAGCTTCAAGGCATCGGCGATCGGCTGCAGCAGGCCCATCGGACCGACACGGTTCGGACCGACGCGGATCTGGATCCAGCCGATCAGTTTGCGTTCCCACAGGGTGGCGTAGGCGACCAGGCCCATCAGCGGCAGCAGCACGCACAGGATCTTGATCACGGTCCAGACCAGGGGCCAGACCGGAGCGATCGGGCTGGCAGCGCCGAACTCGTAAAAACTATCGATATAACCGGGCGTTGCCATTACTTGCCCTCCCCTGCTCGTTCTACGGTGATGGTGCCGAACATGGCGCCCAAGGTTGCGGTTGCCGGATGGGCGCATGCCACACGCACGACGTTCGCCGGCAGGCGGGCGTCGATGTCGGCGACCAGCAGCGCGCTGCCGGTGCCTTGCGTGACTTTCACCACGTCGCCTGCCTTGATGCCCAGCTTGTCAGCCAGCGCCTTCGGCAAGCGTGCCAGCGGCTGCTGGCCGTCGGCCGTACGCAGCAGTGGTTCCGAACGGCGCGCAATCGCGTCGGCGAAATAGATCGGCACGTCGGCGATACGCTGCAAGGAACCCGACTCTTCCGAACGGTTGGCTGCCGACGGGGCGATTTTCGCCACGTTGTTCAGCTTGTCCGACAGATCGGTCACGCCCTTGCCCAGCGCTTCGTCGCGGATCGATTCGGCGGTGTCGAAGTCGAACCCGGTCAAGCCGAGCAGGTTGCCCAGCACGCGCAGCACTTTCCAGGCCGGACGGGTCTCGCCCAGCGGTTTGACGGTGCCATTGAAACTCTGTGCACGGCCTTCGCAGTTCACGAAGGTACCGGCGGTCTCGGTGAACGGCGCGATCGGCAGCAGCACGTCGGCATACTCGAAGCCATGCTTGAACGGCGACATGGCGACGACCATTTCCGCGCCCTGCAGCGCGGCCATGGCCTGCTGCGGGTTGGCGGCATCGAGTTCCGGTTCCGCGTTAAGCAATACATAAGCTTTCTTCGGTACGCTGAACAAATCAGTGTTCGTGGTCGCGCCGACAATGTGGCCGCCGACGCTATTCGCCGCTTCGACGAAGTAACCGAATTTGGCGCCGGTTGCGTCCGCAATCCACTGCGCGGCCGCGTGAATCTGCGAGGCTTGAGGATGGTGGGCAACCGAGTTACCCAGCAGCACAGCGCCCGGCAGGTCGGCGTCGATGGCGATCAGCGAAGCAGCGATGCCCTTGGCGACGTCGCCGGCCTGCACGTTCTCGAAACCGCCTGGCGCAGCCACGTTCTTGGCGCCGGCAACGGCCGACACGATTTCCGACAAGGCGGCGAGCCAGTCGGTCGGCGCGGCGATCATTTTATTGCTTGTGGGAATCAGGTTCTCGTCGTCCGAACCGTGCAGGATCGACAGCTTGGCGCCGCCCTTCACAGCAGTGCGAAGACGGGTCGCGACCAGCGGGTGATCCTTGCGCAGGAAGGAGCCGATGACAAACGCGCGCTTCAGGTTCGACAGTTCGGCAATCGGCATTCCCAGCCATGGCGTGACACTGCCATCGAGCGCGAAATCGCTCTGGCGCAGGCGGAAGTCGACGTTGTTCACGCCAAAACCACGCATCGCCTTGTTCAGCAGGTGCAGCTCTTCCACCGTCGAGTGGGCAGTCGCCACCGCAGCAATGCTGTCGGCGCCGTGCTCGTGACGGATGTTGCGCAGGCCGTGGGCGACGTATTCCAGCGCCGTCTGCCAATCGGTTTCCTGCCACTGTCCGCCCTGCTTGATCATCGGGTTGATCAGGCGATCGGCATTGTCCAGCGCTTCGTACGAGAAGCGGTCCTTGTCCGAGAGCCAGCATTCGTTGATGTTCTCGTTTTCCAGCGGCAGCACGCGCATCACTTTGCCGCCCTTGACCTGGACGATCAGGTTGGTGCCGAGCGAATCGTGCGGCGAGATCGATTTGCGGCGCGACAGTTCCCACGGACGCGCCGTGTAGCGGAAAGGCTTACTGGTCAACGCGCCCACCGGGCACAGGTCGATCATGTTGCCCGACACTTCAGAGTCGACGGTCTTGCCGACGAAGGTCGTGATTTCCGAGTGCTCGCCGCGGCCCAGCATGCCGAATTCCATGACGCCGGCCACTTCCTGGCCGAAACGCACGCAACGGGTGCACTGGATGCAGCGCGCCATCTCTTCCATCGAGATCAGCGGGCCGGCTTCTTTCGGCGCGACCACGCGCTTTTCTTCGTTGTAGCGCGAATTGCTCTTACCGTAGCCGACGGCCAGATCCTGCAACTGGCATTCGCCGCCCTGGTCGCAGATCGGGCAATCCAGCGGGTGGTTAATCAAGAGGAATTCCATCACCGACTTCTGCGCCTGCACAGCCTTGTCGCTGTGGGTGCGCACGATCATGCCCGGCGACACTGGCGTGGCGCAGGCAGGCATCGGCTTCGGCGCCTTCTCCACTTCGACCAGGCACATGCGGCAGTTCGCGGCGATCGACAATTTCTTGTGATAGCAGAAGTGCGGGATATAGGTCCCGAGTTTGTTTGCGGCGTCCATCACCATGGAACCTGGTGCGACTTCGACTTTTTTGCCGTCTAATTCAATTTCAACCATTTGATCGTTACCTGACCTGGCTTAAAGGTATGCGGGCACAAGGCATTGCTTGTGCTCGATGTGATGAATGAATTCATCGCGGAAGTGCTTGATCATGGCTTCCACCGGCATCGCGGCAGCTTCGCCGAGCGCACAGATGGTACGGCCCTTGATGTTGAACGCAACGTTGTTCAGCAGCTCGATGTCTTCCGGACGGCCCTGGCCGTTTTCGATGCGGTGCACCATGCGGTACAGCCAGCCGGTGCCTTCACGGCATGGCGTGCACTGGCCGCAGGATTCTTCGTAATAGAAGTACGACAGGCGCAGCAGCGACTTGACCATGCAGCGCGTTTCGTCCATGACGATCACCGCGCCCGAACCCAACATCGAACCGGCTTTCGCGATCGAGTCGTAGTCCATGTCGGTTTCCATCATGACTTCACCGCGGATCACCGGTGCGGAGGAGCCGCCAGGAATCACGGCCTTGATCTTCTTGCCGCCGCGCATGCCGCCAGCCAGCTCGAGGAGCTTGGCGAATGGCGTGCCCAGCGGAATCTCGTAGTTGCCCGGACGTTCGACGTCGCCCGAGATCGAGAAGATCTTGGTGCCGCCGTTGTTCGGCTTGCCCAGCGCCATGTAATTCTCAGGGCCGATGTTCAGCAGGAACGGGACAGCAGCGAAGGTCTCGGTGTTGTTGATCGTGGTCGGCTTGCCGTACAGGCCGAACGAGGCCGGGAACGGCGGCTTGAAGCGCGGCTGTCCCTTTTTACCTTCGAGCGACTCGAGCAATGCGGTTTCTTCGCCGCAGATATAGGCGCCGTAACCGTGGGCGGCGTGCAGCTGGAAGCTGAACGTCGAGCCCATGATGTTGTCCCCGAGGAAACCGGCAGCACGCGCCTCTTCCAGCGCTTCTTCGAAACGCAGGTATTC
The DNA here is from genome assembly GCF_051262535.1 of Massilia sp. CMS3.1. Lineage (NCBI taxonomy): Bacteria > Pseudomonadati > Pseudomonadota > Betaproteobacteria > Burkholderiales > Oxalobacteraceae > Massilia > Massilia sp. CMS3.1. The sequence goes on along the minus strand of NZ_JBIMES010000003.1, from coordinate 118,920 downwards.
CTGGAAGATCTCGCCGTGGATGTAGTTGTAGCCCACGGTGATGCCCATCGCGAAAGCACCGATGGCCATGCCTTCGATCAGCGCATGCGGGTTGTAACGAATGATGTCGCGGTCCTTGAAGGTACCCGGCTCGCCTTCGTCTGTATTGCAGACGAGGTATTTCTGGCCCGGGAACTGGCGCGGCATGAAGCTCCACTTCAGGCCGGTCGGGAAACCGGCGCCGCCGCGGCCGCGCAGGCCCGAGGCCTTCAGGTCGGCAATGACCTGTTCCTGGGTAATGCCGCCTTCGAGGATACGCCGCAGGGCCGCATAGCCGCCGCGCTTGACGTAGTCGTCGAGGTGCCAGTTTTCGCCGTTCAGATCCTTCAGGATCAGCGGATTGATGTGACGGTCGTGCAGGCTGGTCATTTCAGTTCCTCTACCAGGGCGTCGATTTTCTCGTTGCTCATGAACGAGCACATGCGGTGGTTATTCACCAGCATGACCGGCGCGTCGCCGCAGGCGCCCATGCACTCGCCCTCGAGCACGGTGAACTGGCCGTCTTCGGTGGTGCCGCGGAACTCGACGCCGAGTTTTTGCTTCAAGTGTTGGGCGGCGCGTTCGCCACCCGACAGCGCGCACGGCAGGTTGGTGCACACGGTGATCTTGTGCTTGCCGACCGGGCGGATGTTGTACATGTTGTAGAAGGTCGCCACTTCCTGCACGGCGATGGCCGGCATGCCGATGTAGTCGGCGACTTCCTGCATGGTGTCGGGCGACAGCCAACCCAGTTCGACCTGGGCGTGGGCCAGCGCGGCCATGACGGCGCTCTGGCGCTGGTCGGCCGGGTACTTGGCCAACTCGCGATCGATTTTTTTATAGCACTGCTCGGATAACAACATAATCTTTCTGCCTTTGAACTTATCGGACGTGAGCGTCACCTGTCAATACTGCCGAAAACGATGTCCTGGGTACCGATGATCGTGACGGCGTCGGCGATCATGTGTCCGCGTGACATCTCGTCCAGGCTCTGCAGGTGTGCATAGTCGGGCGTGCGGATTTTCAGGCGGTATGGCTTGTTGGCACCGTCGGAGACGATATAGATGCCGAACTCGCCCTTTGGGTGCTCGACCGCGGCATACGCCTCGCCCGGTGGGACGTGGAAGCCTTCGGTGAACAGCTTGAAGTGGTGAATCAAGGACTCCATGTTCGACTTCATCTCTTCGCGCGCAGGCGGGACGATCTTGTGGTTGTCGATCATCACCGGACCCTGGTTCGCGCGCAGCCAGGGAATGCACTGCTTGATGATCCGGTTCGACTGGCGCATCTCTTCCATGCGCACCAGGTAGCGGTCGTAGGAGTCGCCGTTGGTGCCGACTGGAATATCGAAGTCGAGCTGGTCGTACACGGCGTAGGGCTGCGTCTTGCGCAGGTCCCAGGCCACGCCCGAACCGCGCAGCATGGCGCCGGTAAAGCCCATCGCCTTCGCGTCTTCCGGCGAGACCACGCCGATGCCGACCGTACGCTGCTTCCAGATACGGTTATCGGTCAGCAGCGTTTCGTATTCGTCGACATAGCCGTCGAAGCGCTTGGTGAATGCTTCGATAAAATCGAGCACCGAACCCTGGCGGTCTTCGTTCAGTTTATCGATCGCCTTCTTGCTGCGGATGATCGACTCTTTATGACGCGGCATAAAGTCCGGCAGGTCGCGGTACACGCCGCCCGGGCGGTAGTAGGCCGCGTGCATGCGCGCGCCGGATACGGCTTCGTACACGTCGAACAGGTCTTCGCGGTCGCGGAAGGCGTACAGGAAGGGGCCCATCGCACCGATGTCGAGCGCGTGCGCGCCCAGCCACATCAGGTGGTTCAGCAGGCGCGTGATCTCGTCGAACATGACGCGGATGTACTGGGCGCGAATCGGCGCTTCGACCCCTAGCAGCTTTTCCACGGCCAGCACGTAACCGTGCTCGTTGCACATCATCGACACGTAGTCGAGGCGGTCCATGTACGGCACCGACTGCAGATAGGTGCGCGTTTCGCACAGCTTCTCTGTGCCACGGTGCAAGAGGCCAATGTGCGGGTCGGCGCGCTGGATCACTTCGCCGTCGAGTTCGAGCACGAGACGCAGCACGCCGTGCGCTGCCGGGTGCTGCGGACCAAAGTTCAGGGTGTAATTCTTAAGCTCAGCCATTATTTCATCCCGTAGGTTTCTTCGCGGATCACGCGCGGAATGTTTTCACGCGGCTCGATCGTCACGGGTTGGTAGATCACGCGCTTCTGCTCGGGGTCGTAGCGCATTTCGACATAGCCCGAAATCGGGAAGTCCTTGCGGAACGGATGGCCGATGAAGCCGTAGTCGGTCAGGATGCGGCGCAGGTCGCCGTGACCGTCGAACAGGATGCCGTACAGGTCGAAGGCTTCGCGCTCGTACCAGTTGGCGGCGCGCCAGATCGGCGTGATCGACTGCACGATCGGCATCTCGTCGTCAGTGGCGAAGGTGCGCACACGGACGCGCCAGTTATGTTCGAGCGACAGCAGGTGCACGACCACCGCGTAGCGCGCGCCGTCCCAGGTGCCTTCGCCATACTGCGAGTAATCGACGCCGCACAGGTCGATCATTTCTTCGAAGCGAAGCGTCGGATCGTCGCGCAGGGTCTGCATCGCGGCCAGGTAGTCGGCGGCCTTGACCACCACGGTGACTTCGCCGAGCGCGGCCGTCATGGCGGCGCCCTCGCCCAGGGCTTTTTCCAGGGCGAGTTGGAGGACTTCGAGTTTTGTCGTCATGGGGTGAATCCGGCAGTGTTAACGCGCGATGGTGTTGGTGCGCTTGATCTTGTTCTGCAGCTGCATGATGCCGTACAGCAGAGCTTCCGCCGTCGGCGGGCAGCCCGGGACATACACGTCTACCGGAACGATACGGTCGCAGCCACGCACCACCGAGTACGAATAGTGGTAATAGCCGCCGCCGTTGGCGCAGGAGCCCATCGAGATGACCCAGCGCGGCTCTGCCATCTGGTCGTAGACCTTGCGCAGCGCCGGCGCCATCTTGTTGCACAGCGTGCCGGCGACGATCATCACGTCGGACTGGCGCGGCGATGGACGGAACACAATGCCGAAGCGGTCGAGGTCATAGCGGGCTGCGCCCACATGCATCATCTCGACCGCGCAACAGGCCAGGCCGAACGTCATCGGGAACATCGACCCGGTGCGTGCCCAGTTGATCAGCTTATCGGCAGTGGTGGTAATGAAACCTTCGTTTAAGACGCCTTCATGAATAGCCATGGCTCATTCCCAATCAAGGGCACCCTTCTTCCAGATGTACCAGAACCCAACGACGAACTCGGCGATAAACACCATCATCGTAACGAAGCCGGTCCAGCCCAGCTCGCGCATGGAGACGCCCCATGGGAAGAAGAATGCCGTTTCCAGATCAAACAAAATAAACAGAATCGCGACCAGATAGTACCGGACGTCGAATTTCATGCGCGCGTCTTCGAAGGCTTCGAAGCCGCACTCGTAAGGGGAGAGTTTTGCTGCATCAGGACGTTGCGGTCCGAGCAGATACCCGAGCACCTGGGGTGCGACGCCGACACCGACGCCAATCAGGATGAAGAGAAGAACGGGGAAATAATTTTCGAGGTTCACGATGGAGCCTATTTGAACGATCGGTTAATGAATCCACTGCATGCCTGCAGCGCCGCATCGCGCAATCCTGGCCTCGTGCCTGCCACCAGGACCGTACGAATGATCCTCGTAAAAAAGCCAGCTCGGGCATGAGAGCAATCGCTCGTTTGCCCTTGCTGGCTTTTTCTATATCTTGGTGCCGACGGCGAGACTCGAACTCGCACAGCTTGCGCCACTACCCCCTCAAGATAGCGTGTCTACCAATTTCACCACGTCGGCTGGAGACCAGTATTCTACCCTGCTTTAGCACCTTTTTTCAATGCTCAAATTGATGCATCGCAAGAAAAAACAGGGTTTTTCTCAAACTTTCCTTCGTTGCGCCTGTGAAAACATGGCGAAAGAGGCCTGAGACCCGGACACGCGCTCTGATGGAGCACTGCCGGGGTACTACAAGGTTCTTGCTGCGCTCTTGCGAGCGCTTACTGCTGGACCGTAGGGTGGGCGGCCAACCGCGGGGCCGCCCAGGCCCAGGCCTTCAACGCCCGCTAGCACGTCGAATCGCTACGACAATTACTTCGCCGGGCCCTGAGCCGGCAATGCCGGCGGCGCCGGCGAGACCGTCGCAGGGACGGTTTCCGCAGGACCGGCCGGCACATCGGTGCCTGGCGCGGTTGGCACGCCCGCGGTCGGCGCAACTGCGTCAGCCGGGGTGGTGGTTGCCGGAACGTTCGTACCGGCATTCGCCGGCACGCCATTTGCCGGAGCCGCCATGCGCTCCATCACACCGCCGCTCGGCGCGGTGCCAGGCGTACGGTTGCTGCTCATGTACGCCAGCGACAGGGTCGAAGCGAAAAAGATGGCGGCGGCCACCGCGGTCGACTTCGACAGGAAGTTCGACGAACCGCTGGCGCCGAACAGGCTGCCCGAGGCGCCGGAGCCGAAGGCGGCGCCCATGTCGGCACCCTTACCGTGCTGCAGCAGCACCAGGGCAATGATTGCCAGTGCAGAGATGACCTGCACGACAACGACCAGATTGAACATCATGCTCATACCAATTCCATTCCAAGTTTAACTACGTTGCAAATTCTGAATTCTGAAGCCTGGCGTGGATTACGCGGCGTTGATGATCGCCAGGAAGTCCGCCGCCTTGAGCGCCGCGCCGCCGATCAGGCCACCGTCGATGTCGGCCTGCTGCATCAGCTCGACCGCATTGTCCGGCTTCATGCTGCCGCCGTACAGGATCGCGACCTTCTCGGCAGCAAGCCCACTGCGCTCGCGCAGCCGGCTGCGCAATTGCGCATGCACTTCCTGCGCCATCGCCGGCGTTGCCGTCTTGCCGGTACCGATCGCCCAGACTGGTTCGTAGGCGACTACGATACGCTCCACCGCATCGCCGTCAAGCAGTTCCAGCACGGCAGACAATTGTTTGCCGACCACAACATTTGTTTGTTCCGCTTCGCGCTCCGCCAGCGTTTCGCCCACGCAGACGATCGGGGTCAGGCCGGCATCGAGTGCCGCCAGCGCCTTCTGCGCCACCATGTGATCCGTCTCGCCGTGGTAGGCGCGACGTTCCGAGTGGCCGACGATCACATAACGGCAAGCAAAATCGACCAGCATCGAGGCTGCGACGTCCCCGGTGTAGGCACCGCTCGCGTGGAGTGAGACATCCTGCGCGCCCCAGGCCAGCGTCGTGCCAGCCAGCACATCGGCGCATTGCTGCAGGTAGGGCGCCGGCACGCAAACGGCGGCGTTCGCCTTGCCATTGCCGAGACCTTCGACAATGCCGGCGAGCAGCGTCGCGTTATTCGCGCGGCTGCCATTCATCTTCCAGTTACCTACAACGAGTTTGGGACGCATATTACCCCACAGTCAAATAACCCGCTATTCTAGCTGCCGTTCAGGGGACGGTCAAACAATGGCTGAGCGGGCGTGTTAGAAAGACGTCAATGGAATTGCACAGGATCGTTGGTGGCGGATCCGCTCAAACCACCTGCAACACAATCTTCCCCACATGCGTACTACTCTCCATGAGCGTATGCGCCGCAGCCGCTTCTTCCAGCGGAAACACCTTGTAAATCACAGGCTTGACCTTCCCCGCCTCCAGCAAGGGCCACACGCGCTCGCGCAAGTTGCGCGCAATCGCCCCCTTGAACGCCACCGGCCGTGGCCGCAAGGTCGAGCCGCTGATGCTCAAGCGCCTGCGCAGCACCTGCCCCAGGTCCACGTTCGCTTTTGCCCCACCCAGCAATGCAATCAGGGCAATCCGCCCATCGTCGGCCAGGCAATCGATCTCGCGCGCCACATAATCGCCGGCCACCATGTCGAGGACCACATCGACGCCACGGCCGCTCGTCAACTCCTTCACCACCGCGACAAAATCCTCGTCCCGATAATTGATCCCCCGCTCGGCGCCGAGCTCCTCGCAGGCGCGGCATTTGTCGTCGCTGCCGGCGGTGGCGAACACGCGGTGCCCCAAGGCCGTGGCCAGCTGGATCGCGGTTACGCCGATGCCGGACGTGCCGCCCTGCACCAGCAGCGTCTCGCCTTCGGAGAGTCGCGCGCGGTCGAACACATTGGTCCAAACCGTATAAAAGGTTTCCGGCAGCGAGGCGGCTTCCACCATGGAGAAGCCCTTCGGCACCGGCAGGCATTGCGCCACGGGCGCCGCGCAGTACTCGGCATAGCCGCCGCCCTGCACCAGAGCGCAGACCATGTCGCCTTTCACGAACCCGCTGCCTTCCAGATCGCCATCGACGATCTCGCCCGCCACTTCCAGCCCCGGCAAGTCGGACGCGCCCGGCGGCACCGGATAATTTCCCTGGCGCTGAAACACGTCGGGCCGGTTGATGCCGGCCGCGTGCACCTTGATCAGTACTTCGCCCGCTTTCAGTTCGGGCATGGGCCGCTCGCACATCTGCAAGACCTCGGGTTTGCCCGGCTGGGTGATTTCGATCGCGCGCATGCTTGAGTCCCCCTTAAGAAAACAACAATTGTACGTCAGCGGCAGCGGTGCCGTTTGTTGTTGGCCGGCGAATGAATTTCCTATTGTTGTGCTCAAACGCAAACAAATTCTCGAATGCATCAACTTTATGCGGAACTGTAGAGCTAACACAACGAACTCGTCCGTAACCACCTTGTCCGCCCCACCCCTGCCGCATAGATTGGAGAACGCCAGCTCAGGCAGTTGAGCTGTCCCGTCCAACCATCGAAGGAGCACGATCATGCACTCTGCCCTGTCCGATTTCGTTCACCGCGCTGCAAGCGCCTTTTCCCGCCCCCTGCCTGCCTGCCGCCAGCGCCGTGGCATGCTGCTCGGCTGCGCGGCGCTCGCCATTGCCCTCGCCCTGCCCGGGCAGGGCGCCGGCGCCCAGGACTGGACGGGCGAGCGCTGGACCGGCACCTGGGGCGCGGCCCCGTCCGGCCCGCCGCCAGCAGCCAACCTGCAGACCTTCACCGACCAGACCTTGCGCCTGATCGTCCACACCAGCATCGGCGGCAACCGCGTGCGCATCCGCGTATCCAACGAATTCGGCACGCTGCCATTGCGGATCGGCGCGGCCCGCATCGGCGTGCGCGCCGCGGGGTCCGACGTCGCGCCCGGCACCGACCGCGCGCTCAGCTTCGGCGGCAACCCGTCGGTCACGATTCCGATCGGCGCCCCGGTGCTGTCCGACCCGGTCGAACTGAACGTGCCCGCCCTCGCCGACCTCGCCGTCAGCCTGTATTTGCCCGGTACGGTCGAGGCGAACACGATCCACAACGTCGCCTCGCAGACCAACTATGTCTCGCTGCCGGGCGACTTCACCGCCGCCGCCACGCTCCCGGTGCAGCGATTGACCACCTCCTGGCCCTTCCTCACCGAAGTCGACGTCGACAGCGCGGGACCAGCGATTGTCGCCCTCGGCGACTCGATCACCGACGGCACGCGCAGCACGCTTGACACCAATAACCGCTGGCCCGACTGGCTGGCGCGGCGCCTGCAAACGGTGCGCGATCCGGTCATCGGCATCAACGGCCGCCTGGGGGTCGTCAACCGCGGCATCAGCGCCAACCGCCTGCTGGGCAATCCGGCCAACCTGCTGGGAGGCCGCAGCATCCTGGAGCGCTTCGACCGTGACGTGCTGGCCACCGCTGGCGTGCGCTACCTGACGCTGATGATCGGGATTAACGACATCGGCAACAGCCCGAACGCCACGCCGATCCCGGCCGCCGACCTGATTGCCGGCTACCGCCAGGTGATCGCGCGCGCCCATGCGAAAGGCATCTCAGTGTTCGGTGCGACACTGACGCCATTTGAAGGCGCGGGCTATTACTCGCCGGAGAAGGAAGTCGTGCGCCAGGCGGTGAACAACTGGATCCGTTCGAGCGACGAATTCGACGGCGTGATCGACTTCGACCTCGCCACGCGCGACCCGGCACACCCGACGCGCTTCCTGCCGGCGTATGACAGCGGCGACCACCTGCATCCGAACGACCTGGGGTATCAGGCGATGGGGAATGCGGTGCCCTTGACGCTGTTCCGGTCGGCGGGGGCGGCAGCGCTGAAGCGAGCGCAGCAGAAATCGGAGGCACTCGCGCAATGAGTCAGGCGAGCCGCCGGCTGGACTGGCGGCTCATCTCAGCCAGGCAGGTTACGCGACTTCAAGGTGCTCATCCCCCACCCGTCTTCGATTGCGTCGGCAAGGCGGTCCCCACCTTCCAGGTCCGCGCCAGCGCCTGCGCCTCTTCGATCTGCTCCTGCGTCATCGTCTTCGCGATCGCCGCGCGCTGGCCGACCGCGTTGTGGTTGCCGCCGGCGGCCGCCAAATTCCACAGCATGTAGGCGATCACCGGGTCGCCCGGCACGCCCGCCACGTGGTAGCGGTACATGAGCCCGAGCGCATGCTGGGCTTCGCCGTGGCCCTGCTCGGCCGCCTTGCGAAACCAGGTGACCGCATGCTTCTGGTCCTGCGGCACGGCATTGCCGGTGTAGTACATGGCGCCGACCACGTATTGGGCGTCGGCCTTGCCCTGCTGCGCGGCCTTCAGGTGCCAGTGAAGCGCCTGCTTGTAGTCGCGCGCGAGGCCGCGGCCCATGTAATACATCAAGCCCAGCAAGTGCTGGGCATCGGGATGGCCGGCGCGCGCCAGCGGCGCGATCTCGCGCACCGCCTGCGTGTAGTTGCGCGCGTTGTACGCGCTCGCCCCCTCGGGGAAACCCGCCTGCACCGTGCCGCCAAGGCCCAGCGCCAGCAGGATCGCTACGATAAATTTTTTCATTGTCTCTGTGCGTGGATCGGTCTTTCGCCTACCTCGTTGTCGCCCGTTTGGCCTTACTTCCAGCTGACCTTGCCCAATCCATCGACGCTCACCCGGCGATTGAGCGGCTTGCCGTAGACTGTGACCGACCCCATGCCCGACAGGTTCAGGTTGGCGCTCACTTGCGCCGTGACCGTCGCATTGCCCAGGCCCGACAGGTTGAGCATGACGGCATCGGCCGCGAACTGCCGTGCATCCAGGCTGCCCAGTCCCCCCAGTTCGGCCCGCAAGGACTGGGTGCGTCCCGTCAAGCTCACGTAGCCCGCGCCCTGCAGGTCGAGCGTGATGCGTTCGCTGTTGATGCCGGCCAGCTTCATGCTGCCCACGCCGCCCAGGCTGGCAGTGATGATGCGGTAGTCCACATTCGCGTTCATCGAACCGGCGCCGTCCAATGACAGCTCCAGCTCGTCGCCCTTGAAGCCGGTGATCTCGGTCATGCCGACGCTTTCGGACCTCACTTCGCGCAGGCCCGGGATGACGATCTCGGCGCGCACCCCGTTTTTGCGCTGCATGCGCATCTCGTGCATCTCGGTGCCGATCACGACCGTGTCGCTGCTTTGCAGCGTCGTCATGTTGGCGATCCAGCGCGGGTCTCCGGAGAGCACCAGCGAGGCCGGGCTGCCCTGGCGTACCCGCAGGTCCACCACGCCGTCGATCTTGATGCGCACCACGCGCGCATCGAGCGGGCGGGTTTCGGTGATGGTGTCGGGCGCGGCCGTTGCCATGCGCATCAGCGCCAGCATTCCGAGGGCCGCGAGGCCGAGCTTCAAACAGTGGGTCATGTGCTTCTCCGCTCTCGAATCATGTTCTTGTTCGTGGCCCTGCCGTCGTACAGACCGTGTACATACGCGCGCCACCCTACCAGCAAGCCCTGCCGGGTTCCAGCAAAACTGTGATTACCCGACAATTTTTATACAGTTTGACAATGAAGTCACTATAGCGAGCGGCTCCATCGCCGCGACCGGGATTGCGACAGACTGCAGATTTCCGGGCCTGGACGACACATCCACGGACTCGCCGCCTTGCGTTAGGTCAATATGCATACGCAAAATAATTACTTTCTAACATGTCCTTGCGCTAAGATGAAATGCTCCGCGGGTGCATCTGCTCCGCGGATTTCATTCGACTCAGCCATCTTTGTGAGGTCTTCAATGCGCATGCGCCAACTCCCCGTCCTGCTGGCCGGGCTCAGCTTGTCGGTGTCCGTCCTGGCTGCTCCCCTTGCGGCAACGTCCGACAAGTGGGACCTGCCGGTCCATACCAGGAAACTCGACAACGGCCTGACCGTCATCGTTACCCCGGACAGTAGTTCGCCGACCGTCGGCGTCTCGGTCGTGTACCACGTCGGGATGCGTCTCGAGCCGAAGAACCGCACCGGTTTCGCCCACCTGTTCGAACACCTGATGTTCCAGGGCACCCCGAATGCACCGAAGGGCGTGTTCGACAAGACGATCACCGGTGGCGGTGGCCGCAACAACGGCTCGACGCGCGCCGATTTTACGAATTACATCGAGACCGCGCCAAGCTCCTCGCTCGAACCGATCCTGTGGCTGGAAGCGGACCGCATGAAGACGCTCGACTTCAGCGCCGCGACCCTGAAAAACCAGCAGGACGTGGTCAAGGAAGAGATCGCGTGAACGTGAAGAACCAACCTTACGGCGGCTTCATGTGGATCGACATCGGCCAGCACGCGTTCCAGAAGTGGGAGAACAACCACGACGGCTACGGCAGCTTCGAAGACCTCGAAGGCGCCAGCCTGGAAGACGTGCGCGCCTTCCACCGCGATTACTACGGCCCGAACAATGCGGTGCTGGCGATCGCCGGCGACGTGACCCCGGCGCAGGGCTTCGCGCTGGCCCAGAAATACTTCGGCGGCATTCCCGCGCGTCCGGTACCGAAGGGCGGCGACTTCACCGAGCCGCTGAACACGGTCGAAAAGCGCATCGAGCAAAGCGATGCGCTGGCCCAGGTGCCGGCGCTGGCGGCGGCCTGGAAGATGCCGGACCGCGGCAGCCGCGACCAGGCGCCGATGGCCGTGCTGGGCGAGCTGCTCGCCGGCGGCGACGCGTCCGTGTTGTACCAGGGCCTGGTCAAGGGCCGCGAGCTGGCGCTCAACACCGACGTGCTGTTCGGCCTGACCAGCCCGTGGGAATTCGACGGCCCGACCCTGTTCACCGTGTACACGATGTACAAGCCGAACACGAATGCCGACGCCATCCTGGGCGCCATGGACGAAGAGATCGCGAAGATCGTCAAGGACGGCGTCGACGACGCAACCCTGAAACGCGTGAAAACGCGCCTGCTGGCCGACTGGAACAACGGTTTGGAGAGCTTCATCAGCCGCGCCGACACCCTGGCCAGATTACAAACGCTGTGGGGCGACGCCAACGTCGTCAACAAGATTCCGGGCTGGATCGAAGGCGTGACCTCGAAGGACATCCAGCGCGCGGCGTCGATCTACCTGGTGAAGAACAACCGCACCGTCATTGACCGCAAGCCCGTCGCCAAAGTGGCCGCTGCCGGCGCACCAACCACGCCGCCTGCCGGCACCCGGAAATAAGGAGCGCATCGATGAAAAAACTGATGCTGACACTGGCCGTTTCGCTGGCCTTCGCACCGGCGGCTTTTGCTGCGGACGCCCCGTCCGCGGCAAGAGCGCCGTCCCCTTCCTCCGCCATGCCCGCCTACGGCGCCGACAAGCCGATCCCTACGCCGAAGATCGTCAAGAAGACCCTCGCCAACGGCATGACCGTTTGGGTCGTGCCGCGCCGTGGCCTGCCGCGCGTGGACTACGTGCTGGCGGTGCGCGGCGCCGGCTTTGCCGCCGACGCCAGCGACAATCCGGGCTTCGCCAACCTGCTGGCCGGGATGATCAACGAAGGCAGCGCCAGGCGCGACTCGCGCGCCATCGCCGAAGCGGCCCAGGGCATGGGCGGCTCGGTGGCTGCGGGCGCGGCCTCGGACGGCATCTCCGTATCGGCCAACGCCGTCTCCTCGCAGGCGGCGGGCATGATGGCGCTGCTGGCCGAAGTCGCGCGCACCCCGAACTTCCCGGCCAGGGAAGTCGAACTGGCCAAGGCCAACGCGCTCCAGGGCCTGCGCGCGCTCGAGGCCACGCCGCGTTTTCGCGCCGAGCGCGCGATCAACCAGGCCGTCTACGGCGAGCACCCGTACGGCCACACCCAGCCGACCGCCGAAGCGATCAACTCGGTGACGCAGGACATGCTGCGTAGCGAACACGCCAGGCGCTTCCGTCCGGACCGCACGCTGCTGGTGATCAGCGGCCGCATTAACGAGCGTGACGCGATGAAGCTGGCCCAGGCTGCGTTCGGCGACTGGAAGGCCGAAGGCGTGGGACTGGCAGACACCGCACCGGCGCCGCGTGCGGCCAAGCCGGCGCGCGTCCTGCTTGCCCGCGATGGCAGCGTGCAGTCGACCATCCGCGTCGGCGCTCCCGGCATCCAGGCCAGCGCCGACGAACAGGTGCCGCTGCGCCTGGCCAGCACCATCCTCGGCGGCGGCTTCTCGAGCCGCGTGAACCTGAACCTGCGCGAGCAGAAGGGTTACACCTACGGCGCCTCGGCCGGTGCGCGCATGAACCGCGTGGGCGGTGCGATCGTCGGCGGCGCCGACGTGCGCAACGAAGTCACCGGTGCGGCTTTGACCGAGTACTTTAACGAGTACAAGCGCATCGGCAGCGAGCTGGTGCCCGCGGACGAAATGACGATGAACAAGCGTTATGTCGCCGGCAGCTACCTGATCAACAACCAGCTGCAAGGCGCGGTCGCCAACACGCTGGCGCAGAACTGGCTGATCGGCCTGCCGCCTGAATTCCTCGGCCAGTACGTGCCGCTGGTCCAGAAGGTGACGCCGCAGCAGGTGCGCGATGTGTCGAAGAAGTATTTCGCACCGGAGTCGCAGTCGATCGTCGTGGTCGGCGACCCGGCGGCGGTGGGCGAGCAGCTCAAGCCGTTCGGCGAGTTCAAGGTCAGCGAGAAGTAAGACGGCTTGTCCGGTTCGATGCCCGCCGCGTGCGGGCATTTTTTCTGGTGCGGCATTTCCGAGCCCGCGCCTGCTTAATGCAGCAACGCCGCTCCCCTCTCCCGCCGCAAGGCACTCATCACCTCCTGCACCGGCAGGTGGCACATCAACTCCGTATTCGTGTGGTGCCACGCGTTCTTCGGCCGGACCTCCACATTGATCGCCGAATTCGAATTCATGGTTCCGAACCAGTCGACCTCCCCCATCACATCGATGATCTTGCGGTAGCGCGGCGGCATGGCGATCGCCGCCGAGACCGTAACGATGCCGATGTCGGCCAGGTGCGCGTCGGCCCCGGCATCGTGCAGCGCATACAGCGCTTCCGAAATCACCAGGTTGCCTTTCGAATGCCCGGTCAGGAGGCCAAAGCGAAAGCGGCTGTCGGTGAGCAGGGCGCACAGCATGCGCGTATCGAGGCTGGCGTGGGCCACGTTCGGCGGGGCGGCAAGGCTGATGTCGAAGACGGTGCCGCGCGTGAGCTCGTCGATCTGTTCGAACGTGTGGCGCATGCGGTTCAGCGTACCGAACCAGAACCAGCCCCCGAGCGCTTCCGTGAACAGGTCGGCCAGGCCATAGCCCGATACCACCGCCGCCACCGGTTCGCCGAAGGCGTCGGCCACGTTGCGCGCAAAGGCGGCCGTGCCGAGTGCCGAGCTGCCGACGCCGGCCACGGCGAGGATGCGGGTGCCGGCGCCGCCTTCTTTCGCGAAGTCGTCGATGTCCAGGCACAGGCGCAGCATGCCGGCGCCCGAGGGCGGCACGATCAGCAAGGCGCCTTCGCGCGCCAGCCAGGGAGCGAGCGCGGCCGCCTCCTGCGGGTCGATGACTTTCAGGTCGTAGAAGACGGCATCGAGCACCGCGTTGCGGCGGCGCCAGGATTCGAGCGAGGCTTCGCGCCACGGAGTGTTGGCCTGGGCCACCTCGGCCGGCGTATTGCGCTTCAGTTGCGCGCAGGCCAGCACGAGCGGCGTGCCGGGCGTCGAAAGCTGTACCATGGCGGATCTCCTGGGCTAGCCCGCAGGCGTCGGGATGACGTCGCTGGTTTCATTAAGAGAGGCCGAGGGGCGGTAAGTTCACCGCCGCGCACGGTTTAGCCGCGCAGCGCCTTTTCCAGGTCTTCCAGCTCGGCCGGCTTGACCAGGTGGGCGTCGAAGCCCGCTTCCTGGGCCCGGCGCCGGTCTTCGGGCGAGCCGTAGCCGGTATGCGCGACCAGGCGGATGTGGGTCAGCTCCGGATTCGCCTTGAGCATGCGCGCCAGCTGGTAGCCGTCCGCGCCCGGCAGGCCGATGTCGAGCACGATCACCTGCGGCCGGTGGCGCAGCGCCAGCGCCTCGATCTCGCTCGCGTCCGACGTGGTCCAGGTTTCGTGGCCCATTTCGGTCAGCAGGAAGCCCATCATCTCCATGGCGTCGATATTGTCGTCCACCAGCAGCACGCGCAGGCCGCAAGCGCTGCCGCTCTCCCCGGCGCTGCTGCCGGCGGCCGACTCGGACCCGTCGGTTCGCAAAATCGGCAGCTCCACCGTGAAGGTACTGCCCAAGCCGATGCCCGGGCTTGCGGCGCGCAGCTGGCCGCCGTGCATCTCGAGCAGGCGCGACACCAGCGACAAGCCGATGCCGAGCCCTTCCGGCGCGCGGTCCGGCGGCACCGCCGCCTGCGCGAACATGGCGAAGATGCGCGGCAGGTTGTCCTCGGCGATACCGATGCCGTTATCGATGACCGAGATGTGGACGTCGTCGCCGTGCAGCGTGACCTCAAGGGTGATCTCGCCGCCCTTCGGCGTGAACTTGGCGGCGTTGTGCAGCAGGTTGCCCATCGACTGCGCCAGGCGCACCGGGTCGCCCGCGACCCAGACCTGGCCGTCCGGCTGTTTCACCGCCAGCTTGTGGCCGCGCGCGGCAATCAGCGGGCCGGCGGTCTCGATCGCCTGGGCGATCACGGCGCCGAGGTTGACTTCTTCGCGCCGCAGCACGATCTTGCCTTCCGAGATGCGCGCCACGTCGAGCAGGTCGTCGACCAGGTGCGCCAGGTGGTCGACCTGGCGCAGGATGACTTCGCGCGCATGGGCGTGGCGCTCAGCCGCATTCTCGCCACCGACGCCAAGCAGCGTGGCGGCATTGCGGATCGGGCTGAGGGGATTGCGCAGCTCGTGCGCGAGAGTTGCGAGGAACTGGTTCTTGTTGGCGTCGGCCGCGCGCAGCAGCGCTTCCATTTCCCGCCTTGCCGAGACGTCGCTGGTCACGCGCGCCACGCGGTAGACCTCGCCGCGCGCGTTACGCACCGCGAACAGACGGTCACGCACCCAGCGCGTCGCGCCGTCCGGCAGCACCAGGCGGAACTCCTCTTCGTAGTGCGGCTGGGTCGCCAGCGCCGCCCAGCGTCCGGCAAGGCGCGCGCGGTCGTCCGGATGGACGGCGTCGAGCCAGCTGGCGTGCTGGCGCCTGAGCGTGTCGACGCTACGGCGCCAGATCGTCGCGTAGGCCGGGCTGACATAGGCCAGCACGCCGTCCGGCGCCGAGAACATCCAGAACACGTCCTCGATGTTGTCGGTCAGCTGGCGGAAGCGCTCCTCGCTCTCGCGCAGGTCGTCCTGGGTCTGGCGCATGCGCAGCAGCGCGTTGACATTGGCAATGAGCTCGTCGGCTTCGATCGGCGCGGCAAGGTAATTGTCGGCGCCACCCTCGAGGCCTCGGATCCGGTCGGCACGGTTTGTCAGCGCGGCCGAGGTCTGGAGCACCAGCACGCAGTTCGTGTCGGGGTCGGCCTTGATGCGCCGGCACACCTCGATGCCATTGATGTCGGGCAGCTTCACATCCAGCAATACCAGCGCCAGCTCTTCTTCGCGCGCCATCGCCAGCGCATCGGTGCCGTTGGCCGCTTCGAGCACGCGGAAGCCCGCGCTTTTGAGGATGCGGGTCTTCGCGTAGCGCGCGCCGTCGTTGTCGTCGACGTTGAGGATGAGGGGGGAATGGGCTGTCATGTGTCGGTATCGTCAGGTGCTCGCTGGCGCCGGATGGGGGAAGTGACGCGGCAGCGTCAGGATGAAGGTCGAGCCCACGCCGGGCCGGCTGACGACGTCGACGTGGCCGCCAAGCAGCCCGGCCAGGCGCCGGCACAGCGGCAGGCCCAGGCCCGTGCCCTTGCTGCGCCGTTGCAGCGGGTTTTCGACTTGCGCGAACTCCTCGAAAATCAGGTGCAGGTGGTCGGCATCGATGCCGATGCCGGTGTCGGTCACGGCGAACGTGATGGTGCCGGCGGCCTCGTCCTCGTCCGCGGTGACACGCACCGAGCCCCGCTCGGTGAACTTGAGCGCGTTCGCGATGAAATTGCGCAGGATCTGGGCCAGCATGGTCTCGTCCGATTCGAACGGTCTTTCGACACCGCCGCCGTCGAACACCAGCTCGACGTGCTCGGTGTCGACCAGCGGGCGCAGCATGCCTCGCAAGGCGCGGAACAGGTTCTCGACCACGACCGGCTCCGTCTGCGGCTCGACCCGGCCCGCTTCGATCTTGGCCAGGTCGAGCAAGTCGTTGACCAGCTCCGACATTTCGGTGGCGGTGCGCTCTATCAGCCCGACCTGGTGTTCCTGCTCGGGTGTCAGTTCGCCGTCCATGCGGTCGAGCAGGAGCTTCGACAGCGCCCGAATCGACGACAGGGGCGTACGCAGCTCGTGGCTGGTGTTCGACAGGAAGCGTGATTTCATCTCGTCGGCGCGGCGCAGGTGCTCGGCCTTGTCTTCGATTTCGGCGTACAGGGCGACGATGCCGCGGTTCGTGTCTTCCAGTTCGCGCGTCAGCGACAGCAGGTCTTCCTGGCGCTCGCGCAGTTCGGCCAGTGTCTCGACCAGTTCGCGGTTCTGCTGCTGCACTTCCTCGTAGGAGTTGCCGGTCGGCGTGGCCGCCAGTTCGGTGGCGATCTGGGCCAGGCGCGTCGGGCTGACCGGCACCTGCGGCGGCAGCGATTTGCGCATGCGCACGATCGGCATGCCAGTAGCGCTGTCGATGTCGCACCCATCCATCAGGCGGCGCGCGGTCACCAGCGCGACTTCCGTCAGTGCAGCCGCTTCGCTGCCCGGCGCCGGCACGCTGGCGGCGCTGACCAGCACCTCGAGCTGCTGACGGTGGTGGAGGTCGCCGAGTGCGAAGAGCGCGCGTCCGCCGGCGCCGCCGTAGCTGGCGGCGCGCGCCACTTCGGAGATGGCCGTGGCGATGCGCACCTGGTCCTGCTTGTTAAAGCCGAGCAGCGCCGAGACCTGGCGAGCGCGCTGGCGCACCAGCACCACATCCTTGTCGCTCTCGAGAGCGACGGCCAGGATGCGCTGGCTCATCAGCGTCCCGAGCGCCGGCGCACGACCATCACCATGGCGTCGTCGCGGCGGCGGATGAAGTCGCGCATCAGCATCGCCGCCACCAGCGCCGGACTTCTCGCCATCAGGCCCGGATAGCGGTCCAGGTCCCACTGGGTCTGGATGCCGTCCGAATGCAGGATGCACAGGGCGCCGGGCGGGCAAGGGGCCGAGAATTCCTGCACCCTGCGCATGTTGTGGCCGACGATGCCGTTGTGCGAGACCAGCGCGCGCCGGCTGTCGCCGTCGATCACATAGGCGCCGATGTTGCCGATGCCGGCCAGGCGCACGACGTCGTTCTCGAAGTCGATGCGCGCCGCCGCCAGCGCCGCGCCGCGGGTGCCGCGCAGGGCGTCGTGCGCCGCGTTGACCAGTGCGGTAGGCTCAGCGCCCGGTAAGCGCTGCAGCTCGCGCAAGGCCGCCTGCGCAGCGGCCGCGGCCAGCGGACCGTGGCCGAGGCCATCGACCGCGAGCAAGCTGGCGCCCTTGGCGTCGCAGGCCACGCCCCAGCCGTCGCCGCATTCTTCTTCGCCGGCCAGGGGCACGGTCAATGCGCCGACCTCGACCCCGCACAGGCCTGGCGCCGCTTCGTCGCGCCACAGGCGCATGAAGAACAGGGCGCCGTCGCCGGGCTCCGACCAGACGTCGAATTCGTCGGACAGGCGGCGCAGCGCGCCCAGCCCGGTACCCGAGGTGCCGGCAGTCGACATGCCGTCGCGCAGGCAGGCATCGACATCGTCGATGCCGGGGCCGTTGTCCACCGCCAGCACGTCGACCCCGGTCACGCCTGCGGACTGCGCCGGACTCAGGTACAGCACGCCCTCGCCCGCATGCTTGAGCAGGTTGGTGCCGGCCTCGGTGACGATCAGGGCCAGCTGGCCAGCGCGCGTTTCATTGAAACCGAGTTCGAGTGCCATCTTCTGCCCGGCGCGGCGCGCCGCCGAGATGTCGCTGGCGTGCACGATCGGAAAGGCATGTTGGGTGCTCAGGGAGCTGATCAGCGTTTCCATTTGACGACCGCAATGGCGGTCCCTTCTCCGGGACGGGTATCGATGTCGAATTCGTCGACAAGGCGTTTCGAGCCGCCCAGGCCAAGGCCCAGGCCGCCGCCAGTGGTGTAGCCGTCGCGCAGCGCCAGCGTGAGATCGACAATGCCGGGACCGCTGTCGACGAAGACCAGGCCAACGCCCTGACGCAAGCCGTCGGTCAGCTTGTCGAGGTGCGCACCACCGCCGCCGCCATACTTGATCGTATTGCGGGCCAGTTCGCTCGCAGCGGTGATGAGCTTGGTCTGGTCGACCAGGGACAGGCCGATGGCCACGGCACGTTCGCGCACCTGCTTGCGCAGGTAGACAACGTCTTCGTCGGTGCGCAGGGGCAGGCTGATGCGCTCGACACGCTGCCTGCCATTACGCTCCAGCAAGTCGGACTCGAAATCAACTGCGGGATCATTCGCAGTGCTCATCTATTCAGGTTCTTCCCGAGCAGAACCATGCCCTTCTCGACGTTCAGCGCAGTCTTTACCCCGTGCAGGGTCAGGCCCAGCTCGACCAGGGTAATCGCGACGGCCGGCTGCATGCCGACCACGACCGTCTGGGCGTCGAGCACGCGCGCCATCGCCGCAGTATTGCTGATCATACGCCCAATGAAGGAATCGACCAGGTCGAGCGCCGAAATGTCGATCAGCACGCCCTTGGCGTTATCGCGCACGATACGCTCGGTCAGGTCGTCCTGCAAGGTCATGGCCAGGCGGTCGTGCATGTCGACCTGAATGGTGACCAGGAGCAGGTCACCCATGCGCAGGATAGGAATGCGTTCCATCGTGTCGCGACCCTTATCCGTTCTTCTTGCCGATGCTGACCGAAGCGCCGGTGCGTTCGAGGGCGACCAGGAAAGCGTCGGCCAGGGTGGCCTTGGTGACGACGTCTTCCAGGTTCACGCCCAGGTGGACGATGGTCTGGGCGATCTGCGGGCGAATGCCGCTGATGATGCAGTCGGCGCCCATCAGGCGCGCGGCGGCGATCGTCTTCATCAGGTGCTGGGCCACCAGGGTGTCGACCATCGGCACGCCGGTGATGTCGATGATGGCGATCTCGGCGCCGGTATCGACGATCTTTTGCAGGATGTTTTCCATCACCACCTGGGTGCGGGCCGAGTCCAGCGTGCCGATCAGCGGCAGCGCCAGGATACCGTTCCACAGTTTTACCACCGGGGTCGACAGCTCGAGCAGCTCCTGCTGCTGGCGCACGATGATCTGGTCGCGCGCTTTCTGGAACACCTCGATGGTGTACAGGCCGAATTTGTCGAGCAGCGAGCTGATGGCCCACGATGCGGCGGCCAGGGTCGCCGGTTCTTCGGCAAAGGCGGTCGTCAGCTGGGCGAACAGCGGCTGCTTGAGCGAAAACACGAAGCTGGCGGTCTCGCTCGGCGTCGAGCCGCTTTTCGCGCGGGTCGACGAGATGTCGGTCAGCAGGTCGCGCACTTCGTCCCACGAACGGTGTTCGATGTTCTCGATTTCGCCATCGCCGGTGGCGATCGCAAAGGCCGAGAGGAACTGCTTGCAATGGTTGCGCAGTTGTTCGCGCGAGCTGCTGGAGCCGCGCACGAGCATCGCTTCAAGCTGGGAAATCCACTGCGAGCCGATTTCGGCCTCATGCTCCTGGATAATCTGGCTGATACGGGTGGCGTTGTCTTTCGTCGTCATCGATTGGGTCCTAGGTTTGGTCGTCACTGCACGGATGCGCCCGAATTTCGCACGAGCTGCTCCGCAATTTGATAATCGTTGACTATAACACTTTCGGCTACATTTCCAGGTAACACTTGTGCGGAGCGGGGGGCAATTCGGCGCCCGACCCACCACACCCTATTCTGCTTCGTGCGCCAGCGGCAAACGCGTCCCGGTGGAGCGTCTACCTCGCTCCCGAGCGCTTAACTTTGATCTTCGACAATGTTATGCTCTGAGGGAATTGTTAGCCTGATGTGTCGCGCCGATGCGCTCCACGGGACGTGAGGATGACGACACTGCTCACACCTCTGCACAACGGGGATGCTTATCCCAAGGAGAAGCTAGATGAAGTCACTATTCGGTCGGCCTGAAAAGTTTCTGTACCGGCGCAACCCGGTGTATGCCAGTTTCATTTCCGGTACCAAATTCGGTATCGTCGTCGCGCTGCTGGTATTGCTGGTCTCGAAACTGGCCTGACAGGCCGGCGCCCGCTACCGCAAGCGCGCGACTCGCATGACGCGAAGCGCGCAGCTTGCCGGTCAGCACCCGATACCGGACATAAAAAAAAACCGCCAGGCTCACGCACTGGCGGTTTTTTCATTCAACGGCGAACCGCTGATGGGATAACTTACTGCGCTGCAGCTTCCGCCGGATCAGCCGCCTTCATCGACAGCTTCAGACGGCCGCGCTCGTCGGTCTCGAGGACCTTGACGCGCACTTGCTGGCCTTCTTTCAGGTAGTCGGCAACGGCGTTGACACGCTCGTTGGCGATCTGCGAGATGTGCAGCAGGCCGTCTTTACCAGGCATGACTTGCACGATGGCGCCGAAGTCCAGCAGTTTCAGGACGGTGCCGTCGTAGGTCTTGCCCACTTCGACCGATGCCGTCAGTTCTTCGATGCGGCGCTTGGCTTCCTGGCCGGCGGCGGCGTCTACCGAGGCGATGGTCACGATGCCTTCGTCGGTGATGTCGATCTGGGTGCCGGTCTCTTCGGTCAGCGCGCGGATGACGGCGCCGCCCTTGCCGATGACGTCACGGATCTTCTCAGGATTGATCTTGATCGTGATCAGGCGTGGTGCGAAGTCCGACAGTTCGGTCTTCACGTTCGGCACGGCCTTCTGCATCTCGGCCAGGATGTGGTGGCGGGCTTCCTTGGCTTGCGCCAGTGCCACCTGCATGATCTCCTTGGTGATGCCCATGATCTTGATGTCCATCTGCAGCGCCGTGATACCCGCTGGGGTACCGGCCACCTTGAAGTCCATGTCGCCCAGGTGATCTTCGTCGCCGAGGATGTCGGTCAGGACGGCGAACTTGCCGCCTTCCTTGATCAGGCCCATGGCGATGCCGGCGACGTGCGCCTTCATCGGCACACCGGCGTCCATCAGTGCCAGGCAGCCGCCGCAGACCGATGCCATCGACGAGGAACCGTTCGATTCGGTAATTTCCGACACCAGGCGCACCGAGTAGCTGAAATCTTCCGGGTTAGGCAGGGCAGCGACGAGTGCGCGCTTGGCCAGGCGGCCGTGGCCGATTTCGCGGCGCTTCGGGGTGCCGACACGGCCGGTTTCGCCGGTGGCGAACGGAGGCATGTTGTAGTGCATCATGAAGTCGTCGGTGTACTCGCCCATCAGCGCGTCGATCTTCTGGCTGTCACGGGCGGTGCCGAGGGTCGCGATGACCAGCGCCTGGGTTTCGCCGCGGGTGAACAGGGCCGAACCGTGGGTACGCGGCAGCACGCCGGTACGGATCGCGATCGGACGCACGGTGCGCGTGTCGCGGCCGTCGATGCGTGGCTCGCCGTCCAGGATCTGGGTACGCACGACCTTGGCTTCCATGTCGAACAGGATATTGCCGACGTCGCCGGAATCGGCCTGGATGCCTTGCTCGGACAGGGCCGCCATGACTTCGCTCGACAGCGACTTCAGCTTTTGCTGGCGTGCCGATTTTTCGCGGGTCTGGTAAGCATCGCGGATTTTTGCCGATGCCAGCTCGCTCACTTGAGCGATCAGGGTTTCGTTCTTGGCAGGGGCAAGCCACTCGACTTCCGGCTTGCCGCCTTCGGCGACCAGGTCGTGGATCGCATCGATGACGACGCGCATCTGGTCGTGGCCGAAGACGACCGCGCCCAGCATGATTTCTTCCGACAGTTGCTGCGCTTCCGATTCGACCATCAGCACGGCCGTTTCGGTACCGGCGACGACGAGGTCCATCTGCGAGGTTTTCAGCTGGGTGGTGCTCGGGTTCAGGATGTACTGGCCGTTGGCGTAGCCGACGCGGGCGGCGCCGATCGGGCCGTTGAACGGGACGCCGGCGACACACAGGGCGGCCGAGGCGCCGATCATCGCCGGGATGTCCGGATCGATTTCAGGGTTGACCGACAGCACGTGGATGATGACCTGGACTTCGTTCAGGTAGCCTTCCGGGAACAGCGGACGGATCGGACGGTCGATCAGGCGCGAGGTGAGCGTTTCTTTTTCGGAAGGACGGCCTTCGCGCTTGAAGAAACCGCCCGGGATTTTACCGGCAGCATACGTTTTTTCGATGTAATCGACGGTCAGCGGGAAGAAGTCCTGGCCCGGCTTGGCGTCCTTGCGGGCGACGACGGTAGCCAGCACGACGGTGTCTTCCACCGACACCAGCACGGCGCCGGATGCCTGACGAGCGATTTCACCAGTTTCCAGGGTGACGGTGTGTTGGCCGTACTGGAAGGTCTTCGTAACTTTGTTAAACATTGGTAATCCCTTTCTAATTGCCGACAGATTTTCAGGAGCTGTCGTTCACCTCACCGCGTACGGCTGAAAAGGAACCCTGTCAAGGGAGCCTCGTAGGCCGTTTATTCATTCAACAGAATCCGTAAAACAAAAAATGCCCGCGACAGCAGCACTGACGCAGGCATTTCTTTGACTAAACCGTCTGGCGCAAAAATTACTTACGCAGGCCGAGTTTGGCGATCAGGTCGCGGTAACGGTTCAGGTCTTTGCTCTTCAGGTAAGACAGCAGGCTCTTACGACGGTTGACCATCATGATCAGGCCGCGGCGGGAGTGGTGGTCTTTCTGGTGGGCTTTGAAGTGGCCGTTCAGTTCGTTGATGCGTGCGGTCAGCAGTGCGACCTGGACTTCCGGCGAGCCGGTGTCGTTTTGGCCACGTGCGTTGTCGGCGATGATTGCCGACTTGTTGATGTTTTCTACGGACATGATGTTACCTTTCACATGCGGTGCAAGAGTCGTAACCCAGCGCACCGTGATTTGATTAAAAAACGCTGCCCTTGCGGACAGACCCGCCAGTATATGCGAAAACAGTTGGCGTCACCAGCTTTTGCTGCGGACGGGTTCAGGCATCATGGGGTTTTCACAGCTTTTTGCGGGGATTTCCATGCGTACTATTTTGAAGATGACAACGCTGTGCGCGGCACTGTTCCTGACCGGTTGCGCCGGGCCACTGTTTCGCGAAGCGCCCGCCGTGGGCGAACCGGTCGCGGCCGTTACAGCGAAGCTGGGGCAACCGACAAGCAGCTACCCGCTAGCTGCCGGCGGCCAGGTGCTCGAGTATGCGACCGGGCCGTTCGGCCAGTTCACCTGGATGGCGCGCATCGGCGCGGACGGACGCCTGCTGTCGTACGAACAAGTGCTCACGGGTGAAAAATTCGCCACGATCAAGGTCGACCAGGCGACCAAGGCCGACGTGCTGCGCACCATCGGCCGCCCGGCCGAGCAGTCGCGCGTCAGGATGCGCAACTACGAGGTCTGGTCTTACCGCTACAAGGAAGCGAGCGTGTGGAATTCGCTGATGCACGTGCATTTCGACGAGGCCGGCGTCGTACGCCAGATGATGAATGGGCCGGACCCGATGTTCGAGGTGCGGGATCGGCGCTGGTAAGCGCCCCACGCTGCCAGGCCCCTTACTTGCGCCCGCCGTCGCTGCGCACGAAGGCCTCGACCGCGTCGAGCGTCGGCGCCAGCTTTTGCAGCGCGCTTGAGAGCGACGCGACCAGCGTCGTGTGCGTGACGCCGTCGTAATACACCTCGCGCACCGGCACTTGCGCAGTGCGCAGTTTTGCGGCCATGCCTCCGGTATTGCGGGTCGGGTTGACGAGACTATCCTCCTTCGCGGCGATCAGGAGCGCGGGCAGCGAGGCGGCGTTCACGTGGTAGAGCGGCTGCGAATCCGGCGGCGTGTTCGGTGCACTGAACACGGGCTGTGTGGTGCGGTTTTGCACCGGCAGGAAATCGTAGGGTCCCGCCAGGCCGATCCAGCCGCGCAGCATGTCGGGCTTTAAACCCTGCTTGCCCAGCCAGCGCGCGTCGAGCGCCAGCATGGCCGCGTTATAGGCGCCGGCGCTGTGGCCCATCAGGAAGATGTTGTTGGGGTCGCCGCCGTGGGCCGCGATCTCGCGCGCGGTCCAGGCGAGCGCGTCAGCGCCATCGATCAGGAACTCGGGATAGCGTACTTGCGGGTACAGGCGGTAATCGGGCACGACAACAACGAAGCCGCGCGCCGCCAGGGCGCGGCCGACAAAGGCATAATCGTCGCGCTTGCCGCTGACCCAGTTGCCACCATAGAAAAAGACGATGACGGGCGCATTCTTCGCACCTGCTGCGGGCTGGTAGACGTCGAGCATGTTGCGTGGGTCGCCACCGTAGCGGATCGATGCCGTGGCCTGCACGGCGCCGGCCGGCGAGACGGCATTGACGACGGTGAGGGGCGAACAGGCGGCGATGGCGCCGGCGAACAGCACTGCCGCGGCGCAGTAGATGAGTTTGGTCATGCACCGAGTATATTGGCCCAGGCGATGGGCGTGGCGCACCCTTGCGCCTTGGCGCCCTGGCGCCGCCTCGTATGCATATGCGTTTGTTTCCACAGTGACAAGTGGTGGATGTATATTGCAGGCCTATGACAAGCGCACAACCTTCCTTCCAGCAGCCGCGCCACCTCGCCGGCATCGGCGTGTCGCTTGCAGTGCATGTGCTGCTGGTCGGCTTGTGGCAGCTGTCGCGGCCGGTCGTGGTGCAGGACGATGGCGCAGCGCCGCACATGCAGTTCGTGCGCCTGCTGCCGCTGCCTGCATCTGCTCGGCCGGTCACCGTTTCGCCTGCCCCTGCCAGGGCAGCCGCCCCCGGCGCACGCGCTGCACCGGGGGCACGCCAGCAGGCGCGGACGGAACGCCCGCCGCCGACGGCGCCGGGCGCCGAGGCGATCACCCTGCCCGCAGCGCAGGCCGCCGACGCGCAGCCTGCGCCGACCTTATCGAGCGCCGACCTGCTGCGCGAGGCGCGGGCCGCCGCCGGCGCCGCCGACCGCGCGCTGCGCAAGGAAAATCCGGGACGCGGCATCCGCGCGCCGATCGAGACGGCGCAGATGAAACTGGAGCGCGGCATCGCCTACGCCGGCGAGATGGCGCCGAACAAGTGGTATCAGGCGCCCAAGACGCAGGAGATCCTCGACCCCGGGGGGTATGGACGCAGGCGTCACCGCGTGATCACGGCCTACGGTACCTACTGCGTCACCTACGAATCGAACCATGCGCCGGACGGCATCGACACCATGCAGCATGGGATCAAGCCGAAGATCACCAGTTGCGATGCGGACGAGCAGCCGGCGACCAAGCAGAAGTGGAATTGACGCGCTGGAGTACGGGCTGGGTGGGGCTGGCACCACCGCGCACATGATCAAAGCTGCGGACCGTCCGCCCCACCTTCGACTGCAGCGTGCTCCCCTGTCGGACCCTAGCGGCGCTCGACTTTATCGTTCTCGATCGGTTCATCGGTCGGGATGATGCTGACCCGCTTGCCTTTGGCGCGCTGGATCACGAACACCACATAGCCCGACAAACCGTACACGACAAAAATCGGCCACAGGACTTTCGGTGGATCGATCGCCACCAGCGCGAAAGCCAGCGCGATCAGGAATACCACGATGAACGGTACCGACTTGCGGAAGTTCACGTCCTTGAAGCTGTAAAACGGTACGTTCGACACCATCGTCAGGCCGGCGAAGACAGCGAGGAACCAGCTCACCCAGTCCACCTGGCGCGCGCTGATGTTGATGTCCGGATCGGTCATGAACATGATGAAGCCGACCACCAGGCCCGCCGCCGCCGGGCTGGGCAAGCCTTGGAAGAAGCGCTTGTCCACCACTTCGATATTCGTGTTGAAGCGCGCCAGGCGCAGCGCCGCCCCGGCGCAATACACGAAGGCTGCGATCCAGCCCCACTTGCCGAGGCCGCGCAGCGACCATTCGTAAATCACCAGCGCCGGCGCCGCGCCGAAGGACACCATGTCCGACAAACTATCGTACTGCGCGCCGAATTCGGACTGGGTATTCGTCAGGCGCGCAACGCGCCCGTCCAGCGCGTCGAGAATCATCGCGATGAACACGGCCCAGCAGGCGTGTTCGAAGCGCTGGTTCATCGCCATCACGATCGCGTAGAAACCGCAGAACAGCGCAGCGGTCGTGAAGGCGTTCGGCAATAAATAAATGCCGCGCCCGCGCGGGCCGCCCTTGTCTTCAACCCGGCGCCCGAAGCGCTTCAGGCGGGAGAAGCGTGGCGCTCGGGGCGCTCCACCAGTTTTCTTGCGTCGTGGGAAAGTTGGCATAAGGTTCCGTATTCAAGTAGTCATCGCGCTACAGCGCCGTTTCCTCATTATAGAGGCGGGAACGGCATGTTAGCGAACGGATACTATTGAATCCGTCCCAAGTAATGTCTTACTGGCAAGACACGCCTGGGCTATGCGCTTCGTCACCTGTTTTTTTAGTTGAACTTTACCTTCCCCACCAGGCGCATCTGCAGCGTCGTCTCGCCTGGCTCGAAACTCGGTTCCGGCATCGCGTCGTCCGCCACTTTCATGCGCGCGCCCGCCATCGACGCCATCTGCATCTCGGGCCGGCCGCCATAGTTGCCCGACCCTTCGAAATCGACCGTATCGAGCACCGCATCCGAGGGTTGGCGTCCCATCGCGCGCGCGATCGAGACGATGCGTTCGTTCAGGTTGCGATAGGCTTCGAGAATGCGGCGGTCGTCGAGCATCTTTTCGGTCGCCGGGGCGAGGCCGAAGTTGATCCCATTAATCGACAGCAGCTTCTGGGCCGCGGCCGCCGTCTTCGGCAGCTCGGCCAGATTCGTCGTTTTCACCTCCAGGTATTGCCCGACGCGCCAGCCGCTCGGCACCGGTTTGATTGGGGTGCGGCTTGCAGGCAGCGGCTGCACCGGCGGCTCCGGATAGACCGGGTAGGTGTAATAGCCCTGGGTCTTGAGCTCGGCTTTCGGATCGGCGCGGCGCACGATCTCGGTGCCCTCTTTCATCTTGCGGTTCACGCGCGCGGCGGCCGCTGCTTTGTCCTTGTCGAATTCCTCGACGGCGAAGGTCACCGTCGCCTGGTCGTTGGCGTGGCGCACTTCGCCGTTGGCCGGCACGATGACCATCGTGCCGGCTGTGCCTGGCGCCGGCAGGGCTTGCGCACCGGCGTGGGCGGCTGCGACCAGGCTGGCGGCGAGGATGAGTTTTGGAAGGGACATGGTTTTCTCCGGCTAAGTAAAGGGGGCTTCACTTATACGATACCGTCGCCTTGCTTTCCGTCGTGATTTTGTAATGGAAAGTTGCAACTGTGATCGGCCGCTTACGAAAACCAGTCCTGACTCTTAGTTCTTCGACTGGTCCACCAGCTTGTTCTTCGCGATCCACGGCATCATCGCGCGCAGCTTGGCGCCGACTTCCTCGATCTGGTGCTCGGAAGTCAAGCGACGGCGCGAGATCAGGGTCGGAGCGCCGGCCTTGTTCTCGAGAATAAAACTCTTCGCGTACTCGCCGGTCTGGATGTCCTTCAGGCACTGGCGCATCGCGTTCTTGGTGTCTTCGGTCACGATGCGCGGGCCGGTCACGTACTCGCCGTACTCGGCATTGTTCGAGATCGAGTAGTTCATGTTGGCGATGCCGCCTTCGTAGATCAGGTCGACAATCAGCTTGAGCTCGTGCAGGCACTCGAAATACGCCATTTCCGGCGCGTAGCCCGCTTCGACCAGGGTCTCGAAACCGGCCTTGATCAGTTCGACAGCGCCGCCGCACAGCACGGCCTGTTCGCCGAACAGGTCGGTCTCGGTCTCTTCGCGGAAATTGGTCTCGATGATGCCGGCGCGGCCGCCACCGTTGGCCATCGCGTACGACAGCGCGATATCGCGCGCCGCGCCCGACTTGTCCTGGTAGACGGCGATCAGGTGCGGCACGCCGCCACCGCCCTTATAGGTGCTGCGCACGGTGTGGCCAGGGGCCTTTGGCGCGATCATGATCACGTCGAGGTCGGCGCGCGGCACGACCTGGCCGTAGTGGACATTGAAGCCGTGGGCAAAGGCGAGCACGGCGCCCTGCTTCGCGTTCGGCTCGACGTTTTCCTTGTAGACCTGGGCGATGTTTTCGTCCGGCAGCAGGATCATGATGATGTCGGCGTTCTGGACTGCCTCGTCGACCTCGGCGACCTTCAGGCCCGCTTGTTCGACCTTGTTCCAGGAAGCGCCGCCGCGGCGCAGGCCGACGGTGACGTTGACGCCGGATTCACTGAGGTTCTGGGCGTGCGCGTGTCCCTGCGAGCCGTAGCCGATGATGGCGACGTTCTTGCCTTTGATGAGGGAGAGGTCGCAGTCTTTGTCGTAGAAAACTTTCATGGTCATTCCTATTCTTTAAAGTTCGTTGTGTGCGGGCGGTACGCGTGGGCGGCGCCGACGTTTCATGTCATGTGTACAGTGAGGTGGAGCGGACCACCCTACACCTTCAGGATGCGTTCGCCGCGGCCGATGCCGGAGCCGCCGGTACGAACGGTCTCGAGGATGGAGGAGCGGTCGATGGCGTCGATGAAGGCATCGAGCTTGCTCTTGGCGCCGGTCAGTTCGATCGTGTAGGTCTTTTCCGTGACGTCGATGACGCGGCCGCGGAAGATGTCGGCAGTGCGCTTGAGTTCCTCGCGCTCCTTGCCGACCGCCCGCACCTTGATCAGCATGAGCTCGCGCTCGATGTGCTGGCCTTCGGTCAGGTCCACTACCTTCACGACTTCGATCAGGCGATTCAGGTGCTTGGTGATCTGCTCGATGATGTCGTCCGAACCGGAAGTCACGATCGTCATGCGCGAGAGCGTTGCGTCTTCGGTCGGCGCCACGGTCAGGGTTTCGATGTTGTAGCCACGCGCCGAAAACAGGCCCACCACGCGCGACAGGGCGCCGGCTTCGTTCTCGAGGAGAACCGAGATGATGTGTCTCATTTACAGGTCCTCCGATCCGAGCAGCATTTCAGACAAGCCCTTGCCGGCCTTGACCATTGGCCAGACGTTCTCGTTCTGGTCGGTGATGAAGTTCATGAAGACCAGCCGGTCCTTCATCGCAAAAGCGTCACGCAGCGAACCTTCGACATCGGACGGCTTCTCGATGCGCATGCCGACGTGGCCATAGGCTTCGGCCAGCTTCTCGAAGTCGGGTAAAGAGTCCATATACGACTCGGAGTAGCGCGAACCGTAATCGATCTGCTGCCACTGGCGCACCATGCCGAGGAAGCGGTTGTTCAGCAGGATGATCTTCGGCGTCAGGTGGTATTGCTTGCAGGTGGCAAGCTCCTGGATGCACATCTGGATCGAGCCTTCGCCGGTGACGCAGGCAACGGTCGCATCCGGGTTGGCCATCTGCACGCCCATCGCGAACGGCAGGCCGACGCCCATCGTGCCCAACCCCCCGGAATTGATCCAGCGGCGTGGCTTGTCGAACGGGTAGTACTGGGCAGCCCACATCTGGTGCTGGCCGACGTCGGAGGTGATGAAGGCGTCGCCATCCGTGACTTTCCAGAGTTGTTCGATGACCGACTGCGGCTTGATCACGAGATCGGAATCTTCGTACTTCAGGCAGTCTATTGCGCGCCATTCGTCGACCTGCTTCCACCAGGCGCGCAGCTGCTCCGGGTTGGCACGGGCGGCGCCTGCGGCATCGAGCTGCGCCAGGAATTCGGTCAGCACTTCCTTGACGTTGCCGACGATCGGGATGTCGACCTTCACCCGTTTCGAGATCGACGACGGGTCGATGTCGATGTGGATGATCTTGCGCGGATGGCTGGCGAAGTGCTTCGGATTGCCGATCACGCGGTCATCAAAACGCGCGCCGATCGCGATCAGGACGTCGCAATGCTGCATCGCCATGTTCGCTTCATAGGTACCGTGCATGCCGGGCATGCCGACAAAATGCGGGTCGCTGGCGCGCGAGCCGCCCAGGCCCATCAGCGTGTTGGTGACCGGGGCGCCGAGCTTGTCGACCAGGCGGTTCAGTTCCTGCGAGGCATTCGCCAGGATCACGCCGCCGCCCGCGTAAATCATCGGCCGTTCGGCGTTTTGCAGCAACTGGACTGCCTTGCGGATCTGGCCTGTGTGGCCCTTGTCGACCGGTTTGTACGAACGCATCTCGATTTCGCGCGGATACTCGAACATGCACTTGTGCATGCTGATGTCCTTCGGAATATCGACCAGCACCGGGCCCGGACGGCCGGTACGGGCAATGAAGAAGGCTTTCTTGATCGTGAGCGCGAGGTCCTTGACGTCCTTGACCAGGAAATTATGCTTGACGACGGGGCGGGTGATGCCGACCGTGTCGCATTCCTGGAAGGCATCCTGGCCGATCGCATGGCTTGGCACCTGGCCGCTGATCACTACCATCGGAATCGAATCCATGTAGGCGGTGGACAGGCCGGTGACGGCATTCGTCACGCCCGGGCCGGAGGTGACAATGGCCACGCCCACGGTATTCGAGCTGCGCGAATAGGCGTCGGCCGCGTGAACGGCTGCCTGCTCGTGGCGCACCAGGACGTGCTGGAATTTGTCTTGCTGGAAGATGGCGTCGTAGATGTACAGCACTGCGCCACCGGGATAGCCAAAGACGTGTTTCACGCCTTCCTCGGCCAGGCAACGGACGACTATTTCAGCGCCGGTGATCGGGGCTGATGTTTCGTTATTCATGAATCATTCCTTTCAAGACCCAGAGGGAGATTGATCGGATGCTCGTTCCTAACGAAATGCGGATTGCCCTACAGCGCTCAAGCTTCCCTTCTTTCTGCGGTCACGACGTTCAATCCGGATACCCATTGGTACCTTTCATAACGGCGCAGGACGCAACTCGTTTGGCTGAGTGTCTGTAGCGGCTCGACGCATCTCTCGCGCTTGTGGCGCGGGTTGGAGCAAACTGCCTACAAATGAAAGCGTGTCACACCGAACAGGCCTTGTGTGCCGGTCTGGCGGACGGTGATGCTTCGGGGGTGCAAAGCGTAAGAAACACCTTACTGCGTTGCACCATTTTGGTCAAGATAAAAAAATGAAAAGAAAATATGCACCGGTTGGGTGCGCGATCCGAGGGGATCGTGCGCTGCAGCGATGCGCTTGATGGTACCCTAGCGCTCCATTCCCCAGCGGCGGATGGTCACCCGCTCCAGCGTCTGAAACACAATATTCTCCACGGCGAGCCCGATGATGATCACCGCCGCCAAGCCCGCAAACACCTTATCCGTAAACAATTCGTTACGGCTCTGGAAAATGAACCACCCCAAGCCGCCCTGCCCCGACGTGGTCCCGAACACCAGCTCGGCTGCAATCAAGGTTCGCCATGCAAACGCCCAGCCAATCTTCAGCCCCGACAGGATCGCCGGCAGCGCCGCCGGAATCAGGATCTGCAGCACAAACCGCAATCCTCCCAGCCCATAATTGCGCCCCGCCATGCGCAGCGTCTCCGGCACCGCGCGAAAACCGGCGCTCGCATTCAGGGTCAGCGGCCACAGCACCGAATGCATCAGCACCATGATCAGGCTCCCCTTGCCCAGTCCGAACCACAGCAAGGCGAGGGGCAGCAGGGCAATCGCCGGCAGCGGATTGAACATCGAGGTCAGCGTCTCGATCAGCTCGCGCCCGGCACGGTTCGACACCGCCAGCCAGGTCAGCAGGAACGCACCGGCGACACCCATCAGGTAACCCTGCGTCAGCACCGCGAACGAGACCGCGATATAGCCGAACAATTCGCCCGAAGCGATGCCATCGATCAGCGCCCTGCCCGTCTGCAAGGCGGTCGGCAGCAGCAAGTCGTTGTCATACCAGCGCGCGAGCAGCTCCCAAATCACGGCCAGCACCAGCAGCATGCCCGCCTTGCGCAGCCAGGCGAAACCTGCCGGCGGCGAGCACCCTTTGGAGGCGGCCTGCATCTGCGCAGCGGCAACACCGGCAGGAGGCAGCACCAGCGCCAGTTCATATTCGGGACGGATCGGAGGATCTCGAAAGGCGTTCATGCGTGCTCCGCAAAAGCCGGGGGAGCCGGCGCGACCTGCGACGGGCCTGCGAACAGCAGCCGGTGGATGCGTTCATTGGCGGCCTGGAATTCAGGACTGCCGGCGCTTTTCAAATCGAACTGGTGACTGTTGAGCTCGGCGCGCACGCGGCCCGGATGGGGGCTCAGCAGCAGGATACGGTTGCCCACGACCAGCGCTTCCTCGATCGAGTGGGTCACGAACAGCATCGTAAAACCGATCTCTTCCCACAAACTCTGGAGTTGCTCCTGCATCGTGCGCCGGGTCAGCGCGTCGAGCGCGGCAAAGGGCTCGTCCATCAGCAGGATTTCCGGCTGCATCGCCAGCGCGCGCGCGATCGCCACGCGCGCCTTCATCCCGCCCGAGAGCGTGTGCGGGTAAGCATCGAGAAAGCGCGCCAGGCCAACCTTGCCGAGCCAGTGGCGGGCACGCTCGCGCGCATCAAGTTTCTTCATGCCGCCCGCCCGCAGCGGAAACATGACGTTGTTTTCCACCGTCTTCCAGGGCGGCAGCTGGTCGAATTCCTGGAACACGACCATCCGGTCCGGGCCCGGCCCGGTGATCGGTTGTCCGGCCAGGCGCAGGCTGCCGGCACGCGGCTGGATAAAACCGCCCACCGCCTTCAGCAAGGTCGACTTGCCGCAGCCGGAGGGGCCGAGCAGCACGAAACGGTCGCCCCGATGCACCTCGAAGCTGACGTCTTCCGTGGCGCGCACGGTGCCTGCCGTCCCGGCGTATTCGATCGTCACGTGCTCGGCGCGCAGCAGCGGTCCCTGCGGCGGCACGACCTGCAATGGGGGCGTGTTCATGCTTAACTCCCCGAGGCGAGCGCCGGATGCTCGAAGAAATAGTCTTTCCAGCTTTCCGGCTTCTTCTTGATCGCGCCGACCTCGAACAGGAACTGCGCGAGACCCAGCGTGTTCTGCGGCGCCACCTTGAATTGCACCTTCTGATTCCTGATCACTTTCACGAGAAGCGCGCGGTCGATGCTGCCCTTGTTTACGCGCAGGTAGGCGTCGGCCGCCGCTTCCGGATTGGTACTGGCCAATTGCGCCGCTTCGACCAGCGCGTCGAGGAAGGCGCGGTAGGTTTTCGGATTGTCCTTCACATATTTTTCGGTGGCGTACAGCACCGTCGACGAGCTCGGGCCACCCAGCACCTGGTAGGAATCGAGCACGATCCTCGCCTTCGGATTGCCGGCCAGTTCCTGCTCCTGGAACGGCGGATTGGCGAAATGGGCGTTGATCTCGGTGCCGCCGGCGATCACGGCCGCCGCCGCGTCCGGGTGCGGCAGGGCTTGCGTGAACTGATCGAGTTTCTTGAACTGGGCCGGGCCCCACTGCTTGGCGGAGGCCATCTGCAGGATGCGCGCCTGCACCGAGACGGTGACTGCGGGCAGCGCGATGCGGTCGCGCGAAGAGAAGTCGGCGATCGATTTGACGGCCGGATTCGTGCTGACCAGGTAATACGGAAAATTACCGAGCGAAGCGACGGCGCGCACGTTTTGCTTTCCGTTGGTGCGGTCCCAGATGGTCATCAAGGGCCCCAGGCCGGCGCCGACCACGTCCACCGAATTCGACAGCAAGGCATCGTTGACGGCCGCCCCGCCCGACAGCTTGACCCAGTCGACATCGATCTCGACACCATGCTTCTTGCCGTGCTTTTCGATGAGCTTCTGGTCCTGCGCGACATTGAGCAACAGGTAGACCACGCCGAACTGCTCGGCGATGCGGATCTTGCCCTCGGCCTGAGCGGCGGGTGCGGCGGCAACCAGAGAGGCAGCTGCCAGTGCGGCCGCGAATTTTTTCAAATTAGCCATCGATTCTCCTGGTTCAGAACGGGACATCGCCCGCGATCGTGGTGCGGTACAGCTTGCGGCGCTGTTCGGGTGGGCAACCGGCGGCCAGGTGCATCAGCGAGCGGTTGTCCCAGAACACCATGTCGTGCGGCTGCCATGCGTGGCGGTAGATGAATTCCGGTTTCGTACTGTGTTCGAACAAGGCGTCGAGGGAGGCGCGGCTGCGTTCTTCCGGAATGCCGATGATGCGCGTCGTGAAATGCTCGCTGACGAAGAGCGCGCGGCGTCCGGTTTCCGGATGGGTGCGCACGACCGGATGGCGCACCGGCACCACTTCGTCGATTTGTGCCTGCGTCAGCGCCGGGCGCCACGGATTGATCTTGCGCAGGTCTTCGTAGCGCGCCAGGTAGCTGTGCTCGGCCTGGGCATTTTCCACTTCGCGTTTCAGGGCGTCGGGCAGCGTGTCCCAGGCCAGGTGCTGGTTCGAAAACAGGGTGTCGCCGCCCTCTGCCGGGAGTTCCTGCGCATGCAGCATCGAACCCAGGCTCGGGGTCGCTTTATAGGAGAGGTCGGAATGCCAGTAGTGGCCGGCGTCGCCCAGGCCGACCGGTTCGCCGTTCTCGCGGATGTTCGAGATCACCAGCACCTCCGGGGTCCCGGCGAGCTGGAACTGGCGCAGCACGTGGATCTGCAGTTCGCCGAAGCGGCGCGAAAATTCCACCTGCTGGGCCGGGGTGATACGGGTGTCGCGAAACACCAGCACGTGGTGGCCGAGGTGGGCGCGGTGCACGCGGGCCAGGTCGGCGGTGCTGATCGGGCGCGACAGATCGAGGCCGAGCACTTCGGCGCCTAGCGGTGCGTGCAATGGCCGGATGTCGAAGTCCTGGCGGGAAGCGGTATCTAACGGCATGATGGGCTCGCTGAGTCAATGTTGGGTTCAGCTTAGCCAGCCGGTGTCGGCTTGAAAACGAATCATTTCGAGGATCGTCATGCGTTTTTTTTAAAGCCCAGTTCGCCCGGACCGAGCGACACTGAGCAATAAGGGTGCAACCAAGGGGGATTTTTGCTAGGATTCGTGAGTTTTCCATAAAGCACGGACCAAGCATCCGGGCGCATCACCCTCTCCTTCAGCGCATGGCCACAGACAAAGAACTAGGCGACTTCCTCGAGAATGTCGAACGGCGGGCGTTCAAGCAAGCCGTGTACGCAGTGCGCAAGGACGAAGCGGCGCTCGACATCGTGCAGGACGCGATGATCAAGCTCGCCGAAAAATACGGCGACAAGCCGGCCGCCGAACTGCCGATGTTGTTCCAGCGCATCTTGCAGACCACCATCCTTGATTATTTCCGCCGCGAAAAGGTACGCAATACTTGGGTCAGCCTGTTTTCCGGGCTCGGCCGGCGTGGGGGCGAGGACGAGGACTTTGATATACTCGATGCGTATGAAGCGGAAGAAGGAACGGCAGCGGCCGAGTCCAGCATGGACCAGGTCGAACGTGCCCAGACCCTGCGCCTGATCGAAGCGGAGATACAAAAGCTCCCGACGCGTCAACGCGAAGCCTTCCTTATGCGTTACTGGCAGGATATGGACGTGGCCGAAACGGCCGCGGCAATGGGATGTTCGGAGGGCAGTGTCAAAACGCACTGTTCTCGCGCTACGCATACCCTTGCCGATGCCTTGCGGGCCAAGGGAATAATACTATGAATAACGACGACATCAACCTGGCGTACAAGCTGCGCCACGCCCTGAACGACAACCTCGACGCGCTGCCGGCGTCCACGACCGAGCGCCTGGCCGCTGCACGCGCACTTGCCCTGTCGCGAAAAAAAGCCGATGCGCCCGCGCGAGCACAGGGGGCGCGCCGCTTCTTCGATGTCGGCTTCCATTTATCCGGCGCCGGCCTCGGGCGCCTGGGCGTCGCCATTCCCCTGCTGGCGCTGGTCTTCGGCCTCGGCGGACTGTACCAGTACGACCAGCAGCAGCGTATCGCCGAACTGGCCGAACTCGACGCGGCCGTGCTGGCCGATGAATTGCCGTTGACGGCTTACCTCGACCATGGCTTCAATGCCTACCTGGAGTCGCAACAGCGCCAGCAATGAGGACACCCCCTTCCAAGCCCCGCCGCCTCGGCTGGATTGCCGCGCTGGCGGCGCTGCTGGCCGCGCTTGCAGCCTGGCTCATCTGGGATAACACAGGAAACGACGCCCCGGCCGACGCGCGCAGCGCTGCCACGGCCGCCAGCGTCCCGGGCACGTCCGCCAAGGACACGCGCGTGTTCGACAAGCCGCTGTGGCGCGACTTGTCGCCCGCGCAGCAGATCGCCCTCGCCCCGCTGCATCCGGAATGGGACGCGATGGATGGCGTGCGCAAGAAAAAATGGCTCGAAATGTCGCGCCGCTTCGGCTCCATGAATCCGACCGAACAAGGACGCGTGCACGAGCGCATGCGCCAATGGATGCGCCTGACGCCCGAGCAGCGCACCCTGGCGCGCGAGAACTACAACAAGACGCGCAAACTCGCACCGGGCGACAAGGCCGCCAATTGGGAAAGCTACAAGCAGCTCACCCCCGGCGAGAAGCAGCGCCTGGCGCAATCGGCCGCGCGCAAGAAGGCGGCCACCGCCAACCTTCCGGCGCCCTCCTCGACCACCATCGTCGCCCCGACCAGTTGCCCGGCCGGCACCACGCGCCGCGGCGCCGCCTGCATCGCCTTGCAAGCACCAAGCTCGATCCCGGCAGCGCCGGCGATCAGCCAGCCGGCGCCTGTCCCGGTGACGCCACCTGCCGCAGCTTCCCCGGCGGCGCCCGCGCCAACCGCCCAACCTTCCGCCGCCCCTGCGCCATCGAATGCAAACGGTTAATTCAGCTGCATCCCCCGTGATCGGCACGCCGACCGTCAAGCGTCGCGTCGTCGCGATGCTCTACGAAGCCTTGCTCCTGATCGCGGTCGAGGCCCTCGCCGTCTTCATCTACATTTTCGTCACCGGCAACCGCCAGGATCCGGCCTACCGTGCCGGGCTGATGGTGTTCCTGTTCCTGGTGACGGCGGCGTATTTCGTCCACGCCTGGAGCGGCAGCGGCTTTACGCTGGCCATGAAGACCTGGCGCATCAAGCTGGTGAAAGTAGGCCATGCAAAGGTGCCGTTCCGGAATGCGGCGATTCGCTACCTGCTGGCCTGGGGCTGGTTTGCGCCGGCGCTGGTCGTAGGTGCGCTGCTGGACCTGCACCGTGTGAAGGAATGGGCGCTTGTCTTGATACTCGGGCTGCTAGCTTGGGCGCTGACGGCGTTTCTGGACAAGGACCGGCAGTTCCTGCATGACCGGATTGCGGGGACGAGGTTGATTGCGTTGCCGAAGGTGGGGAAGAAGAAGTAAAGCCGATCCGCCAAGTTGTAGAACGCGAGGGACGTACGGTGGGCGGGAGACAGCGGGGCCGCGGAGGCCCACCCTACGCCACCATCAAAACCGCTCGTATTCGGTCAGATAGCGCCACTGCCCCGCCGGCACACCACCCATCGACATCCGCCCCACGCGCAAGCGCTTGATGTCGGTGACCGTCAAGCCCACCGCCGCGCACATGTGCTCGATCTGGCCGGGACGCATGCCCTTGGCGGCGAAGCGCAGGCGACCTTCGCTTTGCCAGCTGACCTTCATCGGGTTGACCGGCTTGCCGCTGAAGTTCAAGCCGTGGTTCAGCAGTGCCAGGCCATTTTCCGCGATACCGCCCGAGACCTCGACCACGTACTCGTGCTCGACGCGCTCGCCGTCGTCCAGCAACTTGCGCAGGACGCGGAAGTCCTGGGTGTAGACCAGCAGGCCGCTGGCATCGGTTTCCAGCGGCGTGCACAGCGTCAGGCGCGCCAGGTGGCGCTTCAGGAAGCGCGGCTGGCCATGGCCGCCAAGGACCAGCGTCTCCTGTGTCAGGCAGTCCAGCGCACTCGTACCGCGTGCGCCGACGCCGGCATTCATCCCGGCCGGCTTGTGCAGCAGGATGGTGACCGGAGGGGCTTCCTCGGCGCTGGCGCCCGGCAGCAGCACAACGCTTTGCGCAGGCGTGACGCGCGTGGCCGGGTCCTCGACCACGGCGCCGTCGACGCTCACGCCGCCGCCGGCGATGTAGCGCTCTGCTTCCGCGCGCGAGCATGCTGCCTGTTCGGCCACACGTTTGGCCAGGCGGATTCCATCGTTACTCATGACGCTTGCCAGTTCTTGAAGAAGGAGGTGAAGGCGGCCACGACGGTATCGACGTCGGCACGCGAGATGTCCAGGTGGGTCACCAGGCGCGTGCGCGCACCGATCGAGGCGCGGATGCCCTGCTGCGCCAGGAACTGCCGTAACGGCTCGCAGGCCGCTGGCGGGATGTCGAGCCAGAAGATATTCGTCTGCGGCGTGCCGACGGCAAGCAGCTCGATCTCCTTCAAACCGCGCGCCAGCAGGGCCGCATTCTCATGGTCGTCAGCGAGACGTTCCACATTGTGCGCGAGCGCGTGATGGGCAGCCGCGGCCAGCACGCCCGCCTGGCGCATGCCGCCGCCGAGCATCTTGCGCCAGCGGATACCCTGTGCGATAAAGGCTTTCGGGCCCAGCAGCACCGAGCCGACCGGCGCGCCCAGGCCTTTCGAGAGGCAGACCGACACCGTATCGAAACCCTTTACCACGTCGCGCAGGCTGACGCCCTGCTTGACGGCGGCGTTGCACACGCGCGCGCCGTCGAGGTGGGTCGCGAGGCCTTTTGCATGCGCCAGCGAGGTGGCGGCCGCGATGTAGTCCTGATTCAATACGCGCCCGCCGATCGTGTTTTCCAGCGCCAGCAAACGGGTGCGGGCGAAGTGCATGTCGTCGGGCTTGATGTAGGCCTCGATGTCGGCCAGCGAGATCGAGCCGTCCGCCTGGTTGGCGATCGGCTGCGGCTGGATCGAGCCCAGCACCGCGGCGCCGCCGCCTTCGTATTTATAGGTGTGCGCTTCCTGGCCGACCAGGTATTCGTCGCCGCGGCCGCAGTGGGTCATCAGGGCGATCAGGTTGGTTTGCGTGCCGCTCGGGGCGAACATGCCCGCTTCGTAACCAAACAGATCGGCCGCGAAATCCTGCAGGCGGTTCACAGTCGGGTCGTCGGCGTAGACGTCGTCACCGACTTCAGCGGCGGCCATCGCGGCGCGCATCGCCTGCGAGGGTTGGGTGACGGTGTCGCTGCGCAGGTCGATCCAGTGTTTATTTTCGCTCATGGTCATTAGTCGTCGTTGGTTACGGCTTCGGCTTGCGCAGCATAGAAACGCCCGCCCATCTCTTCCAGTCCCAGCGTGGCCAGCACTTCCTGCAGGCGCTCGCTCGGGCGCCGGCGCGGCAGGTCCTTATAGGTGGCGACGATCAGCTCATTCTTCATCGAGTGCTCCCAGCCCACCAGTTCCGTCACCGTCACCTGGTAGCCGTGGGCTTCGAGCTGCAGGCAGCGCAGCACGTTGGTGACCTGGCTCCCGAATTCGCGGGTGTGGATCGGGTGGCGCCAGATTTCGGTCAGCGCGCTCTTGCCCAGGTCCTTGCCCTTGTTCTTGCGCAGCACGCTCGCCACTTCCGCCTGGCAGCACGGCACCAGCACCATGTGCCTGGCCTTCTTCTTCAAGGCGAAGTCGATCGCGTCGTCGGTCGCAGTGTTGCAGGCGTGCAGTGCGGTGACGATGTCGATCCTCTCGGGCAGGAGGCTGGAGCTTGTCGATTCGGCCACCGACAGCGGCAGGAAGGACATGTTCGGAAAGCCCAGGCGCGATGCCAGCTCGGTCGATTTCGCGACCAGTTCGTCGCGCGTTTCGATGCCGTAGATGTGCGAGGCTTCTTCCAGGCCCTTGAAGAACAGGTCGTACAGGATGAAGCCGAGGTAGGATTTGCCGGCGCCGTGGTCGACCAGGGAGACGGCGCCCTTATCGCCACGAACGTCGTTCAGCAGCGGCTCGATGAAGTTGACCAGGTGGTAGACCTGTTTCAGCTTGCGGCGGCTGTCCTGATTGAGCTTGGCGTCGCGCGTGAGGATGTGCAGTTCCTTGAGCAGCTCGATCGACTGGCCGGGACGGACCTCGGGCGGGAGCTCAGGCGCGGCGGCCGGCTTCCTGGTGTGTTCAACGCGCTTCATAGACTTGGTATCAGTGGTTCTTTTCGGCCGCGTGGTTGATCGTGTACTTCGGGATCTCGACCACGAGGTCCTCGCTTGCCACGATCGCCTGACACGACAGGCGCGAGTTCGGCTCCAGGCCCCAGGCCTTGTCGAGCATGTCTTCTTCTTTTTCTTCCTGCTCGTTGAGGGAGGCGAAGCCTTCGCGCACGATCACGTGGCAGGTGGTGCAGGCGCAGACGCGGTCGCAGGCGTGTTCGATGTCGATGTCGTTTTCCAGCATGACGTCGCAGACGGATTTGCCGCTTGGGGCGTCGAGGACGGCGCCGTCGGGGCAGAAGACCGGGTGGGGCAGGATGACGATTTGTGGCACTTGTTGACCTCTACAATAATGGTGATCGGTTTGCGGACCGTTTAAATCTCGTCCAGCGACTTGCCGGCCAGCGCCTGGCGCACGCTCTTGTCCATGCGCCGCGCGGCGAACTCGTCGGTGCCGTGGGCGAGCGTCTGGACGGCGTCGTGCAGCGCATTCTGGCGCAGGCCCGATTCCACTTCGGCATCGTTCGAACGCGCGAGCGCGTCAACCACGCCCTGCACCAGGGTCGCCAGCGCAGCGAGCTCCGCTTCTTCCAGCAAATTGCTGTCCGAGTCGAGCGCCGACTGGGTCGCCAGCAAAATGCGCTCGGCCTCGACCTGCTCTTCGCGCAGCGCGCGCATCTGCATGTCCACTTGCGCCGAGCTGTACGAATCCTGCAGCATGCGTGCAACCTCGTCGTCACCCAGACCGTAGGACGGTTTCACGGTGATCGACGCTTCCACGCCCGAACGCGTCTCGCGCGCGGCGACCGACAGCAGGCCGTCGGCGTCGACCTGGTAAGTCACGCGGATGCGCGCGGCGCCCGCTGCCATCGGCGGAATGCCGCGCAGCTCGAAGCGCGCCAGCGAACGGCAATCCGACACCAGCTCGCGCTCGCCCTGCACCACGTGTACCGCCAGGGCGGTCTGGCCGTCCTTGAAGGTCGTGAACTCCTGCGCACGCGCGCACGGAATCGTAGAATTGCGCGGGATGATCTTCTCGACCAGGCCGCCCATCGTCTCGATGCCGAGCGAGAGCGGCGTCACATCCAGCAGCAGCCAGTCGTCGCCCGAAGCGCGGTTGCCGGCCAGGAGGTTGGCCTGGATCGCGGCGCCCAGCGCGACGACCTTGTCCGGGTCGATGTTCGCGTGCGGGATGGTGTGGAAGAACTCGGACACGGCGCGGCGCACATGCGGCATGCGCGTCGCGCCGCCGACCATCACCACGCCATCGACGTCTTCCACCGACGCATCGGCGTCGCGCATGGCTTTACGGATCGCGTTCATGGTCTTGCCGACCAGGTGCTTCGTGATCTCGGAGAAGGTGTGCGCGGTGATTTTCACGTGCACCAGTTCGCCCGAGTTCAAGATGGCGTCGATCGTCGTTTCGTCGTTCGACGACAGCAGTTCCTTGGCCTGGCGCGCCTTCACCATCAGGGTCGCGGTGTCTTCGTCCGACAGCGGCGAGAGTTTGGCTTGCTCGGTGATCCAGCAGAACAGGCGGTGGTCGAAGTCGTCGCCGCCCAGGGCCGAATCGCCGCCGGTGGACATCACTTCGAACACGCCTTTGGAAAGCTTCAGGATCGAGATGTCGAAGGTGCCGCCGCCGAGGTCATACACGGCGAACACGCCTTCGGATCCCTGATCGAGTCCGTAGGCGATTGCTGCGGCGGTCGGTTCGGACAGCAGGCGCAGCACGTTGATGCCGGCCAGCTGGGCCGCGTCCTTGGTGGCCTGGCGCTGGGCGTCGTCGAAGTAGGCAGGCACGGTGATGACCGCCCCGACCAGGTCGTCGCCGAGCGAATCTTCGGCCAGCTGGCGCAGGGTCGCCAGGATCTGGGCCGAGGTCTCGACCGGGCTTTTGACGCCGGCCACCGTGCGGATCTGGACCATGCCGGGAGAATCGACGAAGTCATACGGCAGGTTTTCGGCGTGGGCGATGTCTTTCAGGCCGCGGCCCATGAAGCGTTTTACCGAGACGATGGTGTTCTTCGGGTCGGTGGTGCGGTGGGCTTGCGCCTTGTGGCCGATATGCGCGTTGCCGTTGGCCAGGTAACGCACGACCGATGGCAGCAGCGCGCGGCCATCCTCGTCGCTGAGCACTTCAGGGCTGCCGCTGCGCACGGTGGCGACGAGCGAATTGGTAGTACCCAGGTCGATGCCTACCGCCAGCCGGTGCTGGTGCGGCGCGGTCGACATGCCGGGTTCGGAAATCTGCAGAAGTGCCATGTTCTTGTTACCTGGTTGTTGTTTTATTTGCTGATTGGCGTGGCGTGGGCGCCGCGTGCCCATCCTGTAAACATCGCATCGCGACGTTCATACACATGTTGAACGCGTGGGCGGGAAGCCCGCCCACGCTACGTCCCTGCGCTTCAGGCAGGCTTTGTTCTAGCTGTCAATCGCTTCGAACGCGTACTGTACTTCGTCCCCGAATTTATCGAGGAACATCAGCGAGCGCACGCCCTGCGCAGCCGCATCGAAGTTCCCGGCGTCGAGCTGCTTGCCGACCTGCGCCAGCATCGTCTTGCGTTCGCCGCGCACCTGCGCATCGAGTTCGTCCAGCACGGAGGCATCCTTCGCCGCGCGCGCGTCGCCGAGCGCTTCGCGCCACTCCATCTGCTGCATCAGGAAGGCCATCGGCATCGCCGTGTTCGATTCCGTCTGCAGGTCGACGCCATTGAGCTCGCACAGGTACTGCGCGCGCTTCTGGGGGTTTTTCAAGGTTTGATAGGCTTCATTGGCACGCGTGGCCCACTGCATCGCGACGCGCTTTTCGGCATCGGTCGCGTTCACGAAACGGTCCGGGTGCACACGCCCCTGGACCTCGCGGTAGGCCCCGTCCAGCGCCGCCATGTCGACATCAAAACGCGCGGGCAGCTGGAACAGCTCGAAGTGGTTCTGCATCACCGGCTCAGATCCGGAAGCTTTCGCCGCAACCGCAATTGTCCTTGACGTTCGGGTTGTTGAAGCGGAAGCCTTCGTTCAGTCCCTCGCGGGCGAAATCGAGTTCGGTGCCGTCGATGTAGGCCAGGCTCTTCGGGTCGACGAAGACCTTCACGCCATAGGACTCGAAGACATTGTCTTCAGGCGCCGCTTCGTCGACGTACTCCAGCTTGTAGGCCAGACCCGAGCAGCCGGTGGTGCGCACGCCGAAACGCAGCCCGAGGCCCTTGCCGCGACGCGTGATGTAGCGGCTGATGTGCTTCGCGGCTTTTTCGGTCAGTGTGATTGCCATGCGTTCCTCTTGAGCTTCAATCGAATCTAACTATCGAATCTAATTTACTGCGCAGTTGCGTGCTTCGTCTTGTAGTCGGCGACAGCCGCCTTGATCGCGTCTTCCGCCAGGATCGAGCAGTGGATCTTCACCGGCGGCAGCGCCAGTTCTTCGGCGATCTGCGTGTTCTTGATGGCCAGTGCCTGGTCCAGCGTCTTGCCCTTGACCCATTCGGTCACCAGCGAGCTCGATGCGATGGCCGAACCGCAGCCGTAGGTCTTGAACTTCGCGTCTTCGATCAGGCCCTGGTCGTTGACCTTGATCTGCAGCTTCATCACGTCGCCGCAGGCCGGTGCGCCGACCATGCCGGTGCCGATCGATTCGTCACCCTTGTCGAAAGCGCCAACGTTGCGCGGGTTTTCGTAGTGGTCGAGTACTTTGTCCGAATATGCCATTTTGATGCTCCTTGAATTTCTTAAATTAGTGAACCTCGAAAAACCGTAGCGAGCGGCAGCAATGTTGGCCGAGACGCGCAGCTGTACGAGTAGTACAGCGAGCATCGCAGGCCGACAGTGCAACGCGCAGTAGGTTTGGCGAGGTTCATTAGTGGGCTGCCCATTGGATGGAACTGATATCGATTCCGTCCTTGAACATGTCCCACAGAGGCGACAGTTCGCGCAGTTTGCCAACCTTCGACTTCAACAGGTCGATCGTGAAATCGATGTCTTCTTCGGTCGTGAAGCGGCCGATGGTAAAACGGATCGAGCTGTGCGCCAGTTCGTCGCTGCGCCCTAAGGCGCGCAGCACGTAGGATGGCTCCAGGCTGGCCGAGGTGCAGGCCGAACCGGACGACACGGCGATGTCCTTGATCGCCATGATCAGCGACTCGCCTTCGACATAGTTGAACGAGACGTTCAGGTTATGCGGCACGCGATTGGTCATGTCGCCGTTGATGTAAGCCTCTTCGATTTCCATCAGACCCTTGGCCAGGCGGTCACGCAGCGCGGTGATGCGTACGATCTCGGTGTCCATTTCTTC
The DNA here is from genome assembly GCF_051262535.1 of Massilia sp. CMS3.1. Lineage (NCBI taxonomy): Bacteria > Pseudomonadati > Pseudomonadota > Betaproteobacteria > Burkholderiales > Oxalobacteraceae > Massilia > Massilia sp. CMS3.1. Next base: position 74,376 of record NZ_JBIMES010000003.1, on the reverse strand, counting down.
CTTGGCGATGCGGAAGGCTTCGCCCATGCCGGCAATCTGGTGCGTCGGCAAGGTGCCCGAACGCAGGCCACGCTCGTGGCCGCCGCCGTGCATCTGCGCTTCCAGGCGCACGCGCGGCTTGCGGCGCACGTACAGGGCGCCGATGCCCTTCGGACCATAGGTCTTGTGCGCAGTAAAGGTCATCAGGTCGCACTTGGTCTTTTCCAGGTCGATGTGGAGCTTGCCGGTCGCCTGGGCGGCGTCGCAGTGGAAAATGATGCCTTTCGAGCGGCATAGCTCGCCAATCGCGTCGATCGGCTGGATCACGCCGATCTCGTTATTGACCAGCATGACCGAAACCAGGATCGTGTCCGGACGGATCGCCGCGGCCAGTTGCTCGACCGTGATCAGGCCGTTGTCCTGCGGCTCGAGGTAGGTCGCTTCGAAACCGACGCGTTCCAGCTCGCGCACGGTGTCGAGCACGGCCTTGTGCTCGGTCTTGACGGTGATGATGTGCTTGCCCTTCGTTTTATAGAAGTTGGCCGCACCCTTGATCGCCAGGTTGTTCGACTCGGTCGCGCCGGAGGTCCAGATGATTTCGCGCGGATCGGCGCCGACCAGGGCGGCGACGTGGGCGCGCGCCTCTTCGACGGCAGCCTCGGCCGACCAGCCGTACATATGGCTGCGCGACGCGGGATTACCGAACTGCTCGCGCAGGAACGGAATCATCTTGTCGGCCACGCGTGGATCGACCGGCGTGGTCGCCGAATAATCCATGTAGATCGGGAAATGCGGCGCAGTCACGAAGCTCTGCTCGATTTTTTTGTCCAAAGGCGCGTTCATCAGTTCACTCCAATTTTGCTTCAGTTTTGTGCGGTAATGGCGGCGGCAGCACCAGGATTGCGGTGCACCACGACGACGTTTTGTTCTTTCTGCTTCTGCTGGTCGACCAGGTCTTGCAGGGAGACCGAGTCCAGGTAGTCGACCATCTTGGCGTTGAGCGTGGTCCACAGCTCATGGGTCATGCAGCGGGTGCCGCTGGCGGCATCGGACCCGTGGCAGTTTTCCTTGCCGCCGCACTGGGTCGCATCAAGCGGCTCGTCGACGGCGATGATGATGTCGGCCACCGTCACCTTGTCCGCCGGACGCGCCAGGCTGTAGCCACCCCCCGGTCCGCGGATCGATTCGACGATCTCGTGGCGGCGGAGTTTACCGAAGAGCTGCTCCAGGTAGGACAGCGAAATGGCCTGGCGCTGGCTGATGCCCGACAGCGTGACGGGACCGTTACCCTGTCGCAGGGCAAGATCGATCATCGCAGTAACAGCAAAACGGCCTTTGGTGGTCAGACGCATCACAACCCCGGTAATGTTAAAATATTGCCCTTGTTCATTTCTGCAAGTCTTCGGTGCTGAAGTGTGAAGACCTGATTAGTTGAACGATTTAGTCAAGTATAGCAAAATCGGTGGGGTTTGTCTTGGAGGGGTCCAAAACCGGCGGGGTGGGTTGAGGGTGTTTTCCGGGTGGGCGGCGGCGCCGTTTCGAGGTGCTCGCGGCGCGTATCACCGCGCCCGCAACAGGGCCATCGGCCCGAACAGCCGCTGCATCCCCTGATGCCCGATGAAACTCAGGTTATACGGATGCTCCGCATACGCTTGCGGCAAGCCTGCGGTCTCGGGCAGCTTGCGTAACTGCTCCGCGATCTTCCCCCACAGCACCAGCGTCGGCGCTTGCGCCCGCTCGCTGAGCACCGCCAGCACAGTCTGCAAGAAGGGCAGCCAGGCGCGCGCGTCGATCACCGGCGCGACGTGCTTGCGAAATACCAGCGCCGCATTCAGCAGCAGGAAACCCTGCGCCGTCAGGTTGTCTTGCAGCTGCGCCAAGGTCCCGATCGAGCCATTGGTACGTGCGGCAGCCGCCACCGGTCCCATTGCCGCCCCACCGGTATCCTCCAGTTGCAGCTGCCCATCGGCCACCAGCAGCATCTTCATGAAGTTGCGCAGCGACGTCGCCCGGTTCACCGGCTTGGACAGCCCGGTCTCGCTCCACAATTCCCCGACGGCGCCATCCATGAAACAGACACCGGTCGCACTCTCGGCACGCGGGTACGGCCCCTCCCCCACCAGCACATAACGCACCTTTTCCAAGGGCTGGGCGAAAGCGGCGAACAGGCGCCCCTGCGTCGGCAGGAAGTCGTCGGCCGCCAGGGCCGGCAGGTAGCCGGGATCGGCTGTGGCGACCGCCTGCAAGCCGCGCAGCAGGTGCGGGCGCCAGGAAGCGTCGGCCAGGTCGAGCGCGTCGACGATGGAAGCGGGAATGGCGGGGCTGGTCATGGAATGGGGCAGGCAAAAAAGAGGCGGATTGTAGCGCAGCCCCGTACTGGCGGGCGCGGGCGTGCCGCGCCTCAATCAGGCGTAGCGGTTTCAGAAATGAGAGCATGGTTGTCATCCGCTCAATAATCAAAGGAGACAGCATGCAAACGATCCAGGACATCATGACCCGTGACGTGCAAACCATTTCGCCGCAGGACACCGTGCAGCGCGCTGCGCAACTGATGGACGAACTGAACGTGGGCGCCATTCCGGTGCTCGACGGCGACAAGCTGGTCGGCATGATCACCGACCGCGACATCACCGTGCGCTCGGTTGCCGTGGGCCAGAACCCGAGCTCGACAAAAGTACTTGAAGTGATGAGCACCGACGTACGCACCTGTACGGAAAACGAGAGCGTCGATTCCGTGCTTGGCAAGATGGGCGACGTGCAGATTCGCCGCGTACCCGTGATCGACGAGCAAACCGGGAAAGTGATCGGTATCGTTTCGCTGGGCGACGTGGCCACCCGGCATTCAGCCGACGTCGACCGCGCGCTCGACGAAATCTCCTCGCCGTCGGAACCGGACCGTTAATCAACCGGGCATCAAGCAAAAAGTGACATGCAAAAACGGCGGGCGCCTAGGCGTCCGCCGTTGTTCATGATGCCTCTTATTCCGCGTCCGGCTGCTGCGATGGATGCGCGGCCACAAACGCCGGCATCTCCACGCACAGCGCATCAATACGCGCAATATTCGGATACGCCGCCATATCGATCTCGAAGCGCTGGGCATTGAACACCTGCGGCACCAGGAAGCAGTCGGCGATCGTCGGCGATTGGCCGTGGCAGAACGGGCCGGCGGCCGGGTCGCGCGCCAGGTGAGATTCGAGTCCGGCCAGGCCCTCTTTGATCCAGTGGCGGATCCAGGCGTTCTTCTGCTCTTCACTCAGCTTGAGCTCGTGTACCAGATGTCGCAGCACGCGCAGGTTGTTCAGCGGATGGATGTCGCAGGCGATGATCTGGGCCAGCTCGCGCACGCGCGCGCGGCCCGGCGCGTCCTGCGGCATCAGCGGCACGGCCGGGAAACGCTCGTCCAGGTATTCGATGATCGCCATCGATTGCGTCAGGGTGATGCGCTCGTCCTGGAAGGCCGGCACCAGGCCGCTCGGATTGATCGCACGGAACTCTTCCTGGCGCTGCTGGCCGCCCTCCTTGAGCAGGTGCACGGGCACCGCGTCGTAGTTCAGGCCCTTCAGGTTCAGGGCGATGCGCACGCGGTAGGCTGCGGAGCTGCGAAAATAGGTATAGAGCTTCATTCTTTCCTCCCGTGGTAGTGCGCGACTTCATGGTCGATTGCACCGAAAATGCTCTCGCCGGCGGCATCGAACATCTCGATGCGCACGCTGTCGCCGTAGTGCAGGAATGGCGTTTGCGGCGCGCCGTGTTCGATGGTTTCGTACATCCGCACTTCGGCCAGGCAGCAATAGCCGACGCCGCCGTTGGCGATCGAGGAGCCGTGCAGGCCGCCCTGCTTGTTAGACACCGTGCCCGAGCCGATGATGCTGCCGGCGCACAGTTCGCGCGTCTTCGCCGCGTGGTGGATCAATTGCGCGAAGCTGAAGGTCATGTCTTCGCCGGCATTCGGCTTGCCGAAGGGCTCGTCGTTGATCGTGACCAGCAGGGGCAAGTGCAGCTTGCTGTCCCGCCAATCGCCACCCAGCTCGTCAGGCGTGACCGCCACCGGAGAAAAAGCGCTCGCCGGCTTGGACTGGTAGAAGCCGAAACCCTTTGCCAGTTCGTGCGGGATCAGGTTGCGCAACGAGACGTCGTTGACCAGCATGACGAGGCGGATCGCCTTGGCCGCCTGTTCGATGCTGGACCCCATCGGCACGTCGCCGGTGACGACCGCCACTTCCGCTTCCAGGTCGATGCCCCAGTCCTCGCTCATGACGGCAATCGGGTCGCACGGGCCGGTGAAGGAGTCGCCGCCGCCCTGGTACATCAGCGGGTCGGTGTAGAACGAGGCCGGCACGTCGGCATTGCGTGCCTTGCGTACCAGCTCGACGTGGTTGATGTAGGCCGAGCCGTCGGCCCACTGGTAGGCGCGCGGCAGCGGCGAATGGCATTCCATCTCGATAAACGACTCGGCCTTGTCGGCGGTGCCGGCGTTGAGCAGGGCATAGACGGCTTCCAGCTTCGGTGCGACCGCGTCCCAGTCGTCGAGCGCGCATTGCAGGGTGCGCGCGATCTTCGGGACGGCCTGGCAGGTGACGAGGTCGCGGCTGACGACCACCAGCGTGCCGTCGCGGCCGCCGGTCTTGAGTGTGGCGAGTTTCATGGCGATTCCTTCGTCTCTGTTTTGTGGTGATGCGTTGTTGCGGCCATTACAAATGAAATCGGACTATCATACAAACAATATTTTTCGCGCGAGTTATCAGACTATCTTATGAATCCTACCCTGCGCCAAATGCGCGCGTTCGTGGCACTCGCCAAGACGGGACACTTTACGTCGGCGGCACAGACCCTGCACGTCACACAATCGGCCTTGTCCGGGCTGATCAAGGAGCTCGAACAGACGCTCGGCGCACGCGTGGTCGACCGTTCCACGCGGCGCATCGTATTGACGGAAATCGGGCGCGAGCTGTATCCGCTATTTAGCCAGATGATCGATGATCTCGACGGTGCGCTGGCGAACGTGGCGGACCATACGCAGCTGCGAAAAGGCGTGGTGCGCATCGCCGCGCCGCAACTGATGTGCTGCACCCTGGTGCCCGAAGCCGTGGCCGCTTACCGCGCCGATTATCCGGACATCGATGTCCGGGTTGCCGACAGCGCGGTCGAGCACGTGATCGCGCGCGTGCTCTCCGGCGAATCGGATTTCGGCATCGGGCCGGAACGCGAAGCGGTGCCGCAACTGGAAGCGCGCGAACTGTTCGAGATGCCGTTTTCACTGGTATTCCCCCAGGGCCACCCGTTGGAGGCGAACGGACGCGTCACCTGGCAGGACATCGCGCGCTACCCGTTCATCGCGCTTCAGGGACAATTTACCCAGCGCCTGCTGGCCGACATGCGGGCGCAGTTGCGAGACGTGTCCCTGAAGCCTGCCAACGAGGTGACCTTCATGACGACGGCGCTGGCGATGGTCGGCGCCGGCCTCGGAATCACGGTCTGCCTGCCGTATGCCGAGCCGCTGGTGCGCATGCACCAGCTGCACATGCGCCCGCTCGAGGAGCCACGGCTGACACGCCGCTTTTTTGTCTACACGCGCACCGGGCGCTCGTTGTCGCCGGCGGCGGAAAGTTTCATCGACTTCCTGTTTCCCTACGTTGCCGCGAAGCGCGACCTGGCGCGCGAGCAGCCTTCCCCAGCGCCGGGCGCCGCGCCGGGCTAGAATCGGCGCATTGTTTTCGCCGGAGCAGCACCGATGTCCCACAACACTGTCGCCACAAACCAGCGCATGGATAAATTCGACGGCCACCACCGCGTGTGGCTGTTCGGCTACGGCTCGCTGATTTTCAAGGCCGACTTCCCCTACGTCGAACGGCGCCCGGCCGCCATCCGCGGCTGGACGCGCCGCTTCTGGCAGGGTTCGCACGACCACCGCGGTACCGAGACCGCTCCGGGTCGCGTCGTGACGCTGGTACCGGAAGACGGCGCCGTCTGCCACGGCATGGCCTACCTGGTCACGCCCGAGGAATTCGCGCACCTCGACCACCGCGAAAAGAACGGTTACCTGCGGCTGGCAATCGATATCGTTTTCGACGACGGCGGCAGCAGCGTGGAGGGGCTGGTGTACATCGCCACGCATGAAAACGCGGCCTTCCTGGGACCGGCGACCGAGCTCGACATTGCGCAGCAGATCGCCGGCGCGCGCGGACCGAGCGGACCGAACAGCGAGTACCTGCTGGAACTGGCGCGCGCCCTGCGCGCACTCGGCAAGGAGGATGCGCACGTGTTCGAAATCGAACGGCATCTGGCGAACAACGCGAAGCGCTGATTTCGCCACAGGAGCGATCGGTGCCGGGCCTTTTACGGGAACAGGTTGCTGTTGCTCATGTAAAATGTGAAATAGCCGAAAAATCAATACTTTGGCTGGTTTTTTCTACACACACCTTGGGCCTGGGTACGTTCTGGCTCATCATTCCTGGTAGCCACCATGCCGAACGCACAGAAGCACGTACACCTCGCCGGTTCCACCCTCACCCATTCCTGCCACGCCTGCGCCTTCTTCCATACCAGGGAAGAAGAATATCGCGTGCTCATGCCTTTCATTATGGAAGGGTTCGAACGGGGCGACCGCGCCTTCCACATCGTCGATCCGGACCGGCGCGACGCCCACCTGGCGCGCCTGGCACAGGAAGGCATCAACGTCGCCGCAGCCGAGGCGGGGGGACAACTCGAAGTCCTGAACTGGCGCGAGACTTACCTCAAGGATGGAAAATTCGATCAGGCCCTGATGATCGAGACCTTGCTCGGGATGATCGATCCGGCGAATGCACCCCCTGGAAAAATGTCGCGCAATATCGCCAACATGGAGTGGCCGTCAACCAGGCGACCGTCGCGCTGCAACGGCATTTGGCCGAGCGCGCCCTGGCGCGCAGCGAGTCGCAATTCCTGACCCTGGCCGATGCCGCGCCGGCGATGCTCTGGGTAACCGAGCCCGATGGCCGCTGCTCTTTCCTGTCGCGCGGCTGGTATGCCTTTACCGGACAAAGTGAACTGGAGGGCCTGGGCTTAGGCTGGACCGCGATGATCCACCCGGAAGATCGCGCGGCGGCAAGCAAGGCCTTCCTGGAGGCCAACGCGCGCAGGGAGGAATTCAGCCTCGAACATCGGCTCCTCCACGCGGACGGCGGTTACCGCTGGGTCATCGATGCGGGCCGGCCCAGGTGGTCCGCCGGCGGCGACTTTCTCGGATTCGTCGGCAATGTCCTTGACATTAACGATCGGAAGCAGACCGAGCAAGCGCTTCATGAAACACGGGAAACGCTTTCCGCCATGTTCGAGGCCTTGCCGGTCGGCGTTGCAGTAGTCGACCGGCATGGCAAGGTCGTGCTGTCGAATAAGGAAATGCACAGCTACCTGCCGACGAATATCCTGCCGTCGCTGGACGACGCGCGGCGCGAGCGCTGGCGTGCTGTGCATGCGGACGGCCGGCCTTATGCGCGCCAGGACTTCGTAGGAGCGCGCGCCTTGCGCGGCGAACGGGTTGTTCCAGGCATCGAAGCGCTGTACACAAACGACGACGGCAACGAGATCTGGACGCAGGTGGCCGCAGTACCGCTTACCGGCAGCGACGGCGGCCTGAACGGCCAGGTGACGGTTGTCATGAACATCGATGCTTTCAAGCGTACTGAGGCGGCGCTTCGGCTGGCCGAATCGAAGCAGCGCTCCTTGTTCGACGAGGTCGCCAAATCGAACAAGAACCTGAGCGAATTTCTGGCTGTCCTTGCACACGAATTGCGTAATCCACTGGCGCCGATTCTCACGGGCCTGGAAATCATGCGCATGCGCTCGGACAGTACCGAGACGATCATGAACGTACGCGGCATTATCGAGCGCCAGGTAAAGCAGTTATCCCACCTGATCGGCGACTTGCTCGATATCGCGCGCGTGACCAACGGCAAAGTCGATATCAGGAAGGCCCAGGTCGACCTGAAGTCCATCGTCTCGAATGCCGTTGAAACCAGTCTCCTCCTGATCGAGCAAGGCCATCACCTGTTCAGCCTGAAGCTGCATGATGCGCCGCTCCCGGTCAATGCCGACGCCGCCCGCATTGCCCAGGTGGTGGGAAACCTGCTGACCAATGCGGCGAAATACACGCCGCATGGCGGCACCATCGCACTGACTGTGGAGCAGGATGGTATGGACGCCGTCATTTCAGTGACCGACAGCGGCATCGGCATTCCTGCGCAAGCGCTGGAATCGGTATTCGACATGTTCAGCCAGGTGGGACGCAACATGCACCACGCCCAGGGCGGCCTGGGAATCGGCCTGTCGCTGGTGCGCCAGCTGGTCAGCCTGCACGACGGCACGGTCCGGGCCATCAGCGAGGGACCCGGCAAGGGCAGCACCTTCATTGTCAGGCTTCCTGTCGACCCGGGCGGCATGGCTGTCTTCGCGGGTGTCGCAGCGCCCAACGCGACTGCCGGGGCAGCGAAAACCTTGCGCATCCTGGTGGTCGACGACAATGTCGATGCGGCGTCGACCCTGGCCGCACTGCTTGACATGCATGGCCACGATCTTCGCGTCGCGCACGATGGGCGCCAGGCCGTTGCGCTTGCGGAGCAATTCCTGCCGCAGGTTGTCTTTCTCGATATCGGCATGCCGGAGATGACGGGCTATGAAGTGGCGCAGCAGCTCAGGAAGAACAAGGACCTGGATGCTTGCAGGATCGTCGCGGTGTCGGGATGGGGCGCGAAGGATGATCTCGCCCGTTCGAAAGAAGCCGGATTCGACATGCATTTCACCAAGCCGGTCGCGCCCGCGCGCGTCAGCGATTTCCTCGATTCGCTGCGCTGATCCCGCCTCCCTTCATCCAGGACGTAAAATATAGCCTGTATTGTTCACTTCAGCATAAGCGCCCCATGGAAACCAACGATCAGCGTTACCTCGTTCAACAAAACAAGATTGCCGACGGCGACAAGAAGCCGCCCGTCTTTGCCAAAGTCATGCGCGGCAAGGACGGCAAGTTCGAAGGCGTTTCCTTTATCAAGAACAAGGAAAAGGCCACGATCATGACGGTGGCCGAGGCCCAGGAAGTCATTGACTGGGCAGCGGGCAAGAAGAGCAACGCCAAGGAATATGCGACGAAGGTGATTTGCCTGGGTCAGTAGGCCCAGGACGCAGGGTCGCGGCGCGATTCAAAACAAATCCAGCTGCCCCGCCTTCTTGCCTCCCGCCTTGCCGGCTGCCGCGGGCACCACCAGCGGCCGCCGGAACTGCGTCGCATCCAGCCGCTCGAAGCGGCTGCCCAGCTTGCCCAGGCCCAGCCGTTCGACGGTCTTGGTAAAGCGCTGGCGAATCAGATCCGCCCATACACCCTCTCCGTGCATGCGTTTCGAAAAATCGCTGTCGTAATCCTTCCCGCCGCGCATCTCGCGCACGCGGTTCATCACACGCCCGGCCCGTTCCGGGAAATGGGCCTCCAACCACTCCTGGAACAGGGGGTTGACTTCGAAGGGCAGGCGCAGCACGACGTAATGCGCACTCACCGCGCCGGCGTCGCGCGCTGCGTCCAGGATGCGCTCGATCTCCGGCTCGGTGACGAAGGGGATGATCGGCGCCACGCTGACGCTCACCGGAATGCCGGCCTCGGTCAGCGTGCGGATGGTGCGCAGGCGGCGCGCCGGTGCGGCCGCGCGTGGTTCGAGTGTGCGCGAGATTTCCGAGTCGAGCGTGGTGATCGTGATCGCCGCGCAGGCCTGGCCCTTGGCCGCCATGGGCGCCAGCAGGTCGATGTCGCGCTCGATCAGCGAGGATTTCGTGATCATTCCGACCGGATGCTGGCATTCGCTGAGCACCTCGAGCACCTGGCGCGTGAGGCGATACTCGCGCTCGCAGGGCTGGTAGGCGTCGGTGTTCACGCCGATCGCGATGTGCTCGGGCGTGTAGCCGGGACGGGCCAGCTCGCGCCGCAGCAGCTCGGCCGCATTCACCTTGGCAAACAGGCGGGTCTCGAAGTCGAGGCCTTGCGACAGGCCCAGGTAGCTGTGGGTCGGCCGGGCGAAGCAATAGATGCAGCCATGCTCGCAGCCGCGGTAGGGATTGAGCGAGACTGTAAAGGGGATGTCGGGCGAGGCGTTGCGCGAGAGGATGCTCTTCGCGAACTCGTCCGTCACCTGGGTCTTGAAGGGCGATGCGGCGCCGGACTCGACGCCCGCTTCCCACCCATCGTCGAAACCTTCGCGGGCCTTGACTTCATGACGGCCCTGGATATTCGATACGGCACCGCGCCCCTTGTGCGCCGCGAGCGGACGCGGCGGCAACATTGGCTGCTCGGCACTGTATTCCCGGTCTATCGTTCGTTCACGGAGTTCCATGAGGACACCTTATACTGTATATTTATACAGTATGGTACGCCGCTACGCATTTGAACTCAAGCGTCCCGCGTGCGCGCAACAGTCAGCGGCACAAAAGCGGCCTGTTGTTGCACAAATCCTTCGAAAGCGGCGAACAGCGGCGCCACCGCGGCCATGTCGCCCGTGACCTGTCCCAGCGCATGAGCGCTCGCTTCGAGCGTCGAGAGTTGGTCTGGCGCATGCGCCTTGCGAATGCGGTAGCCGGACGCGGGCATATCGACCAGCGCCAGGCGCGGCAGGCACTGCAAGGCGGGATTGAGGTACAGCATCTTGCGGCTTTTGCGCCACGTGGCGTCGAGCACGACGATCAGCAGCTTGTGTGGAGGGATGGCGCTGTCCGGCTTTGCGCAAACAAGGCCGGGCGTTTCCGGATACAGCAAGACCGGCGTTCGCCCGTCAGCCTGCAACATGGCATCCAGTGAAACCGGATCGAACACCTCGCCGACTGCCATGCGGCTGCCCGCGACGCACAGGTGCAGCAGGCGCGCGCTGTTCTTGGCATTGCCCACTTCCAGCGGGTGCTGCAGGATGAGCAGACCGGCCTGTACCGCGACCGGCCGCACCCAGGCGCAAATGCAGGCGCTTTGCGCGCGCAGGCAGGCCGCGCAGAGGGCGCGGCGGGAAGGAAGATCAACTGTCATGAGCGCGCAAAAGGCGCCGATTGTATCAGCGCGGGCTTTCCCGCAACGGCGCCAGCGCCCCGCTCCAGGCCACCACCTGTTCCAGCATGGCGTCGACCGATTTGATCTGATGCGCCGCCGGCTTGAAAACCGTCATTTTTTCGAAGTCGGTGAACAGCGACAGCATCACCTGGGCGCGCACGTCGGCCACCATCAGTTCGCCCATCACCAGGCGCAGGCTTTCAATGGCGCGCGCGCCGCCAGCGCTGCCGTAGCCGACAAAGCCGGCAGCCTTGTTGTTCCATTCCTTGTAGAGAAAATCGATGGCATTCTTCAGCGCGCCCGAGGTGCCGTGGTTGTACTCGGGCGTGACGAACACGAAGCCGTCGTATTGGGCGATTTTTTCGGCCCAGGCGATCGTGTGCGGCTTCGAATACTGGCCCATCGAGGGCGGTACCGGCTCGTCGAGCAGGGGCAGCTTGAAATCCTGGATGTCGACCAGTTCGAAGCTCGCGTCCGTGCGTTGAGAGGCCGTTTCCATCACCCAGCGCGCCACGTCGAGCGCCTTGCGCCCGGGACGGGTACTGCCGACAATCACCGCTACCTTGACCATGTTCGCCTCCACTCAAGCCGGGAACAGCCCCGCAACCATTCTAGTGAAGTCGCGTGGCCGGGCGCGCCACCTTGACGCTCGGCTACTGATGCGCCACCAGGTCGCCCGGATGCCCTCCTGCTGCCGCATTTCGTGGTCGATGAGCAACGCGAAGGCGTGACTGGTTTCCGCGACCGCAAGCTCCTGGTCCTTTTGTTGCTGAAGGTAGACATACGCCACCGCCAGCGTCGCGCCGACGAACGCGGGCACGAGGATGGCGACGACCAGGGATCAGGAGCCGGTTCCGGAATCGCATCCGATCTCCCTATGCGCGGCAATGCCATCCATTTGTTTCCCGCTGCGTGCGCTTCGTACTCGCGCCATGGCCCTTTCGACAGCTGAATAAACGACAATCTTGCCGGCTTGCCCATGCTTTTTTGTGCCCGCGGCGCCACGTTTACGGCGTTCGATATTGATGTAAATAAGCATCTTGACCACACACGAAAATTTAGCTCTGGAGTTGCCTAAACGGATATTGCCCTGCCTTTACTAGGTGCCTAGAATCAATTCATTCTTTCTAGCAATTCTGTCGCACCGGCAGGCATTCCAGAGTTTCCCATGTTGAGAGTTCGCCCCTCTGTTCGCAAGATCGCCACTGCCCTGCTCGCCAGCCTGGCCATGTTGCCTAGCGTCGCGATCGAGCAGGAGCTCGAACTCGATTACCGGATGAACGAGCAGATCGTGCAGGTACCGGCGGGTCTGGACAAGCGCGCGATGCTGGAGACGACGGTGTTTCGCCCGAACGGCCCCGGCCCTTTCCCCTTACTGGTGATTAACCACGGCAAGGATCCGGGACGCCCGAGCGCCCAGCCGCGCGACCGCTTCTATCACATGGCGACCGCGTTTGTTAAGCGCGGCTATGCGGTGATGGTGCCGATGCGCCAGGGCTTTGCCAACTCGACCGGGCGCTACCGCGACCGCGGCTGCGACATGACGGCCAACGGCCACCTGCAAGCCGACGACATCCGTTCGACGCTCGACTATGCCGGCTCCCAGTCCTGGATCGACGCCGGCCACGTGATCGTGGCCGGCCAGTCCTACGGCGGCCTGGCGACGATGGCGCTGGGTACGCGCGACCTGCCGGGCGTGCGCGGCCTGATCAATTTTGCCGGTGGCCTGCGCGACGACAGCAACCGCTGCGCCTGGCGCTCGGCGCTGGTCTCAGCCTTTGCCGAGTATGGCGCCAACAGCAAGGTACCGAGCCTGTGGATGTATGGCGAGAACGATTCGCTGTTCGGCCCGGACCTGGCGAACCGCCTGCACGAAGCGTTTTCCCAGGCTGGCGGCAGGGCGCGCCTGGTCGAGTTCGCTTCATTCAAGCGCGACGCCCACGGCATGCTGGCCAGCCGCGACGGCGAAAAGATCTGGCTCGAGGACATGGTGCGCTTCCTGAAAAGCGTCGGCATGCCGACCGAGGTGCTGCACAGCGTGCCGCCGCCCCCGACCCCGCCGCGTACCGATTACGCGCAGCTCGACGACCTCGAGGCCGTACCCTTCCTTTCGGAAAACGGGCGCCGCGCCTACGCCGACTATCTGACCAAGATGACGCCGCGTGCGTTTGCCGTCTCGCCGAGCGGCGCCTGGACCTGGGCCGAGGAAGGCGAAGCGCCGGAAGCGCGTGCCCTGATCACCTGCTCGGCGAAAAGCCGCGAGCCATGCAAGCTGTATTCGATCGACGACTACATCGTCTGGAACGGCAACCGGATCGACGCCGCCGAGAAAGCCAGCATGACCGCCTCGATCGCGGCGCCGGCCGATGCCAACGCGCCGGGCGCGGTGGGCAGTACCGGGGCACGCCAGCCGGCGCCCGCCGCCACCGCGGCCCCGACAGCAGACTGATTCATTTCGTCAAGCCGACGGCGCACCCTTCTGGTGCGCCAGCGGTGTCTTTTCTGCGCACACACGACCTGGCGCAAACCCATCCTTTGCGCGCGCTCCGACAATGAGGCAATCGACCTCTCGGAGTGATGCATGCCGCGCTTGCCTTGGATCCTTTTCGCCGCACTCACGCTGATGCTGGCGGTGCTGTCCGGCCCCGTCCGCGCCGCGAATAACGATCCGGTCGTGCTGGTACACGGCTTCCTCGGCTTCGGCCCCGACCAGTTCCCGCGCAGCGGTTTCCTGTACTGGGGGGGCAAAGGCGACGTCGCCGACCACCTGCGTACGTATAAAGGGCCGCGCACCGTCTACACCGCCGTCGTCGGCGCAATTGCCACCAACCGCGAGCGCGCGGCCGAACTGTACGCCCAGATCAAGGGCGGCTGCGTCGATTACGGGGCGCAGCGCCTCGAACCCGACGGTACTGCGAAGGCCATCAAATGCTGGGCCGCCGACCCCGCCAACAATCCACAGGGCCATCCGCCGGCCTTGCACCCGGGCTGGGACGCGCGCCATCGGCTGCACATGATCGGCCACAGCCAGGGCGGCACCACGATCCGGGCGCTGGTCGAACTGCTGGAACACGGCGATGCGAACGCCGGCGGTGGCGAACTCTACCGCGGCGGAAAGCGCGACTGGATCCGCAGCGTCACCACGATCTCGGCGCCGCACAACGGCACCACCCTGCGCGACGCCGTGACGGGCATCTTGTCCGAACTTCCCCCGCCGCTGCGCGACTGGTTCCAGGCCGATTCCGCGAACTGGGAAATGGCGCCCGACGGCGCGCGCAGCTTCAATGCCTGGGCGCGCACTTCTCCCCATGTCTATTATTTTTCGGTCGGCACCCAGGCCACCGAAGCGGGCGCCCCCTGCTGCAACGACACCGACCGCAGGATCGCGCCGCTGCAGAATCGCTATTACCAGTACCCGAGGAGCGACATGTTCGCCTATTACAAGAACTACGCCGGGGAATGGATCGTGCCGTCGATGCTGCAGCACGGGATGGGCGGTTACACCCAGGATACGTCGGGACGGGTGCGCATCGACCGCAGCTGGTTCGCCAATGACGGTGTCGTCAACACCGTCAGCATGCGCGCTCCCGCCGGGCACCCGGCGCACGATTTCGACGGCACGCCCATCAGGGGCAGCTGGAATTTCCTGGGCAACTACCGCGGCTACGATCACTTCGATATCCTGAACTGGCCGAACGCGGGGCCGTCAGCCGACGTCGTTTACGAGCGCATCAGCGATATCCTGTTTGCGTTGTGAGCGCTGATCAGGGGTTGGTGGGGCTGTTGCCTGTTTCGTTGATGGTGCTTTGGATCCGCGTGGGCACTCGGTCAACCCAGCTGGGCATCCCATACCTGCAGCTGCGCCACCGTCGCAGTAGCGCCACCGCAAACAATGACAAGAAGGTTCTCGAAGCCGATCAAAGGACCGTCCGCCTGGTAAGCCAACGCCAGCGCGGCGCCGCAGGCCGGCTCGACCACGACCCGGTGATCGTCCATGAAGCGCAGGCAGGCCGTCACCGCTTCACGGTCGGTCACCACGATGGGCGTGATCGGGTGCGTGCGCGCCAGGTCGAACGCATGTTCCGACACCTTGCGCGCGCCCAGGGAGGTGGCGATGCTGGCAATGGCCGCCAGTTCGACCCGCTTACCCGCCGCCAGCGACTGCGCATACGAATCCGCACCCACGGTCTCGACCGCGAACACGGGCACCTCGTTCCACCCCTGCCTGCGCAAGCCGGCCACCGTACCACTGAGCAAGCCGCCGCCGCCAACCGCCAGCACCACCGCATCCGGCCGCACGCTGCACCGTGCGACTTCGTCGATCATGCCGGCGTGTCCCTCCCACAGCAGCGGATCGTCGAACGGGTGAATGAAGGCATCCTGCGGGCCGAGCAGTGATTGCGCATGCGCGTTGGCTTCCTGGAACGACAGGCCGTGGACGCAGACCTCGGCTTCTTCGCGTGCCAGCAGGGCACGGGCGCGTTCGCTCGTCGTTTCCGGCACCACGACCAGCACCGGCAAGCCGAGTTCGCGGCCGGCATAGGCTGCCGCCAAGCCCGCATTCCCGCCCGAGGAGGCAACGATACGGCGCGCGCCGCGGGCCGCATAAGTTGCGCAGGCGTGGCCGATGCCACGCAGCTTGAATGAGCCGCTCGGCTGCAGCGCTTCCATCTTCAGCCAGACGCGCCGCTGTGGGAATGCTGTTGACGCCAGCAGCGGCGTATCGATATGCAGCGCCATTCTCGAGGCGCGCCTCAGGCCGCCGTGCGCAAGACGCGCGCCAGGTCCGACAGGCGATACGGCTTGTTGACGAAGGCGAAATCCTCCAGGTTGGCGTCCTCGAACTTCAGGGCCGGCAGCGGATAGCCCGAGGCGAGGATGATCTTCACCTCAGGATAGTGCTCGCGCGTATAGGCCGCCAGCTCGATGCCGTTCATCCCGTGCGGCATGATGATGTCGGTGAACAGAATGTCGACTTTGCGGCTGGCCAGCAGCGGCAGCGCTTCGTTGCTGCTCGATGCGGTAACGACCTCGTAGCCCATGCTGATGTAGAGCGCTGCAGCCACGTCCATCAGGTCGGACTCGTCCTCGACGATCAGGACCAGCTCGGTATTTTCGCGGTGTGTCGTCGCGCCATCCTGGTCGGGCGCGGCCGGCAGGAAGATGGAAATGGCCGTTCCTTCGCCCGGCGCGGTCGCTATCACGACCTCGCCGCCCGACTGCTTGATGAAGCCGTAGACCTGAGACAGGCCCAGGCCCGTTCCTTTACCCACTTCCTTGGTCGTGTAGAAGGGTTCAAAAGCGCGCGCCGCGGTCTCGGGCGACATGCCGGTGCCGGTATCGGTCACGGTCACCCGCACGTACGGCCCCGGCGCCAGACCCTGCGCCGCGTGCTCGGCGAGGTCGACGTTGGCGCTCTCGATGCGCACATGTCCGCCGTCGGGCATGGCGTCGCGCGCGTTGACGACCAGGTTCAGGATCGCCGATTCGAAGCGCGCGCTGTCGATGACCGTGGAGCGCACCTGCGGGTCGAGCCGCACCTGGAAATCGATCGCCGCACTCACGGCGCGCCGCAGCACCGATTCGAACCCGGAAATGAGGCGGTTCACGTTGCGCGTTTCCGGCTGCAGCGGCTGCTGGCGGGCAAAGGCCAGCAATTGCTGGGTCAGCGTGGCGCCGCGGTTGACCGCCCGGCGCATGCTGTCGAATGTCTTGGCATCGGCACTGCCGCCGCGCCCCAGCGTGAGCACTTCGAGGCCGCTGGCAAGCACCGACAGCAGGTTGTTGAAGTCGTGCGCGATGCCGCCGGTGAGCTGGCCGATCGATTCCATCTTCTGCGCCTGGAACAGCGCCGCGTTCGCCTCGGCCAGCGCGGCGTCGGCCTTCTTTTTCTCGGTCAGGTCACGCGTGATCTTCGCAAAGCCGATCAGTGAGCCCATGTCGTCGTGGATGGCGTCGATCACGACGTGGGCCCAGAAGCGGGTACCGTCCTGACGCAGGCGCCAGCCCTCGGCTTCGAAGCGGCCCTCGCGCGCGGCGGTGTCGAGCGCGCGTTGCGGCATGCCGCCGGCGCGGTCTTCCTCGGTATAAAAGCGCGAGAAATGCTGGCCGACAATCTCGTCGGCCAGGTAGCCCTTGATGCGTTCGGCGCCGACGTTCCAGTTGCTCACTTCGCCCAAGGGCGAGAGCATGTAGATGGCGTAGTCGGTCACGCCCTGCACCAGCAGGCGGAAGCGTTCTTCGCTGGCGCGCAGCGCCTGCTCGGCCTGGCGCTTGTCGGTGATGTCGCGCGTGATCTTGGCGTAGCCCAGCAGCGTGCCGAGTTCGTCGTAGATCGGGTCGATCACGACGCTGGCCCAGAAACGCGTGCCGTCCTGGCGCACGCGCCAGCCTTCGGCCTCGTACTTGCCCTCGACCAGGGCCGTGGACAGCGCGCGTGCCGGCAGGTTGCTGGCCCGGTCTTCGGGGGTGTAGAAGCGCGAGAAATGTTCGCCCAGGATTTCCGGCGCCAGGTAGCCCTTGAAGCGCTGGGCGCCGGCGTTCCAGCTGCTGACGTGGCCGTCCGGGTCGAGCATGTAGATCGCGTAGTCGCTGATGCCGGAGATCAGGTACTGGAAGCGCTGCTCTTCAGTCAGCTTCTTCGTGGGGGCGACTCGATTAGTCATGGACACGTGGCGGGCAGTAGCGGATTAGCGCATATCATAAACGGAAACCGCTCGTGCCGGCCAGGCGAGCATGCCAACCAATCATGCATTCCAAAAAAGGTAAAGCACGTATTGCCTCAAACACATTGCCGCTCGACTGCCCCGTGCGCAGCACCTGGCGCAGGGAGAAACGGGTGGCGCCGCCCCTGGCCTGTCACGCTAGAATAACGCTGTCCTGACAGGCTTTTTTGCCATTCGAGAACGACGTGCAAAACGGAACATGCCCGCTGTGCGGCCGCGAACTGGGCACCGCGAATATCGACCGCCACCACCTGGTGCCGAAGACGTTCAAAGGCAAGGAACAGTTCCCGATCCATAAGATCTGCCATCGCAAGATCCACTCGGCCTTCACCGAGCGCGAACTGCTGCGCACCTACCATACCTGGGAGGCGCTGCGCGGTCACGAGGAGATCCGCGCCTTCATCGACTGGGTGGCGAAGAAGCCGCCGGACTTCTACACGCGCACCTATACGTCGAACGACAAGAAGCACCGGAAATGACGGATTAATTTTGACTTGACAATGCTGAGTTAAAACTATTTCATGTTGGGCAACACCTTGAAGGATGCCCATGGACTTCGCGCATTACCTGCAACACGACGCCACCGCCCTCGCCGCCCTGGTCGCACGAGGCGATACGACCCCGGCCGAACTGCTCGACCTGGCGCTGGCACGCAACGCCGCAGTTCATGGACGCATCAATGCCGTGTGCCGGCTGCTCGAACCGCAGGCGAGGAAGCAGCTCCTGCATCGGCCGCACGGACCGCTGGCCGGCGTGCCCTTCCTGATCAAGGATTGCGTGCAGGATTATGCCGGCGTGCCGACCAGCTTCGGCAGCCGTTCGATGCGCAATTATGTCCCGACAGAACACGCGGCCGTCGTGCGGCGCTACATGGACGCCGGTCTCGTCATCTTCGGCAAGACCAATCTCCCCGAGTTTGCGCTCAAGGCGGTCACCGACCCGGTGCTGTATGGCCGCACCAGCAATCCCTGGAACCTCGGCCACACGCCGGGCGGCTCGAGCGGCGGCGCGGCGGCGGCGGTCGCGGCCGGTATCGTCCCGATGGCAGCCGGCAACGACGGCGGCGGCTCGCTGCGCATCCCGGCCGCCTGCTGCGGCCTGTTCGCGCTGCGGCCGTCGCGCGGGAGGGTCTCGTCGGGACCGGCCATCGGCGAAGTCTGGTTCGGGGCGTCGAGTGAAGGGGTGCTGTCGCGCAGCGTGCGCGATTCGGCGCTGGCGCTCGACATCCTGGCCGGGCGCGAGCCGGGCGATCCGTTCGACCTCGCGCCGCCGGCGGCGCCCTGGCGCGAGCTGGTCCTGCGCGACCCGGGCAAATTGCGCATCGGCTTCTCGACAGTCTCGCCGATCGGCACCGAGGTGCATCCGGAGGCGGTCGCGGCCGTGCACAGGACGGTCGACCTGCTGCGCGGGCTCGGCCACGAGGTCGAGGAAGCCGCACCGGAGATTGACGGCGCGGCGCTGGCCGAAAGTTTTCTCCACATGTATTTCGGACAGGTGCCGGCGATGGTCGCGCGCGGCCGCGCACTGGGGGGGCGCTCGGGCGACGTCGAGCTGATGAGCCGCCTGCTGCTGACCTTGGGCGGCAGCGTGTCGGCCGGGCGTCTCACCACGCAGCTGGCGACATGGAACGATTTTGCGCGCGCCCTCGCCCGCTTTCATGCGCGCTACGACCTGCAACTGACGCCGACGCTGGCCCATCCCCCGATCCGCCATGGCCAGGGCGACCCGCCGCGCGGCGAGCAATTCGTGCTCGACCTGCTGCAGCGCACCGGTGTGCTGGGCATCCTGGCGCGCCTGGGTTTACTGGAAAGCACCGTCAACAAGATCGCGCGCGACAACCTGCGTTATGTGCCGTTCACGCAGCTGGCCAACCTCACCGGCACACCGGCGATGTCGGTGCCGCTGCATTGGACCGCGGCGGGCTTGCCGCTGGGCGTGCAGTTCGTGGGGCGGTTCGGGAGCGAAGATATGCTGTTGCAGCTGGCGCAGCAGCTGGAGGGGGCGGCGCCGTGGTTTGATCGGCTGTCGCCGCTCGCGCGTGAGGGTT
The DNA here is from genome assembly GCF_051262535.1 of Massilia sp. CMS3.1. NCBI lineage: Bacteria > Pseudomonadati > Pseudomonadota > Betaproteobacteria > Burkholderiales > Oxalobacteraceae > Massilia > Massilia sp. CMS3.1. Next base: position 54,575 of record NZ_JBIMES010000003.1, on the reverse strand, counting down.
TGTCAGTCAAGCGAGACGCGGTGCCGGCCTAGCGAGAATCGTAGGGTGGACACTTGTGTCCACCCTACGAGCTCGGCGGATCAAACGTCAGATCCAGGCTCCAACGCCACTTCTCAGCCCAACAAGTTCGCGATCGCGTCGCCAATCTCGACGGTCGTGGCTTTACCACCCAGGTCGCCCGTGCGGGGTCCATCGCGCAGCACCTGCTCGATCGCCGCCACGATCGCATCGTGTGCCTCACGGCAGCCCGCCGGCGCATCCGGTGCGTCGCCCAAAAAGCCCAGCATCATCGCACCCGACCAGATCATGGCGATCGGATTCGCGATGCCCTTGCCGGCGATGTCAGGCGCCGAGCCGTGCACCGGCTCGAACAGGGACGGGAAGGTGCGCTCGGGATTCAGGTTGCCCGACGGCGCAAGACCGATCGTGCCGGTGCAGGCCGGCCCGAGGTCCGACAGGATGTCGCCGAACAGGTTCGAGGCCACCACCACGTCGAAGCGCTGCGGCTGCAGCACGAAGCGGGCGGTCAAAATGTCGATGTGCTGCTTGTCTACCGTGATCTCGGGATACCCCTCGGCCATGGCATCGGCGCGCCCATCCCACCACGGCATGCTGATTGCGATGCCGTTCGACTTGGTGGCCACCGTCAGGTGCTTGCGCTCGCGCGAGCGGGCCAGTTCGAACGCGTATTTCAGCACGCGGTCGGCGCCATGGCGGCTGAAGACCGATTCCTGGATCACCACTTCGCGCTCGGTGCCCGGGAACATGATGCCGCCCAGGTTCGTGTACTCGCCCTCGGTGTTTTCGCGCACCACGTAAAAATCGATGTCGCCCGGCTTGCGGTTGGCCAGCGGGCACGGCACGCCCTCGAACAGGCGCACCGGACGCAGGTTGATGTACTGGTCGAACTCGCGCCGGAACTTGATCAGCGAGCCCCACAGCGAAATATGATCCGGGACGGTGGCCGGCCAGCCAACGGCGCCGAAATAGATGGCGTCCATGCTGGAGAGCTGCTCTTTCCAGTCGGGCGGCATCATGTCGCCGGTTTTCAGGTAATAGTCGCAGCTGGCCCACTCGAAGTGGGTGAATTCGATGTCGATGTTGAAGCGCCTGGCGGCGGCTTCGAGGACTTTCAGGCCTTCCGGCAAAACTTCCTTGCCGATGCCATCGCCGGCAATCGCGGCGATCTTGAAACTACGGGTCATGTGAGCACCTGTGGGGAGAAAAACTGATCGTAGCAGTCTTTCGAGGTGCTTGCAGACGAGCGGGCAAGCGGGTTGCCGTTAACGAAAAAGGCCACGTTTTCACGTTGCCCTTCGATTATTCTGGCTCCCCGACCTGGACTCGAACCAGGGACCTGCGGATTAACAGTCCGTCGCTCTACCAACTGAGCTATCAGGGAATTGAGGCAACATTATAGCGGGCGGATCGTGGTTTGGCGAGTCCTGTACGAAATTTCAATCTCGCCTGAATTTTTCCACGGCTTTTCACCTGCACCGCGCGCCTTTGCTATAGTCGCAGCACCCTGCCGCACGGCGCTCTTTTCTTCGACAACACCATGACAACTCCCCGCATCTTAGGAACTCCCCTTTCCCCCTCGGCCACGCGCGTGATGCTGCTCGGTTCCGGCGAACTCGGCAAGGAAGTCATCATCTCCCTGCAGCGCCTCGGCGTCGAGGTCATCGCCGTCGACCGCTACCCGAATGCGCCGGGCCACCAGGTGGCGCACCGCTCCCATGTGATCGACATGACCGACGGCGCGGCCCTTGCCGCACTGATCGCACAGGAGCAGCCCCACCTGGTGATTCCCGAAATCGAGGCGATCGCCACCGACACCCTGGCCGCGCTGGAAGCGGCCGGGACGATCACCTGCATCCCGACCGCGCGCGCCACGCAGCTGACGATGAACCGCGAAGGCATCCGCCGCCTCGCCGCCGAGGAACTGGGCCTGGCAACCTCGCCCTACCGCTTTGCCAGCAGCCTGGCCGAGCTGCAGGAAGCCTGCGCCTTTGTCGGCTTTCCGTGCGTGGTGAAACCGGTGATGTCGTCGTCGGGAAAAGGCCAGTCGAAACTCGACAGCGCCGCTGACGTGCAAGCCGCCTGGGATTACGCGGCCGCCGGCGGACGGGTCGACGCCGGACGCGTGATCGCCGAAGGTTTCATCGATTTCGACTACGAGATCACGCTGCTGACGGTGCGCTCGCGCGGCGCGGATGGTACGACGCAGACGGGTTTCTGCGAGCCGATCGGCCACAAACAGGTGCAGGGAGACTACGTCGAATCCTGGCAGCCGCATCCGATGGCGCCGCTGGCCCTGGCGCGTTCGCGCGAAATAGCGGAAAAAGTCACGAGCAACCTCGGCGGCTACGGCGTGTTCGGCGTCGAACTGTTCGTCAAGGGAGATATGGTCTGGTTCTCGGAAGTGAGCCCGCGCCCGCACGACACCGGCATGGTGACGATGGCGACCCAGGTGCAGAGCGAATTCGAGCTGCATGCCAAGGCCGTGCTCGGCCTGCCGGTGAACACGGCGCTGCGCGCGCCGGGCGCCTCGGCAGTGATCTACGGCCAGCTCGACGGGAAGGGCATCGCCTTCGAAGGCGTGGCCGAGGCCTTGCAGGTGCCCGACACCGACATTCGCTTGTTCGGCAAGCCGGAGTCGTTCGCACGTCGACGCATGGGGGTGGCGCTGGCGACGGCCAGTGATGTCGACACGGCGCGCGAACGGGCATTGCTGGCGGCGTCGAAGGTAAAGCCGGTGGCGGGTCAGGGATAAGCTTCCTGCGCGGCAGAAACGAAAAAGGCCGCGTCATCGACGCGGCCTTTTTCTCTGTTCTGGCTCCCCGACCTGGACTCGAACCAGGGACCTGCGGATTAACAGTCCGTCGCTCTACCAACTGAGCTATCAGGGAATTGAGACCCGCATTATAACGGCTCAGCTGAAATCAGCAAAGGGCCGGACCATAATTAAAATGGTGTCAGTTGGCCTTGCGCCGACGTAGTGCCGCCACGCCCGCCAGGCCCAGGCCGAACAGTGCGATCGACGCCGGCTCCGGCACCTCGCCTCCCTGCTGCTCCAGCACCAGGGTTCCAAGCAGGCGTGCATCGGAATCGCCATTGCTGCCGCCGAAACTGAAGCGCAGCGCGTCGCCGGCGTTGACGTTGGTAAAGGTGTACGTGCCTGCGTAGTTAAAGCCACCCGATGGCGCCGAACAGCAGAATGCAGGGCCTGCGTTGACCAGCTGCGCCGAACCCGACGGACCAGTCGCATTCAGGAAGGCAGTCACCAAAAAGAAGGCGTGATAGCCGCTGTAATTCCAGTCGACGCTATAATCGCCAGCCTTGTCGGCGACAGCGACCGCGTTCCAGACCTGGGGCGAATACACATCCAGGCCTTGCAGGCTATACCCGAGAGTCGAGGTCGTGCCCTGTTCCTGCTCCGTCACGCTGCCCGGACCGCTGATCGTCCAGTCCAGTACGCTTGCGCCGGCACTTGCGGCGGCGACGGACGACAGGGCAAACAGGACTGCAGCGGCGCTGCGACGAAGCGATGGTGCGTGATTGACGAGTTTTGGCATGGTATGTCCTTTTATGGTTGAGGAGTTTCAATCAACCACATAGCAAATAATGTGCCACAAGGAAATATATATTGATAATCAATAACTTGCCTTTAGTACACATTGCTACATCCGTGCTTGTGTAAGAAAAGCCGACAGTGCAAGCCGATAAAAGGCTGAACGAAAAAAAAGAGCGCCGATTTTTCGACGCTCTTTTTTTTACTATTCTGGCTCCCCGACCTGGACTCGAACCAGGGACCTGCGGATTAACAGTCCGTCGCTCTACCAACTGAGCTATCAGGGAATTGTCCTACTCTTGCACCTGAAACAAGTTCAAGTGCGAAGAGCCAAGATTTTAGAGGACTTTGGCGATTGCGTCAACGACGAGATCGATGTTCTTCGAATTCAGCGCGGCCACGCAGATGCGGCCGGTGTCCACAGCGTAGATCGATTCGTCGCGCAGCTTGCCGACTTGCTCTTTGGTGAGGCCCGAGTACGAGAACATGCCGACCTGCTCGCGTACGAAAGCGAAGTCACGCTGCGGTGCTTTTTCGGCCAGCTTTTGCACCAGCGCTTCGCGCATCTGCTTGATGCGCACGCGCATGCCGGCCAGCTCGTCTTCCCACAACTGGCGCAGCTCCGGCGTCGCGAGGACGGTCGCCACCACCTTGCCGCCATGCAGTGGCGGGTTCGAGTAGTTGGTGCGCACCACGCGTTTCAGTTGCGACAGCAAGCGCGCCGCTTCGTCGCTGCTGGACGCGACGACCGACAGGGCGCCGACGCGTTCGCCATACAGCGAAAACGATTTCGAGAACGAGTTCGACACCAGCAGCGGGCCGCCGGCTTCGACGAAGCGGCGCACCACGGCGCCGTCTTCCTCGATGCCCGCGCCGAAGCCCTGGTAGGCCATGTCGAGGAAGGGAACCAAACCGCCCTGTTGCACTGCCTCGATTACCTGGCCCCATTGCTCCTGGGTCAGGTCGGCACCGGTCGGGTTGTGGCAGCAGGCGTGCAGCACGACGATCGAGCCGGCATCCATCTTGCGCAGCGAGGCCAGCATGCCGTCGAAGTTCACGCCCTGCGTCGCCGCGTCGTAATACGTGTAGTTGTTGACGATGAAGCCGGCGCTCTCGAACAGGGCGCGGTGGTTCTCCCAGCTCGGGTCGCTGATGAACACCTGCGAATCCGGCGAAAAGCGCTTCAGGAAATCGGCGCCGATTTTAAGTGCGCCGGTGCCGCCGATGGCCTGCACGGTCACCGCACGTTTCTCTTGAATTACCGCGCTGCCGGCCCCAAATACCAGCTCTTGTACAGCCTTGTCGTACGCAGCCAGGCCCTCGATGGGCAGATAAGTGCGCGGCGCCAACTGTTCCATCAATTTCGCCTCGGCCCGCTGCACGCACTGCAGCAAAGGCACCTTGCCATGATCGTCGTAATAGACGCCGACCCCCAGGTTGATCTTGGCCGGGTTGGTATCGGCGTTGAATGCTTCGGTGATGCCCAGGATCGGGTCGCGCGGGGCCATGTCGATGGCGCCGAAGAGGCTGGCGGAGGCTGTGGAAGTCATCGTGATAAACTGAATTGTCGGTGGGTTCGCAGCGGTTGTATAGACAGCGACACTCGTGTTGCAGCGCCGCAAACGAACCCTTATTTTAGCAAAGGTCTGAAAGTATGGCTGATTTATCCATCGCAAATGCCCCGGAACCGACGGTGATCACTTACCCGGATTCCCCTTTTAAACTGCACCAGCCCTTCGCACCCGCAGGGGACCAGCCGACCGCGATCGCCGGGCTGATCGAGGGCATCGACGACGGCCTGATGTACCAGACGCTGCTTGGCGTGACCGGTTCCGGCAAGACTTACACGATGGCGAACGTGATCGCCCGTGCCGGCCGTCCGGCGATCATCTTCGCCCCAAACAAGACGCTGGCTGCCCAGCTGTATTCGGAGTTCCGCGAATTCTTCCCGCAAAACGCGGTCGAGTACTTCGTCTCCTACTACGATTACTACCAGCCGGAAGCCTATGTGCCGCAGCGCGACCTGTTTATCGAAAAGGACTCGTCGATCAACGAGCACATCGAGCAGATGCGCCTGTCGTGCACCAAGTCGCTGATGGAGCGGCGCGACGTCGTCATCGTCGCGACCGTCTCGGCGATCTACGGTATCGGTAATCCGAACGAATACCACAAGATGATCCTGACTCTGCGCCACAAGGACAAAGTGGCCCAGCGCGACATCATCGCGCGCCTGATCCAGATGCAATATTCGCGCAACGAAATGGACTTCAGCCGCGGCACCTTCCGCGTGCGCGGCGACACGATCGACATCTTCCCGGCCGAGCACGCCGAGCTGGCGATCCGCGTCGAGATGTTCGACGACGAGATCGAATCCTTGCAGCTGTTCGACCCGCTGACCGGCCGCGTGCGCCAGAAGATCCCGCGTTTCACCGTGTATCCGGGTTCGCACTACGTCACGCCGCGCAGCACCGTGCTGCGCGCGGTCGAATCGATCAAGGCCGAGTTGAAAGACCGCCTCGAGGAATTCCGTCAGCAGAATAAACTGATCGAAGAGCAGCGCCTCGAGCAGCGCACCCGCTTCGACCTCGAAATGATGGCCGAGATCGGTTTCACGAAGGGCATCGAGAACTATTCGCGCCACCTGTCCGGCGCCATGCCGGGCGAACCGCCGCCAACGTTGATCGATTACCTGCCGAAGGACGCGCTGATGTTCATGGACGAGTCGCACGTGCTCGTCGGCCAGCTCTCGGCCATGTACAACGGCGACCGTTCGCGTAAAACCAACCTGGTCGACTACGGCTTCCGCCTGCCGTCGGCGCTGGACAACCGGCCGTTGAAGTTCGAAGAGTTCGAAGGCAAGATGCGCCAGACGATTTTCGTCTCGGCCACGCCGGCTGAATACGAGAATTCGCATGCCGACAACGTCGTCGAGCAGCTCGTGCGACCGACCGGCCTGGTCGACCCGATCATCATCGTGCGCCCTGCCCTGTCGCAGGTCGACGACGTGATGAGCGAGATTAACGACCGCGTGAAGAAGAACGAGCGCGTGCTGATCACCACGCTGACCAAGCGCATGTCCGAGCAGCTGACGGAGTATTTGTCCGACCACGGCGTCAAGGTGCGCTACCTGCACAGCGATATCGAGACGGTCGAGCGCGTGGAAATCTTGCGCGACCTGCGACTCGGTACGTTTGATGTACTGATCGGCATTAACCTGCTGCGCGAGGGCCTCGACTTGCCGGAAGTGTCGCTGGTCGCCATCCTTGACGCCGACAAGGAAGGTTTCCTGCGTTCCGAGCGCTCGCTGATCCAGACCATCGGGCGCGCCGCGCGTAACCTGAACGGCGTGGCGATCCTGTACGCCGATCATGTCACCGACTCGATGCGCCGCGCAATCGACGAAACCGAACGGCGCCGCACCAAGCAGATCGCCTACAACGAGGCGAACGGCATCACCCCGGTGGGCGTGCAGAAGAAGATCAAGGAAATGATCGACGGCGTCTACAGCAACGCGGCGCAGAAAGCCATGCTCGAGGGTGCGCAGGGCGTGGCCGAGGCGGAGGCGACAGCGAAGGTCGAGTCGATGAGCGAGAAGCAGATCAGCAAGGAGATCAAGCGCCTCGAGAAACTCATGGTCGACCACGCCAAGAACCTCGAGTTCGAAAAGGCGGCGCAGGTGCGCGACCAGTTGCATGTCCTCAAGCAGCAGGCGTTTGGGGCGCCGGGGACGGACAATGTGGTGTCGATGTTGGGGAAGTAAAAGAACGGCGCCCCGATTCGGCTGATGTAACCGCGTGTGCTCGAGAGCCCACGCGGTTTTACGGGCTGAAACCCTGCGCCGTTTCCTACTGTGTCAACGCTTGAACATCCTCTCATCAAACCTGAACGTCCGCGCAGTACTGAGCTTCACCGCTCCATACGCATGGTGCGCCGGATTGATCACCAGAGTAACCCCCTCCCCCACGATCACCGACGGCACGCACAGGTACAGGTAATCGCGCCGCGTCAGGAAGGCCGTGCCGAATGCCATGGCGCTGCCGCCGTCGTTCAGGCTGTCCCAGCCCTCGGCCAAGTCTTTGCGCCGCACCTGCCTCCGTCATGTCAACAAGATCATGCGCGCAGCATACAATGAGGCCGCTTGTCTCCCGCGCACGGATCGGAGAATCAAAAAAAACGGCCCGCAGGCCGTTTTCTGATGACACGCTGTTGCGGCGCGACTTACTTCACGTCGATCAGCTCGACATCGAACATCAGGGTCGCGCCCGGCGGAATCGGACCCGCGCCGCGTGCGCCATAGCCCAGTTCCGACGGGATGATCAGGGTGCGCTTGCCGCCGACCTTCATGCCGGCCACGCCCTGGTCCCAGCCCTTGATGACCGCGCCCATGCCCAGCGGGAAGGTGAACGGTTCGCCGCCGACCGAGCTGTCGAACTGCTTGCCGCGCTGTTTTGGGGCCTTTGGTGCGTGCAGCCAGCCGGTGTAATGGACCCGGACGGTGTTGCCGCTGACCGCCTGCTTGCCCTTGCCGACGACGGTGTCGATCGTCTGCAACTGCTGTGCGCGGGCGGCGGATGCTGCCGGGGCAGCGGGAGCGGCGGCGGCAGTGCCGGCAGCCAATGGCAGGGACAATGCGAGGGCCAGCCCGAGGGCCGAGATTGCTTGGTTCATGTTTTTACCTTTATTGAGTATGTCGCCGTGCAGCAGTATTGCCGAATCAATAGATTCGCACAAGACGAAGCAGCTCAGCGGTTCGCCTGCTGGACCTGGGCCAGGATCTCGCCCACCCGCTCCAGGTTGGCCGGCTTGACCAGGTGATGGTCGAAGCCGGCTTCCTCGGCCAGGCGACGGTCTTCGTTCTGGCCGTAGCCGGTCAGCGCCACAAGAGTCGCGCCCTGCAGTTCGGGGATCGCGCGCAGTTGGCGCGCCAGTGCGTAGCCGTCGGTATCGGGCAGGCCGATATCGAGCAGCATCACCTGCGGCCGTTCAAGCCGCGCGCGCTGCAGGGCGCCGCGGCCGTCGTACTCGACCGTGACGGCATGGCCCTGCACTTCCAGCAGCGTGGCCAGCATCTGGGCCGCATCCTGGTTGTCGTCGACCACCAGAATGCGCAAGGGTTCGACCCGTGCCGCGCCGGCATCGCGTGAGGCGTCGCCGGTCAACCCGCCGGCCGCATCGATGCGCGGCAGGCGGATCTCGAACTCGCTGCCCTGCCCCGGCGCCGGGCTGCGCGCCTCGACGCTGCCGCCATGCAGCGCGACCAGGCTTTTCACCAGCGCCAGGCCAATCCCCAGACCGCCCTGGGAGCGGTCCGGCGTACGCTCGGCCTGGGTAAACAGGTCGAAGATATACTTCAGGACGTCGGGCTCGATGCCGATTCCGTTGTCGCTCACGACGACGACCACCTGGTCGCCGTGCGCCGTCACGCGCAGCACCAGCTGGCCGCCCGGCGGCGTGTACTTGGCGGCGTTGTTCAGGATGTTCGACAGCACCTGCACCAGGCGCGTGCGGTCGCCCAGCACGTGTACCGGCTCGCCCGACAATTGCATCGTCAGGGAGTGGCGCTTCGATTCGATCAGCGGGCGCACCTGCTCCAGTGCGCCGGCCACGACGGCATTGACGTCGATCTCTTCCTTTTCCAGCGTGACGAGGCCGCGCGTAACGCGCGAGACGTCGAGCAGGTCGTTCACGAGATCGGTCATGTGCTCGGCCTGGCGTGCGATGATTTCGCTGGCGTTGCGTACCGCCTTCGGCTCGAGGTTGCCGAATTTGAGCAGGTGGGCGGCGGTCGTGATCGGCGCCAGAGGGTTCCTCAGCTCGTGCGCCAGCATGGCCAGGAACTGGTCCTTCTGACGGTTTGCGGCGCGCAACTCGTCCTCGACCTGCTTGCGCACCGTGACGTCGCTGCCCTCGACGAAAATGCCGGCTACGTTGCTATCCGGGTCGCGGATCGGCTGGTAGATGAAGTCGAGATAGTGGCGCTCGATCGGCGCACCGGGCTCGCGCGCCAGATCGAAGGGCACGGCATGGCCGACAAATGGAATGCCGCTGGTGTAGACCTGGTCGAGCAATTCGAAGAAGCCCTGCCCTTCGATATAAGGTAGCCCCTCGCGCACCGTTTTACCAACCAGATCGGTCCGCCCGACCATCTCCATGTAACTTTTATTGGTAAGTTCAAACCTGTGCTCGGGCCCACGCAGCACGGCGATGATGCCGGGCGCCTGCTCGAACAAGGTGACAAGACGCTTGTTTTCCTCGTCGCGGTAGCGCTCGGCCAGCACCTGACCGGTCGCCTCGACGCAGGCGCAGTACATACCCGCTACCTTGCCGCAGTCGTCGCGCACCGGCGAGTACGAGAATGTGAACCAAGTCTGTTCGTCGAAGCCCCTCCGATGTATCACCAGCGGCAGCTTTTCCAGATAGGTCCCTTCGCCGGCGAGTGCTCGCTCGACGAAAGGATAGATGTCACTCCAGATCTCGGACCAGATTTCCTTGAACGGTGCTCCCATCGACGCCGGGTGCTTGTCGCCCAGGATCTCACGGTAAGAGTCGTTGTACAGGAATGCCAGCTCCTCCCCCCAGGCACAGAACATCGGAAACTTCGAGCCCAGCATCAAGGAGACAACCGTGCGCAAGGCCTGCGGCCAGCCGGACGGATCGCCTAGTGGAGAACGCGACCAGTCATGCGAACGCATCAGCCCGCCGACGCTGCCACCGCCACTCAGGAACATCGGCGAGGTATCGGCCGGCGCGCCGGCTGGTGCGTCGGGATTGGTCATATCAGAGCGTCTTCACGAATTCGCGGATGCCGCCCAGCAGCATCTCGACCGACATTGCGGTCAGGATCAAGCCCATCAGGCGCTCGAAGGCCGTCATCACTTGCGGCCCCAGCTTCTGCTGCAGGCGCTCGGCACTGAGGAACACGGCCAGCCAGACCACGCCGACCGCCGCCAGCGCGGCCACGTGGACCATGGTTTCGGACAGCGTGTCGGCGCTGAACAGCAGCACGGTCGCCAGCGCCGACGGCCCGGCCAGTGCGGGGATCGCCAGCGGCACGATAAAGGGTTCGCCATGCTCGCTTTTTCCCAGCACGCCATCAGGGTGCGGAAAGATCATGCGGATGGCGATGATCAAGAGGATCACGGCGCCGCCGATCCGCAGCGCAACCGGGCTCAGGTGCAAAGCAGCCAGGAAATGCTGGCCGAAGAACATGAATACCAGCAGCAGCAGGAAGGCGATCGCACACTCGCGCACGACGACGCGCGAGCGGCGGTGGGGCGGCGTTTCCTTCAGGGCGGTGGCAAACAGGGGGACGTTGCCGAAGGGGTCAGTGACGAGGATGAGCAGGATGAAGGTCTGGAAAAAACTTTGGGTCATGGTTTTTTTTGTTCTGGGATGTGCAGCAATAAAGCATTTGGGCAATCTTAACCGATTCACAGGCTCGCCGTAGCACGATGGTTTTAGGCAAGAAAAAGGCCAGAGCATCGGGACGCTCTGGCCTTGATCAACACCGTCGGCCCTGGGCCGCAGCGACGATTACTTCTCGAACTTCTTCATCCATGCCGCCAGTTGATGCGGACGCAGGCCGTCGTAATCCTCGAACGGCTGATGGATCCACGGATTGTGCGGCAGGTCGTCCAGGAAGTAGTCCGGACGCAGCGACGAGGTGCCCTTCACCCAGATTACGGCCGAGCGCACTTCAGTAACTTCGGGGAAGTTCTGGCTCAGGTGCTCGCTCACCTTGCGCAGCGTGACGCCCGAATCGGCGAGGTCGTCGACCAGCAGCACGCGGCCGGCCAGCGGACCCTTGGTCATCGTCATGTACTTGGCGATGTCGAGGTCGCCCTGCTTGGTGCCGGCTTCTTCGCGGTACGAGCTGGTCGACAGGATCGCCAGCGGCACGTCGAAGATGCGCGAGAAAACGTCGCCCGGACGCACGCCGCCTCTAGCCAGGCACAGCACCTGGTCGAACTTCCAGCCGGATTCATAGACCTTGAGCGCCAGGCGCTCGATCAGGCGATGGTATTCGTCCCAGGATACCCAGAGGTCTTTGTCGGTGCTTGGAGGGGTGGTCATTGCAGTAACTCCTATTATTATTTAAGCGGCGAACGGGTGGCGCAGGACGATCGTCTCTTCGCGGTCAGGACCGGTCGAGACCATGTCGATCGGAATGCCGACCAGTTCTTCGATGCGCTTGATGTAGGCGCGGGCAGCGGCCGGCAGTTCGTCCATCGACTTGGCGCCGACAGTCGTTTCGGTCCAGCCCGGCATTTCTTCGTAGACCGGCTCGCACAGGGCCGCTTCTTCGGCGCCGACCGGGAAGATGTCGACCTCGCGGCCGTCGATTTTGTAGCCGGTGCACAGCTTGAGCGTTTCCAGGCCGTCCAGCACGTCGAGCTTGGTCAGGCACATGCCCGAGACGCCGTTGATCTGGACCGAGCGGCGCAGCAGCGCGGCGTCGAACCAGCCGCAGCGGCGGGCACGGCCGGTGACGGTGCCGAATTCATGGCCAACGCGCGACAGGTGCTCGCCGACGCCTGCATCGGTTGGCAGTTCCGCCGGGAACGGGCCCGAGCCGACGCGCGTGGTGTAGGCCTTGGTAATGCCCATGATGTAGTGCAGCATGCCAGGACCGACGCCGGCGCCGGCTGCGGCGTTACCGGCCACGCAGTTCGACGAAGTGACGAACGGATAGGTGCCGTGGTCGACGTCGAGGAGCGATCCTTGCGCGCCTTCGAACAGCAGGCTGCCGCCGGCTTTATGCGCAGCGTAGAGTGCGGAGGAAACGTCGCCGACCATCGGGCGCAGGCGCGGCACCAGGGCCATCGCGTCGTCGAAGGTCTTCTGGAAATCGATCGCTTCGGCGCCCAGGTAATTGGTCAGCACGAAGTTGTGGTAATCGAGGTTCTCGCGCAGCTTCTCGGCGAAACGGGTCTCGTTGAGCATGTCGGCGATGCGGATCGCGCGGCGTGCGACCTTGTCTTCGTAGGCCGGGCCGATGCCCTTGCCGGTGGTGCCGATCTTGTTGGCGCCACGCTTGACCTCGCGTGCGACGTCGATGGCGACGTGGTACGGCAGGATCGCCGGGCAGGCTTCCGAGATTTTCAGGCGCGACACGACTTCGACGCCGGCCGCGGCCAGCTTGTCGATCTCGCGCATCACGTCCGGTACCGAGACGACGACGCCATTGCCGATGTAGCAGGCCACGCCTTCGCGCATGATGCCCGATGGGATCAGCTGCAATGCCGTCTTCTGGCCCTTGATGACCAGCGTATGGCCGGCGTTATGGCCGCCCTGGAAACGGACGACGCCCGCTGCATGATCGGTCAACCAGTCAACGATCTTACCCTTGCCCTCATCGCCCCACTGGGTGCCGATGACAACGACGTTCTTTGCCACGTTTGTATTTGACATCACTTAACCTAAGTTTTTGAGAATCCAATTTGCATCTTCGAGCACGAGCACGCGGTCGCACTCGAACTCGTCCTGAACATTGTCGTGACCCGGCATGGACTGGATCACGACTTCGCCTGCCTTGCGCAGGTCAGCGATTTTTTCGCGCAGCTCGGGCGCATTGCCCCACGGGGCGCGGATCGAGTGCTTGCGCTCGGCGGTCGGCAGCAGCCGCGACAGTTCGCGCAAGTCGAGCGAGAAGCCGGTTGCCGGACGCGCACGGCCGAAGGCTTCGCCCACGTGGTCGTAGCGTCCGCCCCGTGCCACCGCATTCGGCAGGCCCGGGACATACAGCGCGAACATGGCACCGCTTTCGTATTGGTAGCCGCGCAGGTCGGCCAGGTCGATTGCCACGTCGGCGCGCCCGATAACGCCTGCCGCCAGCGCAGCCAGTTCGGACAGCGCGCGCGTGACGCCGGGCAGCGCAGGCAGCACTTCGCGCGCGCGCCCCAGCACCTCGACGTCGCCGTACAGGTTCGGCAGTGCCAGCAAGGCAGCGCGCGTCACCGGATCGTAATGGCGGGTGATCTCGCCGATGCCGGGCGTGTCTTTCGCGCGCAGCAGTGCGTAGAGCTGGGCTTCGTCGCGCCTCGCCGCCGGGTCCTGCTCGAGCAGCGCGCGCAGCACGCCGACGTGGGCCATGTCGAGGCGCACTTCGGTGAAACCGGCCATGGCGACGGATGCGAGCGCCAGTTCCTGGATCTCGGCATCGGCCTCCAGGCCGGCATGTCCGTAGATCTCGGCGCCGATCTGGATCGGCTCGCGGGTCGCGTGCAGGCCCGATGGACGGGTATGCAGGACGCTGCCGCAATAGCACAGGCGGGTGATCGAGTCGCGATTCAAGAGGTGCGCGTCGATGCGCGCGACCTGCGTCGTCATGTCGGCGCGCAGACCGAGCAGGCGTCCGGAGAGCTGGTCGACCAGCTTGAAGGTACGCAAGTCGGTATCTGCGCCGGCGCCGGCCAGCAGCGACTCGACATATTCGAGCAGCGGCGGCATGACCAGCTCGTAGCCGTACAGACGGAAGGTATCGAGCATCTGGCGCCGCAGATCTTCGATCTTGCGCGCTTCCGACGGCAAAACGTCGGCGATATTCTCAGGCAAAAGCCAGTTCGGCATGGGCAACAACGATGGGATTGTTAGAAATGAGGCAACATGGCGCGCTCGTGCAGCACGAAGTCAGCGCCGAATCGGCAATTTTACCCGAAAATGGGTCAGGTAGGGTGGGCGCGTCTCCCGCCCACCCGTTCAACGGACGCATGCAAACCGCATTGCGCCAAAAAAAAACGCCGCGATCATCGCGGCGTCTCTGGATTGCTGACGGTCGGCTATTTGCTACCTGAACCCTTGAAGTACTTGAAGAACTCCGAATTCGAATCGATCACCATCACATCGCCATGCGCCTTGAAGCTGGCGCGGTAGGCCTCGAGCGACCGGTAGAACTTATAGAACTCCGGGTTCTTGCCGAACGACTCGGCGTAAATCGCCGACGCCTTGGCATCGCCTTCGCCCTTGATCTTCTCGGCTTCGCGGAAGGCCTCGGCCAGGATCACCGTGCGCTGGCGGTCGGCGTCGGCGCGAATCTTCTCGCTTTCGGCCGAACCGGTCGAACGCAGTTCATTGGCAACGCGTACCCGCTCGGCGCGCATGCGGTCGTAGACCGAGGCGTTGATCTGCTCGATGTAATCGACGCGCTTCAGGCGCACGTCGACGATGCCCACGCCAATCTGCTTGGCCTCGGCCACGACCTTGCTGCGTACCGCCTCCATCACATTGCCGCGCTGGCCGGAAATCACTTCGCGCACGGTGCGCTTGGTGATCTCGTCGTTCAGGGCCGCCTTGATGATCTGCGACATGCGGTTCGCCGCGGCGCGCTCGTCGCCGCTGAAGCTGACGTAGTACAGGCGCGGCTCGACGATGCGCCATTTCATGAAGGCGTCGACCAGGATGTTCTTCTTCTCGGCCGTGATGAAGCGGTCGGCGTCGGGCGTATCGAGGGTGAGGATGCGCTTGTCGAGATAGACGACGTTCTGGAACGGCGGCGGCAGCTTGAAGTGCAGGCCCGGCTCGGAAATCACCTCGCGCACTTCACCGAGTGCGAAGACGATGGCAAAGCGGCGCTGGTCGACGACAAACACGGTCGACGACAGCAGCATCAGGGCAATGAAGCCCGCCACGAAAATGGTTACGAGGCGGTTCATCAGCGGCTCTCCCGGTCACGTGAGGTGTCGCGGGTGCGGCTGTCGCGCTGGCGCACCTGCTCAATGGTTTGCATCGCTTCCTGCGAAGGAGACGCGGCTTGTTCCTGCGGTGTTTGCACCGGGCCCGAGCGGGCGCTGCCGACGGCGGCGTCGTTGGCGGCCACTTGCGCGATCAGCTTGTCGAGCGGCAGGTACAGCAGGTTGGAGCCCGACTTGGCGTCGACCATCACCTTGCTGGTGGTGCTGAAGATCTGCTGCATCGTGTCGATGTACATGCGATCGCGGGTCACGCCCGGGGCCTTAGCGTACTCGGTCACGACCTGGTTGAAGCGCGAGGCGTTACCGGTGGCGTTTTCGACCACCATCGAGCGATAGGCTTCGGCATCCTGCAACAGGCGGAAGGCGGCGCCACGGGCACGCGGGATCACGTCGTTGGCATAGGCTTCGCCTTCGTTGCGGGCACGGGCGCGGTCCTGGCCGGCTTTCACGGCGTCGTCGAACGCGCTTTGCACCTGCTCCGGCGGCTGCACGTTCTGCATCGTCACGTTGGTGACCAGGGCGCCGAGCTTGTAGCGGTCGACAATCTGCTGGATCATGTTCTGCACGTCTAGGGCCACTTTTTCGCGGCCCTCGTACAGTACGAAGTCCATCTTGTTGCGGCCGACGACTTCGCGAATGGCGGTCTCGGCAACCTGGCGCACGGTGGTGTCCTGGTCGCGATTATTGAAGACCCATGCCACCGGATCCTTCAGCGTGTATTGCACGGCGAACTGGATGTCGATGATGTTTTCGTCGTCGGTCAGCATCAGCGCCTCGGCAGCCTGCTTGTTGCGCACGTTGTCGCGGTAGCCGACTTCAGCCGTGCGCACTTGCGAGATGTTGACGGTTTCGTGGGCCTGGATCGGCGCCGGCCAGCGCCAGTTGAAACCGGCGCCGGTCGTGTGTGAAAGGCGCCCGAACGTGGTAACCACCCCGACCTGCCCTTCCTGCACGATGAAGGCGCCGCTGGCGAGCCAGATCAGGAGCACGATGAAACCGATGACGGAAGCCGTGATGCCGGCGCCGCGGCCTTCGCCGCGGTACGGACCGCCGGCGTCGCCGCCATTGTTGCCGCGGCTGCCGAACAGGCGATTCAGGCGCGCATTGAAGTCGCGCCACATCTGGTCGAGGTCGGGAGGGCCTTCGCCCGGACGGCGGCCCTCCTGGGCTTTATGGTCGCCTTCGGGATTTTTGCCCCAGCGTGGGTCGTTCAGCGATAGTTTAAGGCCGAAACGTTTAAGTAAAGAAACAAGCATAGGCTTCAAGGTGGCCCGACATGGGTGGAGGTTGGATTACTTTCGCCGTGGTCTTCATCGAGTGAAAACTCCGGCGCTGCATCGTCCTGCTCTTCGTTCTTAGGGCGCGAATTTGGCGCCGCGCTGGCTGCCTCGACAATTGCTTCGCGCAACAGATCGAGGCCGGCGCCGCTCCTAGCGCTGATAAAAACGCGGCTGATTTTATCATGTTCATCACGTTCGACCCCAGGCTGGAGGTCGGCTGCATCAATCTTGTTCCAGACAAGGATCTGCGGGATATGGTCGGCGCCGATTTCGCGCAAGACTTCATTGACCTGCTCGATCTGTTCCATGCGCGTCGGCGAGGAACCGTCGACGACGTGCAGCAGCACATCGGCGTGGATGGTTTCTTCCAGCGTGGCACGGAAAGCGGCAACCAGCTGGTGCGGCAGCTCCCTGACAAAACCAACAGTGTCGGAGATAACGACGCTGCCGGTGCCCTCGCCCAGGTACAGGCGGCGGCTGGTGGTGTCCAGAGTGGCGAACAGCTGGTTGGCGACGTAGACGCCGGCTTTCGTCAATGTGTTGAACAGGGTCGACTTGCCGGCATTGGTATAGCCGACCAGCGACACCGAGAACGTGTTGTTGCGTCCGCGTGCGCGGCGCTGGGTCTCGTGTTGCTTACGGAGCTTGGTCAGGCGCGCGCGCAAGGCCTTGACACGCTCGCCGATCAGGCGGCGGTCGGTCTCGAGCTGGGTTTCACCCGGACCGCGCAGGCCGATACCACCCTTCTGGCGCTCGAGGTGAGTCCAGCCGCGGATCAGGCGCGTGGCGAGGTGCTGCAGCTGGGCCAGTTCGACTTGCAGCTTGCCCTCGTGGCTCTGGGCACGCTGGGCGAAGATGTCGAGGATCAGGCTGGTGCGGTCAATGATGCCCAGTTCCAGGCGCCGCTCGAGGTTACGCTGCTGCGCCGGGGAAAGTGCGTGATTGAAAATAACGAGTTCTGCGCCAAGCGCCTTGGCGGCGACCCCGATTTCGTCGGCCTTGCCGCTGCCGACGAAGTAGGCCGCGTCTGGAGCGCTGCGTTTGGCCGTAATCGTATCGACCGGCTCGGCACCGGCGGAGCTGGCCAGCAAGGCCAGTTCTTCGAGGCTGGCCGTGAAATCGACCGCGCCCAAATCGACGCCGACAAGGACGGCGCGCGTTTTGATAGTGCCGGGGGCGTCAGCCATCGGCCTTACTCAGCTTCGGTTTCGAGGTTGAGATTGACGGCGCGGGCCGGCACAACAGTCGAAATGGCATGCTTGTATACCATCTGGGTCACGGTGTTGCGGAGCAGGACGACGTACTGGTCGAACGACTCGATATGGCCTTGCAGCTTGATCCCGTTGACGAGGTAGATGGAGACCGGGACATGCTCTTTGCGCAAGGCATTGAGGAATGGGTCTTGTAACAGTTGCCCTTTGTTGCTCATAACAGCTCCGTAATGTTGTTGTAGTTTAAAAAATGGAGGCAGACGCCTCCTTTTCAAGTGCACGGGGCAAGATTCAGCTTTGCGAACGATGGCCTGCAGTTACTGTAACCTGTTTTACGCGTCCTTGTCGTACTGCTACGCTTAAGGGACCATTAAGAGCCGGCCCCAACAGGCTACAAGGCCATCAGTTCTTGTCGTGGGCGAACGGATTTTTACCGCTGCGCAGTTCGATCCGCAGCGGGGTGCCGATCAGGTTGAAGGTCTCGCGGAAATGCTTTTCCAGGTAACGCTTGTACGGCTCGGTGATGCCGTCGAGCGCATTGCCGTGGATGACGATGATCGGCGGGTTCTGGCCACCCTGGTGGGCGTAGCGCATCTTCGGGCGCGAGGTGCCCTTGCGCTTCGGTTCCTGCTTCTCGACCGCTTCCTGCAGCGCACGCGTCAGGCGCGGCGTCGACAGGTTGGCCGTGGCTGCGGCGTACGCCGTGTCGACCGAGGCCATCAACTGCTTGATGCCGGTGCCCTTCAGCGCGGAAATGAAACGCGTTTCGGCGAAACCGAGGAAGTCGAGCTTGCGGTCCATGTCGTTCTTGATCTCGTCGCGCTGGTCGGAGGTCAAGCCATCCCACTTGTTGACCGCCACCACCAGGGCGCGGCCTGACTCGAGGATGAAGCCGGCGATGTGGGCATCTTGCTCGGAAATATTTTCCTGGGCGTCCAGCATCAGCACGACGACGTTCGCCTCGGTCACCGACTGCAGGGTTTTCACGACCGAAAATTTCTCGATCGCTTCGAACACCTTGCCGCGGCGGCGGATACCGGCGGTATCGATCAGCGTGTACTGCTTGCCGTCGCGCTCGAACGGCACTTCGATCGAGTCGCGGGTGGTGCCCGGCATGTCGAAGGCGATCACGCGCTGCTCGCCGACCAGGGTATTGATGAGTGTTGACTTGCCGACGTTCGGACGGCCGACGATGGCGATCTTGACGCCGCGGTCTTGCGGCTCGAGCTCTTCTTCGGCGTCCGGACGCGTGGCGAAGGCCTGGTCGAGCGCTTCGATGACGAGGTCGGTGACGCCGTCGCCGTGGGCAGCGGAAATCACGTACGGGTCGCCCATGCCGAGCTCATAGAACTCGGCGGTGACGGCGGTGTATTTCATGCCTTCCGACTTGTTCACGACCAGCATGACCTGGCGGCCCGATTTTCGCAGGAAGTCCGTGATCGTCTTGTCGTGCGGGGTCAGGCCCTGGCGGCCGTCGACGATGAAGATGACGACGTCGGCTTCGGCAACGGCCTGCTTCGTCTGCAGTGCCATCTCGTGCATGATGCCTTCCTTGGCGACGGGCTCGAAACCGCCCGTGTCGATCACCAGGAACGGCCGCTCGCCGATACGCCCTTCGCCGTAGTGGCGGTCGCGCGTCAGGCCAGGGAGGTCGGCCACCAACGCGTCGCGCGAACGGGTCAGGCGGTTGAATAGGGTCGACTTCCCGACGTTCGGGCGACCAACGAGTGCAATTACCGGCTTCATATTGTTATTCTATTCGACCGCGATGGCGGTCACAGTTCCATTTTGTGTTTGAAAAATCAGGTTCGATCCGGCAACCAGAGGCGTGCCGCTGATGGCGCTGCCATCGGTCGCGGCGCGCGCGAGGAACGTACCGTCCTCGCGCGACAGGAAGTGGACATAGCCCTCGAAATCGCCGACCGCGACTGCGCGGCCGAACGAGACCGGCGTCGACAGGCTGCGGAAGGCCAGCTTGTCGTTCTTCCAGGCGCTCGCGCCGCCATCGCGGTTGAAGGCGTTCAGGGCGCCCTTGTCGTCGGCGGCGAAGACAAAGCGCTGGTCGACGGCGACGCCGACCGTGGACGACAGGTCGCGCGCCCAGCGCGCCGAGCCGCTGGCTACATCGTAGCAGGCAACGCGGCCCTGGTAGGCCACCGCGCAGACGTCGGATTCGAAGATCGTCGGCGTGCCGCCGATGTCGGTCACGCGCTCGAGTTCGGTGGCGCCGCGCGCGGTGCCCACTTCGACTTCCCAGCGCGGAGCGCCGGTTGCCATCAGGAAGGCGCCGAGTTTACCGGCCGGCTGGGCGATGATCACATCCTTGTCGTAGACGGCCAGGCCCGGCGTCGTGCGCAGGGTCAGTGCCGGCGCGGTGCGCTGGACGGTCCATTTCTTTTGACCGGTGGTGGCATCGATGCCGACGATGCGGTTATCAATCGAGCGCGCCACGACGACGCCCTGGGCGATGGCCGGGCTCGAGAGCAATTCGCTCGACAGCTGGCTCTTCCAGAGCGCCTTGCCGTCCATGTCGAAGGCCATCAGGACGCCGTCGGCCGCGCCGACGACGATCACGTTGCCGTCGGTGCCGACGCCGCCGGTCAGGTCGGTGCCGGCCTTGATGCGCCACAGCTGGCGGCCATCAAGCGCCTCGACGCGCGCGATGTCGCCACCGGCACCGGCGACGATCACCGTATTGCCGGCCAGCGCAGGCGAGAACTGGTAGCCGCGCGCCTTGCCGATATCGAGTTTCCAGGCGGTGCGCACGGCCATCGTGCCCTTCAGTTCGACGAGCTTGGCCGGTTCGGCGCCCTTGTTTTTCGATCCAAACGGATTGAGCGAGCTCAAGGTCGAGCAGCCCGTCATCAGGGCCAGGACACCGACACCTACCAGCTTACGGGTAATACGCATTTTTCTTTTACCTTGTTCCGAGTCTTAGAGGAGGCAAAGCCCACGCCTGCCTTTCGGCGGGCGTGGGCAGTCACTAACTGATGAGTTTATGGCCAGCTTAATGGCCAAATCACGCGGCCGCTTTCGGCGCGGCGGGCGCCGTGCCGCCGATCGCTTCGAGCTTGATGCGCACCAGCTGGCTGCCCGGATGCTTCGGCCCCATGGCGGCGAGCGCGGCGAGGTAAGCGGCCCTGGCGTCCACGATCTTGTTCTGCGCGACCAGCACGTCGCCCTTGCGGTCTGCCACGTCGGCGCTGAACTGCGGCAGGAACTTATCGTTCAGCAGCTTCATTGCACCGTCGAAATTCTTCTCGTCGAGCAGGACGCCTGCCAGGCGCAGCTGGGCCACCGACTTGTACTCGTCGTTGCCGTTGTCGAGCACCCACTGCAGCTGGGTTTTCGCGGTTTTCAGGTCGTTCGCTTCGAAGGCAGTCTTGGCCGCGGCCAGCGCGCTCATCTGCGCGTAGGTCGTGCGCTTGAATTTGGACTGGATGTCGGACGCGATGCGCTGCGACTTGGCATTGTCCTTGGCCGTGACGGCGTCGGTCAGCTCGTCGTACAGGGCCGAGGCTTCGACCGACTGCTTGCGCGTATGCGAGTTCCAGAAGTTGTAGGCAGCAAAGGAGCCGAGGGCGAGGATCAGCACCCAGGTGATCAGGTTGCCGTACTTGTTCCAGAATGCCTTGAAGGTGGCGATCTGTTCTTGTTCTTCGAGGTCGTATGCCATGTCGTTCGTCTAGTGATGTTGATCGGTGGGATTGCTCGGGAGCTCAAGGATGGTAATGCACGTGCTCGTGGTCGTGGTCATGGTCGCCGACGATCTGGTCGACGATATGATCGACGACGGCGTCGAAGGCCACGCTGGCCTGCTGCTGCTCGCCCGCCTCGCCGCGCAGCGATTTCACCGCTGCCACCTTGTTCGCCACTTCATCGTCGCCCATGATCACGGCGAACGCCGCGCCGCTGCCGTCGGCCTTCTTCATCTGGCTCTTGAAGCTGCCCGCGCCGCTCGGCGTTGCGCAATGTAGCACAACATCGAGGCCGGCATCACGCAGGCGTTCGGCCAGGATGAAGGCCTGCACTTGTGCTTCGTCGCCCTGGTGCACCATGTACACGTCGCACTGGCTTGGCGCTGCCGGCTCGCCGAGGCCCTTCATCAGCTCGATGATGCGCTCGATGCCCATCGCGAAACCGACGCCGGGCGTCGCCTTGCCGCCGAACTGCTCGATCAGCGGATCGTAGCGTCCGCCGGCGCAGATGGTGCCTTGCGAGCCGAGCTCGTCGGTGACCCATTCGAACACGGTGCGGTTGTAGTAATCGAGGCCGCGCACCAGGCGCGGATTCACCGTGAACTGCACATTGTTACGGTCGAGCAGGCGCTTGACGCCGTTAAAGTGCGCCAGCGATTCCTCGCCCAGGTAAGTCAGCAACTGCGGGGCGCCGTTCACCACCTCTTGCATTGCAGGATTCTTGGTGTCGAGGATGCGCAGCGGGTTGCTGTGCAGGCGGCGCTTTGCCTCGGCGTCGAGGATCTCGGCGTGCGATTCAAAGTAAGTGATCAGGTCGGCGCGGTGGCGCAGGCGCTCTTCGGCGTTGCCGATGGAATTGAGTTCCAGGCGCACATTCTGCAGGCCCAGGTCGTCCCACAGGCGGCGGCACAGCATGATCAGCTCGGCGTCGATGTCCGGGCCGGCAAAGCCGACCGCTTCCGCACCGAACTGGAAGAACTGGCGATAGCGGCCGCGCTGCGGACGCTCGTGGCGGAACATCGGACCCTTGTACCACAGGCGCTTCGGGCCATCGTAGACCATGTTGTGCTCGAGCACCGCGCGCACGACGCCGGCCGTGCCTTCCGGACGCAGCGTCAGCTGGTCGCCGTTCATCGAATCGGTGAAGGAATACATTTCCTTCTCGACGATGTCGGTGACGGCGCCGATCGCGCGTGCGAACAGGCTGGTGTCCTCGAGGATGGGCGTCACGATCTTCTGGTAGCCGTAGCTTTTCAGGATCGTTTCGGCGGTGTTTTCGAACAGCTCCCACAGCGGCGCGTCGGCCGGGAGGATGTCGTTCATGCCTTTGACGGCGACGATTTTTTCTGGTTTGGACATAGCTAAGTTTTCTGCTTTTGTAGGGTGGGCATTCATGCCCACGCGGTACACCATTCGATCGGTCGGGTTGTGTCACGCGGTACGGTACGCATCGGTACGGCCGCGTGGGCATCAATGCCCACCCTACATTGCGATTTCCGTGGTTTTACCGTAATTCTTCTTCACGTATTCCAAAACAATATTCTGGAACTCATCGACGATGCGCTCGCCGCGCAAGGTCGCCACCTTCTGGCCGTCGACAAACACCGGCGCGGCCGGCGATTCGCCCGTACCCGGCAGGCTGATGCCGATATTCGCATGCTTCGATTCGCCCGGCCCGTTGACGATACACCCCATCACGGCCACGTTCATGCCTTCCACGCCCGGATACGATTTCTTCCATTCCGGCATCGAATCGCGCAGGAAGGTCTGGATGTTGTCGGCCAGCTCCTGGAACACGGTCGAGGTCGTGCGGCCGCAACCCGGGCAGGCGATCACCATCGGCGTGAACTTGCGCAGGCCCATGGTTTGCAGGATTTCCTGCGAGACGATGACTTCTTTCGTGCGGTCGCCACCCGGCTCCGGCGTGAGCGACACGCGGATAGTGTCGCCAATGCCTTCCTGCAGCAGCACCGACAAGGCCGCCGTCGAGGCGACGATGCCCTTGCTGCCCATGCCGGCTTCGGTCAGGCCCAGGTGCAGCGGATAGTCGCAGCGGCGCGCCAGTTCGCGGTAGACCGCGATCAGGTCCTGCACCGCCGAGACCTTGCACGACAGGATGATCTTGTCGCGCGCCAGGCCCACTTCTTCGGCACGCACGGCATTATCGATGGCCGAGGTGATCAGCGCTTCGTACATCACGGCCTGCGCGCTGTACGGGTTCGCACGTGCGGCGTTCTCGTCCATGATGCGCGCCAGCAGCGATTGATCGAGGCTGCCCCAGTTCACGCCGATGCGCACCGGCTTGTCGTACTGGATCGCCACTTCGATCATCTGGGCGAACTGGGTGTCGCGCTTGGCGCCCTGGCCCACGTTGCCCGGATTGATCCGGTATTTCGACAGCGCGCGTGCGCACTCCGGAAAATCGCGCAGCAGGATGTGGCCGTTGTAATGAAAATCGCCGACCAGCGGCACATCGACTTCCATGCGGTCGAGCTGTTCGCGGATCGCCGGTACGGCCGCCGCCGCTTCTGGCCTGTCGACGGTGAGGCGCACCATCTCGGAGCCGGCACGCGCCAGCTCCTTGATCTGGATCGCCGTGCCGATCACGTCGGCGGTATCGGTGTTGGTCATCGACTGCACCACGATCGGGGCATCGCCGCCGATCCAGACCTTGCGTTCGCCGTGCTGGACCAGCACGCGGCGGCTGGCGCGGCGCGCCATCGGGCCCGAAGGAATTGGCAGGTTCGTAGAAATCATTCTTTGCTCATTGTCGTTTGTGTCGGGGCGCACGGCCGTCCCTTATTTCAGGGTGACGCGCGAAATCGTCTTGCCCGGCACCGGTGGCAGTGCGACGGCGGCGCCGCGCAGCGTGGCCGACACGCCGGTCGGGTTGCCGACCACCAGGGTCGCCGTGCCCGGCACTTCGACCGTCTCGGTGCTGCCTGCGCGCACCAGTCGCGAGATCAGCGCGCGCCCTCCCTGCGGCTTGACTTCGATCCAGGAATCCTCGCGCACATTCAGCACCAGGGTGTTGGCGCCGGCCGGCGCTGCCGCGGCAGGCGCTGTGCCCGCCGCCGTTGGCGGGACCGTCGTTGCCGTGGTCACGCCCAGCGTGGTCTTGGTTGCAGGCGTACCAGCCGCAGCCGGAGCCGTCGTCGCCGCACCCGTTGCCGGATTGGCGTTCGCATCGACCGGGGCCGGGACCGAGATCAGCGGTACGCTCGGGTTGAGCACCGTATCGGCGGCTGGCGCACCGGCAGTAGCCGCTCCGGTGGTAGTGGTCATCTCGACCGGGGCGTTGAGGACGGCGTCGCCATTCGTCGGAGTCGTGCTGCCGGGCATCGAGACCAGGCCGAAATGCCAGGCCGCGGCGCCGGCGGCAGCCACCACCACGACGCCGGCGATCCAGGCCAGCGGCAGGCTGGAACGCTTGCCGTGGGTCGGATAGCGCGAATGCGAAAAAGAGGAAGGGCGCGAGGTCGGAAGGTCGCGGCGCACGGCGGCCCCGGAATCGGCAGGCGCCGGATTATCCATCGGAATCATCGCCACCAGCGGCGCCGGATCGAGGCGCAGGACCTTGGCATAGGCGCGCACGAATCCGCGCGTCACGGCGGGACTCGGCAGGGCCGCATAGTCGGCCGCTTCGATCGCCACTACCTGGCGCACGGCCAGCTTGAGCTGCTCTGCCGCCTGCTCGACGGTCCAGCCCATCGCTTCGCGCTGGGCCGCCAGGGTCGCGCCCGGGTTGCTGTGGTGTTGGTTCGAAGTGGCGCTTTGGTCCGTGCGCTCTGAAGTCATTGTCGTCTCACTCATCGAAAGCCCCGCGCTCGTACGCCAGGTATTCGGGCGAACCGGGGAAGCGTCGCCGCAACTGCGCTACCAGGCTGGCCTCCATCGAGCGATCGCCCAGTTTGCGCTGCACCCGCATGGCGAGCCACAACGCATCGGCGGACAGGTTGTCGAGCTTCGACACCTCTGTCAGGCGGTTAATGAAAAAACCGGCGCGTTTGAAGTCGCGCCGCTCGAAGTAGACCCGCGCCAGGCCGCTCGATACGGCCGGCAGCTCGGGGTTATAGCGTAGTGCGTCGAGCAGGTAGCGCTCGGCCGCATCGATATTTTTTGTTTTCAGGCTGCACATGCCCGCATTCACGAGCGCGCTCACCGGCGTCGTGTAGGTCGGGTTCTGCAGCGCCGCATCGAACTGGCGGATGGCTTCAAGCGGACGGTTCACCGTGTGGCACAGGAAGGAGCCGTAATTGTTGGCCAGTTCCGGATTGCGCGGCGCCAGGCGCAGCGCCTGCTGGTAATTCTCGTCGGCCAGCGGCACCTGTCCCATCGCGGTGTAGATCAGCGCGCGCATGCCGTAGGCGTCGGCGTAGCTTGGGTCGGCCGCGATCGCCTGCTTGATTTCGTCGAGGGCGATGTCGTACTTGCCCTGCTGGTAGTAGCCGACCGCCAGCTGCAGGCGGATGTTGGCACGCTTTTCCGACGCCGTCTGGTCGGACGCGGTTTTCAGTTCGCGGCTGCTGTCGCCGGGTGTGGCGCAGGCCGTCAGCAAGCCAAGCGCGCACGCTGCCGCGAGGCGGCTTGCCATGACCCGGCCTGGCATCCCGTCTTTCAAGAAGGAATCTCCACGATGCGCCCGAAATCGGCGCCGAATTTCTTCTGGTACTCGGCCATCTTTTCCATGCGCTGGGCCACCTTGGTGCGGTCCTGCACTTCTCCGGCCAGCTGGCCGCAGGCGGCATCGATGTCGTCGCCGCGCGTCTTGCGCACGGTGGTGACGATGCCGGCGTCCATCAGCACCTGGGCAAACGCCTTGATGCGCGGATTTTTCGAACGGAACAAACCCGACTCCGGGAACGGGTTGAACGGAATCAGGTTGAATTTGCAGTTCACGCCGACCACCGGGTCGTTCACCAGTTTGATCAGCTCGCGCGCATGCTCGTCGCTGTCGTTGAAGTCATCGAGCATGCAGTATTCGAAGGTGATGAAATCGCGCGGCGCAAATTCGAGATAGCGCTTGCAGGCCGCCATCAGTTCGCGCAACGGGTATTTTTTATTCAGCGGCACCAGGATGTCGCGCAGCGCATCGTTCGAGGCGTGCAGCGAGACGGCCAGCGCCACCGGCACGTCCTGGGACAGCTTGTCGATGTTCGGCACCACACCCGAGGTCGACAGCGTCACGCGGCGGCGCGACAGGCCATACGCGTTATCGTCGAGCATGAGTTTCAACGCGGTGGCGGTCGGCTCGTAGTTCAGCAGCGGCTCGCCCATGCCCATCATCACGACATTCGTGATCTGGCGTTCGCCCTTCGGGCCGGGCTCGATGCCCTTGGTGCGGCGCAGTTCGAACTCGGCCATCCACAGCTGGCCGATGATTTCGGCAACCGTCAGGTTGCGGTTGAAGCCCTGCTTGCCGGTCGAGCAGAAGCGGCAGTTGACGGCGCAGCCCGCTTGCGTGGAGATGCACAGCGTACCTCGGTTTTCTTCCGGAATGAACACGGTTTCGACCGCATTGCCGTCGCCGACGTCGATCAGCCACTTGCGGGTGCCGTCGCTCGATGTGTTGTCGCTGATGATGCCGGGCGCGGCTACCGTCGCGCGGGTTTTCAGTTTTTCGCGCAGCGACTTGGCCAGATCGGTCATGTCGTCGAAATTGGCGGCGCCGAACTGGTGGATCCAGCGCTGCAGCTGCTTGGCGCGGAACGGCTTCTCACCCAATTCGCCGCAGTAAGCGACGAGTTGCGCGGGATCGAAGTCCAGCAGGTTGGTGAGAGTCGTCATAATATTCTTGTTACCTAAAAAGTGATGCGAACCCCGCTCGCCGGGCCCGAGGCATCAGGCGAGCGGTTCTTGATGCTTGACTTCGATTACTTCATTTCCGGGAAGAAGTAAGCGATTTCCACTTGTGCAGCTTCGACAGCGTCCGAACCGTGAACGGCGTTGGCATCGATCGAATCGGCGAAATCGGCGCGGATCGTGCCTTTTTCAGCCTTCTTCGGATCGGTCGCGCCCATCAGGTCACGGTGCTTCAGGACGGCGTTTTCGCCTTCCAGGGCCTGGATCATGACAGGACCGGAGACCATGAAGTCGACCAGGTCTTTAAAGAAGCCGCGCTCTTTGTGGGCAGCGTAGAAACCTTCAGCCTGCTCGCGCGACAGCTGGGTCATACGGGCTGCAACGATCTTCAGGCCAGCGCCTTCGAAGCGGCTGTAGATTTGGCCGATTACGTTTTTTGCAACTGCGTCTGGTTTGATGATCGACAGGGTGCGTTCGATTGCCATGTAAAACTCCAATAAAAAGAAAGGTTTAAATCGAGAAAGTAAGAACTCAATCAACCTTTGATTTTACCATACCTCGTCCCATATAGCCCATATTGCGGCGGTGGAGGCAAAAGTGGTAGAGTGGCGGCGAAAAACCGCCTTGTCAAACGGCGAACCGCTTGCGAACCAGCGTGGCAAGCTTGCAGCGCCTCCCTTATGCGGCGCTTAAGGGCAGTACGCTGTGAAGCCGCGCCATGCTATGCTTGACTGGCATTACCATTTATCCAACCGGAGGCATCATGAACCCTAGTCTGCAAAAGCAACCCGCTTACGACGTGGCCGTAGGCCAGGTCGCGCGCAACAAAGTCCTGCGCAACACTTTCTGGCTGCTTGCGCTGTCGATGATCCCAACCGTCCTGGGCGCCTTTGTCGGCGTGACGATGGGCGTACCGATGCCAGCCGGCTTCATGGGCTTCGTCATCTTCATGGCCATCGCCTTCGGCTTCATGTACGCGATCGAGAAAACCAAGGAGTCTGCGGTCGGCGTGTTCGTGCTGCTCGGCTTTACCTTCTTCATGGGCCTGATGCTCACGCCCCTGCTGCGCCACACGCTCGGCTACAGCAACGGTGGCTCGCTGATCATGACCGCCTTCGGCGGCACCGCCGTCGTCTTCGCCGTGATGGCCAGCATCGCCACCACGACCAAGCGCGACTTCTCGGGCATGAGCAGCTGGCTGACGGCCGGTGCCGTCGTGATCCTGTTGGCCATCGTCGCCAACATCTTCCTGCAGCTGCCGGTGTTGACGATCGTCATCTCGGTGCTGATGATCGGCGTCTTCTCGGCCTTCATCCTGTACGACGTGCAGCGTGTCGTGAACGGCGGCGAGACCAACTACATCACGGCCACCCTGGCGATCTACCTGGACGTGTTCAACGTCTTCACTGCCCTGCTGCGTTTGCTGGGCATCATGGGCGGCGACGACTGATCGGTTGTTGCATGGATGGTTGCATGGATGGTTGCACGAATAAAAAAGCCGACCTGCGGGTCGGCTTTTTTGCGTCTGTTGAGTTTGGTAGGGTGGGCTCTCGAGCCCACGCGGTACAAAGCAGGCTATTCCACAAAATCAAGCCATCAGCCAGCGTGGGCACAAGTGCCCACGCTACGATAATTCCGTATGGGAATCAGGTCGCCGGCAGCTCGAACACGCCGATCGACTCCACGTGCGAGGTATGTGGAAACATGTTCACTACGCCCGCCTTCTTCATCACGTACCCCGCGCGGTGCACCAGCACGCCGGCGTCGCGCGCCAGCGTCGACGGGCTGCACGAGACGTAGACGATGCGTTGCGGGAGATACTGCGCCTTCCCTGATTCACGCAATTCGGCCAGCGCCTCGGCCAGCGCGATCGCGCCGTCGCGCGGCGGATCGATCAGCATGCGGTCAAAACGTCCCAGCGCAACGAGGTCGGCAGCGGTGGCTTCGAACAGGTTGCGGGTGTAGAAGGTCGTCTTGTCCGACAGGCCGTTCGCTTTCGCGTTGTCGAGCGCCCGCGTGGTGAGTGTCGTACTGCCTTCGATGCCGACGACTTCGCGCGCCTGCGTTGCCAGCGGCAGCGTGAAGTTGCCCAGGCCGCAGAACAGGTCGGCCACGCGCTCGCCCGGCTGTACGTCGAGCAGGGTCAGCGCTTTGTGTACGAGGGCGCGGTTGATCTGGTGGTTCACCTGGGTGAAATCGGTCGGCTTGAACGGCATGCGCACACCGAACTCGGGCAGCGTGTAGTACAGCTCCTTGTAGTTCAGCTCCCCCTTCAGGGGGTAGAACGGGGCGACCGTGTCCGGGCCCTGCGGCTGCAGCCACCACTGGATGCCCCATTCGTCGGCGAAGGTTTTCAACAGCGCCTCGTCCTTTCGGCTCAAAGGCGCCATGATGCGCATGACCAGCGCCGTGCTCTCCTCGCCGACCGCGACCTCGATCTGCGGTACCTGATTGTAGATCGACAGCGCGCCGATCAGTGTGCGCAGCGGGACCAGCATGGCGCCCAGATGCGGCGGCAGGATGTGGCAAAAGGTGATGTCCGCCACCAGGGCCGATGCGCGCTCGTGGAAGCCGACCAGTACGGTTTCCTTCTTAGGCACCCAGCGCACCGACAAGCGCGCGCGGAAGCGATAGCCCCAGGTCGGCCCGAACATCGGGCGCATGATGTTTTCCGCTTTTACTTTGCTCAGGTGCCAGAGGTTGTCTTCCAGCGTACGCCCCTTCATCGCCACCTGGGCCGCCGGTTCGAGATGCTGCATCGAGCAGCCGCCGCAATAGCCGAAATGCTGGCAGCGCGGCTCGACCCGCATCGAGGTGGCACGCTGGAGGGTGAGCATGCGCCCCGCTTCCCAGTTCTTCTTCTTTTTCTTGACCTCGTAGCTGACGCGTTCGCCCGGCAAGGCATCCTCGACGAAGACGACCTTGCCCTGCGAACCATCCTCGTTCTCGAGGTGGCCAATGCCGCGCGCGTCCGCGTCGAGGGACTTAATTTCGATGAAAGTTTCTTGCATAGTAGGGTGGGCACGCGTGCCCACGCGGGAAGCGTGAATAGAGGAAAGCGGAAACCGAAAAGCGAACCGGCTCGGCTCAGAAGACCGGCGGCATCATAACAAGGAATCGCGCACCACGCCACGGGCCGCCATCGCCCGCTTCAGCTTGACCAGCGCCTCCTGCTGGATCTGGCGCACGCGCTCGCGCGTCACGCCCATCTGCTCGGCGAGGGTTTCGAGCGTGGCCGGATCGTCGTTGTCGAGGCCGAAGCGGCGCATCACGACCAGGCGCTGCTTTTCCGGCAGGCGCGTGAGCCAGTCGCGCACCAGTTCGGTCATCTCGTGCTGCTCGGCGCGCGCGTCCGGACCATCGTCCGATTCGCCCGGCAGCATGTCCATCAGGCTGGAACCGGGATCGTTGTCGAGCGGCGCGTCGAGCGAGGCAGCATGTTCGGACAGGGCCAGGATGTCCTGCACCTCTTCCGGCGCTCGCCCGACGAGGCTGGCGATGTCCTCGATGCTGGCATCCTTGCCGTCGTGGTGCTGGGCTTCGAGGTGGTATTTGGCGCGCAGCACGCCATTGAGTTCGCGCACCATGTGCACCGGCAGGCGCACGGTGCGCGCCTGGTTCATGATGGCACGCTCGATGCTCTGGCGGATCCACCAGGTGGCATAGGTGGAGAAACGAAAACCACGCTCGGGCTCGAACTTGTCGATGGCGCGCATCAGGCCGATGTTGCCCTCCTCGATCAGGTCGAGCAGGACCACGCCGCGGTTGATGTAATGCTTGGCGATCGAGACGACGAGCCGCAAATTATGCTCGATCATCTTTTGGCGGGCTTCGAAGTTGCCCGCCTTGGCCAGGGTCGCATAGTGCGACTCCTGCAGGGCGGTCAGCAGCGGCCGGGTGCCGATCTGATTCAGGTAGTGCTGGGTGGTGTCGGTGGAAAGCTCGGCGGCGAGCACTTTCTTGAGTTCGTCGACGGTGTCGACCTCGGCGGCGGCGCCCGGCAGCAGAGGATCGCCCTCGGCGCCGTCCACTCTCGAACCGGCAGCGTAGCCTGACGCACCCTCGCCCTCCAGTTCGTCAGGCAATTCGTCTTCCCTGGAGTGCGGCGGCAGCGTCATTGGCCCTCTCTAACGGCTGGGCAAGAACCTCGACGGATCGACCGGTTTGCCCTGCTGGCGAATCTCGAAATGCAGCTTCACGGTCTCGGCATCGGAATCGCCCATCTCGGCGATGACCTGGCCCTTGGCCACGTTGTCGCCTTCCTTGACGACGATCGCGCGGTTATGGGCATAGGCCGACAGCAAGCTGTTGCTGTGTTTGACGATGACGAGGTTACCATAACCTCGGATACCGCTACCAGCGTACATTACTTTGCCGGCGCCCGCCGCCATGACGTGCTGTCCCGCGCGGCCCGCGATATCGATGCCCTTGCTCTTGCCTTCATCGAAGGTGGCGATGATGCGCCCATCCGACGGCCACATCCAGCTCAGTTTTTCGTCATCAAGGGCGGTCACGGTGCTGCCGACGCGCGATCCCGCCGCGGCAGCCGCCGCCGGAGATGGCGCGGCAGCCGCTGCCGCGGCAGCCACTGCTTCGGCACGCTCGCCGGCCTTCTCGCTGCGCGGTGCCTCGGCCGTGTCGTCGCCGAAGGTCTTCTTGTCGGCGCGCGGCATGGTCTTGCGCGGCACCGATGGACGGCTGTCCGGCGGCATCGGCACCGGCTGGGTCACGACGGCCGTGCTGCCGGCACGCTCGCTCGGCACCACGCGCAGCACCTGGCCGACCTTGATGTCGTCCGGGTCAGCCAGGTTGTTCCAGGTGACCAGGTCGCGGTAGCTCTGGCCGTGGTCGAAGGCGATGCGCAGCAGCGTGTCGCCACGGCGCACGGTATAGCTGCCTTTTGCATCCTGGCGTGACTCTTCGATGCGCGCAGGCGCCGGACGCGCCTTGGCGTTCGAGGAACCAACGGGACGCTCGATGATCGGCACTTTGCGGGGGGAGGTGGAACAGCCGGCAACCAGGCCGAGCGTGAGGGTCAGCAGGACTAAACGGGGTGTTTGATTCATTCTCATCTAATATTTTCAGCTTTTTGCAGCGATCACGCGGTACCCGGGCGCAGTGGCACGAAATGGCAGGCTTCCAGGGTTTCGCCCGTCCACTCCGACTTGCCGGTGCGGGTGATCCGCTGCAGGTGTTGAACCTGGCCGCCGACAGGGGCCACCAGGCGCGCGCCGATGGCGAGCTGTTCAAGCAGGGCGCGCGGTACTTCCATCCCGGCCGCGGCGAGGATGATACCGTCGAATGGCGCAACCTGTGCGAGCCCGAGCATACCATCTCCGTAGTGCAAGCGCAGGTTGGACAGGCGCAGGGAGCGCAAATTGGCCTTGGCAAGCTCGTGCAGGGGCTTGATGCGCTCGATCGAATACACGTCTTGCGCGACCCGGGCCAGCACCGCCGCTTGGTAGCCGCAGCCGGTGCCGATCTCGAGGACGCGGTTCAGCGCTTTGCCGTCGCGCATGACTTCGATCATGCGGGCCACGATGTAGGGCTGGGAAATCGTCTGGTGGTGGCCAATCGGCAGCGAGGCGTCGATATACGCCTGAGCGGAGAGCGCCGGCTCGATGAACAGGTGGCGCGGCACCGCTTCCAGTGCGGCCAGCACCAGAGGATCACGCACGCCCTGCCCTGCAACGCGCGCTACCATCGCGCGGCGCAGCGCTTCGGTGGCCATCAGGTCCGAGCGCTGCGCGATGGGGATGCTCTGCGTGGCGGGCGGCGCATAGCCGGGCAGCTTCGGGCCGGGTTGCGGCGCCGTTGGCGCCTTGGCGCCGCCGACCGCATGCGCGGCGTTGCGGGTTGCGGTCTGGGGCGTGGCGACCGGCGCCGGCGCCGGCGGCTTGCGCGTGCCGCCAGTGACCGAGGACAAGGGCAAGGGAAACGTCCTGTGCTCAGGGGACTTGCTGCGGTCTGTCATGCGAGCCCCTGTTCCAGCAACGCGAGCTGGGTTTTGTGCGTCAGGTCCACCTGCAGCGGCGTAATCGAGACTTGCCCCTGCAAGGTGGCGTGGAAATCGGTGCCTTCGCCGGCATCGCGGCAGGCGCCGGGCGCGCCGATCCAGAAAATCTCGCGCCCGCGCGGATCCTGCGAGCGAATCACGGGTTCGGCCTGGTGGCGGCGCCCGAGGCGGGTCGGGGTCAAGGGTCCGAGCGCTTCGTAGGGCAGGTTCGGAATGTTCACGTTCAACAAAAACGGCGACGGCAGCATGTCGAAACGGCGCTGGACGACATCGCGCGCGACACGGGCGGCGGCGTCCAGGTGCTCCCAGCCATGGTTGACCTGGGAGAACGCGATGGCTGGAATGCCGAACAGATACGCTTCGGTCGCGGCCGCAACGGTACCGGAATACAGGGTGTCGTCGCCCATGTTCTGGCCGTTGTTGATGCCGGAAACGACCAGGTCGGGCAGCGCGTCGCCCATGCCGGTCAAGGCGATGTGCACGCAATCGGTGGGCGTGCCGTTGACGAAATAGAAACCATTTGCGGCGCGGTTGACCGTCAGCGGACGGTCGAGCGACAGCGAGTTCGACGCGCCCGAGCGATTGCTGTCCGGTGCGACCACGATGATTTCGGCGATGCCCGCCAGGGCTTCCGCCAAGGCATTGATACCAGGGGCGAGATAGCCGTCGTCGTTACTGATAAGAATTCGCATCCGCCGATTTTACCTGAAGCAACGCTTTTAACGCGCATTCCGGGGACTTAAATTGTGGGCTGCGCTGCGTGGCGGCGTTGCTGTGACACGACGCCACGTCCTCCTTGTCAGGCGTGCAAGCAGATCAGCGCAGGGCCAACGGACGTGCGCCGACGGCCTCGATCAGCGCACCTTCGAGCGATGCGACTTCGTCCTCGGCAAAGGCCAGCAGCGCATCCTTGTCGCCGTCGTCCTGGTAGACCTGCTTGATCAGCGCCACCCCGCGCCGGCGCAGCGGCTGGGCGACCGTCGGGCGCAGGATGATTTCGCGCAGGCTGTCGGCCAGCTGGCGCGCCTCCCGTGTCCGGCCCCCTTCGACCGCCTTGTGCAATTGCCCGAGCTTGAGCTCGAGCGGCTCGTGGGGCGCGGCCTGGCCGGACCCGGCGCGCGTACCCGCCGGCCGGCCCGCGCCTGCGCCCATGGCGCCGGGCAGGACCGGGGCCGGCATGCCGTTTGGCGAAGCCTCGCCCAACGCATCGTAGGGTCCGGCCGACATTGCGCGCAACTGCATCATGCGGTTGCCGCCCTCCTCGACGCTTTGCTCGAGACGGCGGGCGGCGGCGCTGTTGCCCTGACTCGACAGGGTCTGGGCCAGCATCTGCTTGCTGCGCAGCGTTTCATGGTCGTCCATGCCACGCAAGCGCTCGTGCAGGCTGACCACATGCTGCTGCAGGCGGCGCGCCTCTTCCAGTTCGCCCTGCTGGCTCAGCGTCGAGGCCAGACGCAGCAGCACCCCGAGGGTGTCGGGATGCTCGGAGCCGAGGCGCCGCTCGCGCGCCAGGGCGAGCGACTGCTGCATGTCGCGCACCGCACCCAGGTCGCCCTGGGCGGCGAAGATCTCGGCCAGCGCCTCGCGCGCCTGCAAGGTCAGCGCCGCATCCATCCCGGCCTGGCGGTCACGCACCCGCACCACGCTTTCCTGCAATTTGCGCGCATTGCCAAGGTCGCCCATGTCGCGCAGCAGCGTGGCCAGCTGCTGGGTACAGCGCAACGTGTCTTCGTGTTCGGTGCCGAGCACGCGCTGGCGCCCCTCCAGCACGCGCTCGTAGAGCATGCGCGCACGCGAATACTCGCCCTGCAGCGCGAGGGTACGGGCCTGGCCGGCCACCGCATCGAGTGTCGCGATGTGGTTCGGCCCGTAGAGGCGCTCGCAGGCATCGAGAACGGCGTCGTGCAGGCCGAGCGCGGCGCTGAACTCGTCTTGCCGCGCCAGCGTGGCTGCCAGGCCCGAGCGCGCGGCGAGCGTTTCCGGATGGTCCGCCCCGGCCGCGCACAGGCAAGCCTCGAGCAGCGCTTCGTACTGCTGGCGTGCTTCACGAAGCTGTCCGCTGTCGCGCAGGAGCCCTGCCAGCGCCGCGCGGCTGGCGCGGGTGTCCGGATGGTCGTCGCCCAGCAGGCGCTGGCGCAGCGTGGTGCTTTCGGCGAAGCAGTCGCAAGCGCCCGGCGAGCGTCCACCGAGAAGGTACAACTCGCCCAGGCGCAGCAGCTCGCGCGCCAGCAGCACCGCGTTCGGGTCGAAAGTAGATGGCGCGCCGCCGTGCCGTTCTCCCAGCGCCAGACGCGCGCGCGCCGCCTCGACCGCGTCGAACAGGTCGATTTCAAACCGCGACTGCCACGGGAAGCGACCCGCCGCCGCCCAGCCGAGCAGCGCCTCGATGGCCCGTGTATGGGACAGGCGGTCGCCGTCGCGTTCCGGCAGCGTGCCGAGATGCTGCGCGGCGCCGGCCGCCAGCGCACCGTGCAGCTGGACTTCGTCGAGATAGCTGTCGAGCGACAGCTGCGCCATGCCGTAGCAGTCGCGCAGCAGTTGCTCGAGCCGCGGCTGGTAGCCGGCCACACCCTTGTGCGGGTCGCCGCGGCGCCACAGCAGGCGGCGCTCGGTATCGACACCATCGACGCCGCAGGGCACCGGATACACCAGCAGCGGACGCTGGGCTTCCTCGTGGCTGCAGCGGTACTCGATGGCGCGCGTGACGACGCCGGCCAGCCCTTCGAGGCTGCGGGTGTTCGGCGTGAACAGGCCGATCACGCGGTCGGGCAGCAGTGTCGTGCAGACGCTCACCGCCGCCGAGCGCCCGCCCCGGCAGTCGATGAGGACGTGGCGGAAGTGGCGCGTGAGGTGGGCCGCGAATGCGCGGTACAGCGCCGGGCAGGCCGCGAACAGGCCGTCCCAGTCCATGCGGTCGGCGCGCTCGCCGAAACTGTCGTCGAAGCAGCCGGCGCGCATCAGGTACAGCGTGCGACTCTGGTCGACCCGTTCGACATAGGCTTCCCAGTCGATCGCCTCGAGCACGAGCCGGGCGCGCTCCTCGTGCTCGTCGCCGCCGGTGCGCCCGAGCGCCTTGAGCTGCTCGCGGCAGGCCTCGAAGTATTCGAGCAGGCCCGGACGCGCGGCCTCCGGACGCGCATTCTCGTAGCGCCCGTCGCGCGTCGGGAACAGATGGTGCAGGCCGGGCGCCTCGGTATCCCAATCGATCATCAGCACCGGCGTGGTTGCATTCTGGCGCCCCGCCAGCAACACGGCACTGTCGGCCAGTGCAATGCTGCGCGCGGCGCCGCTTTCGAACGAATAAAAGGTGGTGACTTCGCCGGGGCCGCCGATGGGCGGCAGCGTCAAACGGTTGATTTCCATGAGCTCCTCATTTTTTCGGGAAAGTGAGATCCGGGACGGTACGCCACTCCGGTGGGACATCGGGGAGCACGAATTGGTTGCAGTCATGCCCGGGCGGCATGTACATTTTCTGGTACTGGTAATGGGTGGCGATCCGTTTCACCATCTTGCCGATATCCGGTAAAAAATCCGGGTTCGATTTCAGGTCGGCCGTGGCCATCGTGAAATGCGAGAAATCCACATAAAAAGTCGAGGACGCGATCTGCGGCGGCAGCCGGTCGGGATGCTGGGTCATGATGACCGGGATGATCAGGTGGCTGGGCAGCGTGTACCACTGGCTGCGTTCGGCCTCGATCAGGCGCATGGCTTCGTATTCGCGCCGCGTGTAGGCATGCGCTTCGTATTTGGGCGTATAGATGAGGACCATGCACACGCTCTCGCACATCGCGCGCGCGATTTTCCGGTCGAGGTCATCTCCGCCGCCGAGCTGCTCGGTGTCGACGAAAAGTTCGTCCTCATTGTCGAAATAGGGCTCGAGATAGCAATGCAGCGCCTCCGCCAGCGCGGTCTTGAAGCGCTGCATCAGCGCATGTTTTCCGTGGGCGTAGCTGAAGAAACAGCCGTACCGAATCGCCATTGCCATTCCCCTCGTCAATACGCCGCAGGCCCGCCTGTGCACCCATCACTCTAGCGCCCTGCCCCCTCATCATTTTGCGGGCGCACAAACGGTTCAGCCGCGCAGGCGCATTGCCAGCATTCGCATTCCGTGAGGCATAATTGAACAAAACCAACAGGAGGAGATGAGATGAAAGCGATCGTATGCAAGGCATGGGGCCCACCGGATAGTCTCGAACTGCAGGACCTGCCCGACCTGGTGCCGGGTCCGGGCGAAGTCGCCATCGACGTACGCGCGGCCGGGGTGAATTTCCCCGATGTGCTCACAGTCCAGGGCAAGTACCAGGTGAAGCCGCCTCTGCCCTTCACCCCCGGCAACGAGTTCGCCGGCGTGGTGCGCGCGCTCGGCGAAGGCGTGCGCAACGTCAAAGTCGGCGACAGCGTGATCGGCTTCACCCAGACCGGCGCCTTCGCCGAGCAGGCGATCGCACCGGCCGCCGCGCTGATGCCGATGCCCCCTGGCATGGATTTCGACACCGCCGCGGCGATCACCCTGACCTACGGTACCTCGCACCACGCGGTGGTCGACCGCGGCCAGTTGAAGGCGGGCGAGACGATGCTGGTGCTGGGCGCGGCCGGCGGCGTCGGCCTGGCTGCGATCGAGATCGGCAAGGCGCTCGGTGCGCGCGTGATCGCGGCCGCTTCCAGTGCGGAAAAGCTGGAGGTGTGCCGCGAGCATGGCGCGGACGTGCTGATCAACTACACGACGGAAGACTTGCGCGAGGCGCTGAAAGCGGCGACCGGCGGCAAGGGTCCGGATGTGATCTACGATCCGGTCGGCGGCGCCTACAGCGAACCGGCGCTGCGCTCGATCGCGTATCGCGGACGTCACCTGGTCATCGGCTTTGCGGCGGGTGATATCCCGAAGCTGCCGTGGAACCTGATGCTGTTGAAAAGCGCGTCGGTGGTTGGGGTATTCTGGGGCGATTTCGCGCGTCGCGAGCCGCAGGCAAACCTGGCGGCGATGCGCGAGATGCTGGGCTGGATGGCTGAGGGTAAATTAAAGCCGCTGGTGTCGAAGCGCTATGCGCTGGCGGAGACGGCGCAGGCCTTGAATGACATGGCCGAGCGCAAGGTGACGGGCAAGGTCGTGATCGTGCCGTAACCGAACGAGTTAGCGCAATAGAAACAAGGATGGACGGCTTTGCCGTCCATCCTTGTTTCTATTCGTCCGCAGGCTTGAAGAAAGCCAGCACCTCTTCCTGCACCCGCGTCCGTTTGAACGGCGGCAAACTCTGCCAGA
This sequence comes from Massilia sp. CMS3.1, assembly GCF_051262535.1. Taxonomy (NCBI): domain Bacteria; kingdom Pseudomonadati; phylum Pseudomonadota; class Betaproteobacteria; order Burkholderiales; family Oxalobacteraceae; genus Massilia; species Massilia sp. CMS3.1. The sequence goes on along the minus strand of NZ_JBIMES010000003.1, from coordinate 16,047 downwards.
TCCTGCGCCCATACGGCTTGCTGATCAGCCGCGGATCGCAAATCATCAGCACGCCGCGGTCATCGACGTCGCGAATCAATCGTCCCGCACCCTGCTTCAGGGTGATGATCGCTTCGGGCAGTTGATGGTGCATGAAACCATTCATGCCCTGCTTTTCCATCACTTCGATGCGCGCGGCCAGCACGGGATCGTCGGGCGGGGCGAAGGGGAGCTTGTCGATGATGACGAGCGAGAGCGCTTCGCCGCGCACATCGACGCCTTCCCAGAAACTCTGGCTGCCGACCAGCACGGCATTGCCGGCATTCCGGAACGAATCCAGCAGTTCGGTACGCCCGCGCTCGCCCTGCACGAACAGGGGGAATTCCAGGCCACGCTCGGTGAACTCGACCCGCAGTCGTTCGGCGACGCGGTTCACGGCGCGGATCGTCGTGCACAGGAAGAAGGCGCGTCCACCGGACGCTTCGATCACCGGCAGCGCGGCGTCGACGGCGGCATCGGTATAGCCCATCGAGTTCGGTTCCGGCATCCCGGTCGGGACATACAACACGCCCTGCGCGCCATAGTCGAACGGGCTTGGCCAGGTGAGCGCCGGCTCGCCGGTGAGGCCCATCTGGTCGGCGAAGTGTTTGAAGTCGTTTTTGACGGCCAGCGTCGCCGACGTAAAAATCCAGGTGCGCGGCGCGCCTTCGCGCTGATTCTGGAAAATCGGCGCGATCGACAGCGGGGTCTTGTGCAGCTGCAGCGACGAGTTGAACGCTTCGACCCACAGCACGGCGGCCTGGTCGCCCTCGACCACCTTGCCTTTCGCGTCAAGCTTCCAGGCGTCATACGCCGCCTTCAGCTCGACCGCGCGCACGCGGCAGGCTTCCAGTGTTTCGGCGCGCTGGGCCTGTTCCTCGAGCACGTCGATCATGCCGTCGAGCTCGTCTTTCAGGGTCTGCAGTGCCGGGAAGAAGGCGGACGTTGGCGGCACCTGCGGCAGCGACATGCGCGTGCCGCCTTCCGGGAAAGTCAGGCGCAGGTCGCGCGCGGCCTTTTCCACGACGGTCACGACTTTGGCCCAGTCCGGGCCGCGCGCGTGGGCCAGGCCTTCGGCCAGCACGTCGCGGCACAGTTCCAGCACCTGCGAGGTCGATACCGACGTGCCGAAGAACAGGGTCGCCGTGTCGGGCAGCTGGTGTGCCTCGTCGAAGATGATGGTGTTGGCCGACGGCAGCAGCTCGGCCACGCCGGTGTCCTTCAAGGCCACGTCGGCAAAGAACAGGTGGTGGTTGACCACGACCACGTCGGCCTGCTGGGCTTCGCGCCGCGCCTTCATCACGAAGCAATCCTGGTAGTACTGGCACTCGGCGCCCATGCAGCTGTCGCGCGTGGACGTGACGAGATTCCAGACCGAGGCGGTTTCCGGCACCTTGGCCAGTTCCGCCTTGTCGCCGGAATTGGTCATCTTGATGAAGCGCGAGATCTCGCGCAGGTGGCCGACGTCGTCGCGTGAAGTCAAACGACCGTTCTGCAGCGTGCGCTCGAGGTGGTAGTGGCAGACGTAGTTCGAGCGGCCCTTGAGCAGGGCGACCGACACCGGGGCTTTCAGGGCCTTGCGGATGGTCGGGATGTCGCGCAAAAACAGCTGGTCCTGCAGGTTCTTGGTGCCGGTCGAGACGATGGTCTTGCCGCCCCAGAGCAGCGCCGGGACGAGATAGGCGAAGGTCTTGCCGGTACCGGTGCCGGCCTCGGCCATGAGCACCTTCTGGCCGTCGATCGCGGTCGCGATGGCTTTCGCCATTTCGGTCTGCGAGGTGCGCGGCTTGAAGGTGCCGACGGCAGGCGCAAGCGGGCCGCCGGCGCCGAACAGGCGGTCGAGCTCGGCATCGTACTTGCCGGCAGGCGCCAGGGGCAGCCCGTCGGCAGGAAGGTCAGCGGCAGGCAGGTCGGCGCCGGCGGCGCCGGGCAGCGGGAGGTGATCGGTCAAAATTGGGCGCTTCTAGAGTGCGAAGGCAATCAGGCCGGCACGTCCGGCACGAGTTGCATTTTCAGCAGGGTGATATGGTCTTTCAGCTGCAGTTTACGCTTTTTCAGGCGGCGCAGCTGGAGCTGGTCGGCGTGACCGTCCGCGGTCAGCATGGCAATGACTGCGTCCAGGTCGCGGTGTTCGACGTCGAGTTCAATAATGCGGCGCTGGATGTCTTGGACATCGGTCATGATGGCGGTTCCAAACGAGTTTTTCAAGGACGAAGACGGGGCGGTGGCGAAACAGCGGGCTGGCGCTGTACCGGGATGAACCTTACGGCTTGCAACACTGGGGCTTCTGGGTGCATAGTTTAATCTACCATGAGGTTGCCGCCAACAAAGATCGGCCCTGAGCCACGGAAAGCATCAAAGTTTATGAATCTCTTCAAGATCGAAGCGGGTACCGCGCAACACATCGGTAACCGTCCGCGACAAAACGACCGGGTCGCCCTGCTGACGGGCGCCCGCGCACCCGGCCACGTACTGGCGCTGCTGTCCGATGGCCTGAACGGCCCGGCAGGCGCCGAGCAGATGCTGCATACGGCCAAGCAGGTGTTCGACGCCTTCAAACCGGGCGACACGCCGAACCCCGAGCGCCTGGCGCAATTGCTGCGCGACATCGTGCAGGAGACCCACCTCGTCATCAAGATGAATGCCGTCACCACCGGCGAAGAGGCGCATGCCAGCTTTGTCGGCCTGCTGCTCTCCCCCCACGGCGAGGCGGTCTGGGCGCATGTGGGCGACTCGCGCCTGTACCGGTTCGAGAATGGCGAACCGGTGCTGCGTACGAACGACGAGGCGTATATCGAGCACCTGGTCGGCCTTGACAAGCTGGCGCTCGATGCAGCGCGCAATCACCGGCGCTCGAAACTGCTGCTCAACGTGCTGGGCAACAGCCGCAAGGAACCGTACGTCACGGTCGGCTGGCAGATGGGGATGGCGCCGGGCGACCAGTTCCTGCTCTGCTCGGACGGCTTGTGGCATTTCTTTACCGATGCGGAACTGGGGGCGGCGCTGACGCGGTCGACGCCGAGGCAGGCGTCGGAGATGCTCATCAGCAAGGCAGCGGAACGGTCCCAGGGTAAAGGGGGGAACTGTTCGATGGTGATCGTGAAACTGGTGAAGGCGCTGCCGGAGGGTGCGGGGGCATTCGGAGGAGCGCTGCGCAGTTAATCGCGACCCGGCGCAAGCGCCGGGGAGCATGCTTATTTGTGGGACCTTGCTCAGCGGGCCGGCACAGCCGCCTTCTGCGCGGCCGCTGCAGCAGCCGCAGCCTTTTCCTTCTCTTTCTCGGCCTGGCCGGCAGCGCGCTTGGCGGCGCGTTCGGCTTTGCGCTGGGCGACTTCGCGCTGGCGCTCTTCGGATTTGAGGCGCCGTGCCTCGAAGGCGGCGGCATTCTCGGCGCGGGTGGCGGCATTGGCCGGTTCCTGGGCGGCTTCCTGGACAGCGCGGGCGTCGCGCTTGGCGATGCGGCCGGGCACCGAGGACGGACGCGGTGGCGGCACCGGCGAGATCGCCTTCGGCGGCGCGGGCGGCTGGGCCGCTGCCGTCGCTTCCTCGGCCTGGTACTTCGCCTCGGCCGCGGCCATCGCCTTGTCGCGCTCCTCGACTTTGTTCTTGCGGATGAAGTATTCGGCTTCGACCTCGATCGCGCGCTGGGCGGTCAGCGCCACGCGGCGGCGCTCCTTGGCTTCGTCGAGACAGTTGTTGACGAAGAATTTCTCGTAGCAAACCACCTCGCGCGCGGCATAGCGCGATTCGATCGCGGCGCGTTCGAGGGCCACGGCGGCCAGGCGCTCGTCGGCCTGGGCCACCGAGGTGGTCGGCACGAAGGATGCGCTCACGGGTGCGGGGCCGTTCGCGGCGCAGGCAGCCAACAGGCTGGCGACGATTGCCGCGCCCGCGTGGCGCAACATGGACTGTGCTCTGGTCATCTTCTTCCTTCTTTTTCTAAGCGATGGCGTCGGCGGCGCCGCGCCGTTCGGCCAGCATGTACTCGCGCGACTGCATTTCAATGATACGCGAGACGGTGCGGTGGAATTCGTTCGCCAGCATGCCTTGCGTGTAGAGCTGCTCCGGCTCGACCGCGGCCGACATGATGAGCTTGACCTTGTGGTCGTAGAACACGTCGATCAGCCAGGTGAAGCGGCGCGCTTCCGACGACTGGCCGGCCGACATCGCGGGAATTCCGGACAGGACCACGGTGTGGAAGCGCGTGGCCAGTTCCAGGTAGTCGTTCTGCGAACGCGGACCGCCGCAGAGGGTCGCGAAATCGAACCAGATCACGCCACCCGCATGGCGCAGCGCGCGGATCTCGCGGTTCTCGATGTGGACGATCGGGCTTTCGTCGGCGGTGTCGGCGACTTTCGCATAGGCTTCGCGCAGGGCGTGGTCGGAAACGGCGTTCAGCGGCGTGTAATAGGCTTGCACCTGCTCCATGGCGCGCTTGCGGTAGTCGTTACCGGCATCGACGTTCAGCACATCGAGCTGGTCCTTCAGGAGCGCAATCGTCGGCAGCATGCGGTCGCGGTGCAGCCCGTCCGGGTACAGCGTGGACGGCTCGTAATTGGAGGTCATCACGAACGACACGCCGTTATTGAACAGGGCCGTCAGCAGGTTGTACAGGATCATCGCGTCGGCGATGTCGGAGACGTGGAATTCGTCGAAGCAGATCAGGCGATATTTTTTGGCGATGCGCTTCGCGACTTCGTCGAGCGGATCGGCCACGCCTTTGAGTTCGTCGAGTTGGCCGTGCACGGCGCGCATGAATTCGTGGAAGTGCAGGCGCGTCTTGCGCACCACCGGGACCACCGAATAAAAGCTGTCCATCAGGAAGGACTTGCCGCGCCCCACCCCGCCCCACATGTAGACGCCACGCGGCACGTCGGGACGGTTGATGAGACGCCTGAAGACGGACGACCGCTGGGCCTTGTACTGGACCCAGTCGTCGTACGCCTGCTGGAGGCGGTCGACTGCGGCCTGCTGGGCGGGGTCGGAAGTGAAGCCGCGCTCGGTGAGGGCGTGCTGGTAGTACTCTTGGACGTTCATACGATGCTTGGGTTAACGTAGGGGTCATTGAGGCCAATGGCCTCAATGACATGTTTAAAGGGCACTTGTGCCCACGCGGTGGTCGGCATGCCTACCAATCCGCGAGGGCGCAAGTGCCCACCCTACAAAGACGTACCGCGATAGGTACGCCCAGGTTTTACTTAGAAATTCAACGAACGCTTGTCAACCGCCAGCGCCGCTTCCTTCATGGCTTCCGACAGCGACGGGTGCGCGTGGCAGATGCGGGCGATGTCTTCCGACGAGGCCTTGAATTCCATCGCGACGACGGCTTCCGAGATCAGTTCCGAAGCGACCGGGCCGATGATGTGCACGCCCAGGATTTCGTCGGTCGTGGCATCGGCCAGGAATTTCACCATGCCCGAGGTGTCGCCCAGCGCGCGTGCACGGCCGTTGGCCATGAACGGGAAGGTGCCGGCTTTGTAGGCGACGCCTTCGGCTTTGAGTTGCTGCTCGGTCTTGCCGACCCACGCGATTTCCGGCGAGGTGTAGATCACCCATGGAACCGTGTTGAAGTTGACGTGGCCATGCTGGCCGGCGATACGCTCGGCGACCGCAACGCCCTCTTCCTCGGCCTTGTGCGCCAGCATCGGGCCGCGCACGACGTCGCCGACTGCCCACACGCCCGGCAGGCTGGTGCGGCATTCGTCGTCGACAAGCACAAAGCCACGCTCATCTAACTGCAGGCCGACCGATTCGCCACCCAGGCCGGTCGTGTTCGGCACGCGGCCGATCGAGATGATCAGGCGGTCAAACGTGGCCACCTGCTCGGCGCCGGTCGAATCGGCATACGCCACGGTGACATCGTTCTCGCCCTTGGTGATCGCGCCGATCTTGCAGCCCAGGTTGATTTTCAGGCCCTGCTTGGTGAACAGTTTATGGGCTTCCTTGGCGATCTGCTCGTCGACCGCGCCGAGGAAGGTCGGCAGGCCTTCCAGCACCGTGACGTCGGCGCCGACACGGCGCCACACGGAACCCATTTCCAGGCCGATAACGCCGGCGCCGATCACGCCGAGTTTGCCTGGCACGGCGTCGATGGCCAGCGCGCCGGTGTTCGACAGGATCAGGCGCTCGTCGAATTCCGCGCCCGGCAGCTGGCGTGCGTTCGAGCCGGTGGCAACGACGACGTTTTTAGCCGTCAGCGTGTCGGTCGTCGGACCGGTCACGTTGATCGTGTAGCCACCTTCAGCGGCGCCCGCGAACGAACCGCGGCCGTGGAAGAAGGAAACCTTGTTCTTCTTGAACAGGAACAGGATGCCGTCGTTGTTCTGCTTGACGATGGTGTCCTTGCGCTTGAGCATTTGCGGCAGGTTCAGTTCCAGGCCCGACACATTGATGCCGTGCTCGGCGAACGCGTGACCGGCGTGCTCGAAGTGTTCCGACGACTGCAGCAGTGCTTTCGACGGGATGCAGCCGACGTTGGTGCAGGTGCCGCCTGGTGCAGGCTTGCCTGCAGCGTTGCTCCACTCGTCGATACAGGCAACCTTGAAGCCCAGCTGGGCTGCGCGGATCGCCGCGATGTAGCCGCCAGGTCCGCCGCCGATCACGACGACGTCGAATTGTTTCTCGTTACTCATGAATGATTCCTTATTTATTCTTCTGGGACAAAAATCCACATCAGGAGATACACCAGCGCTCCGAACCCGGAGGTGAGGATGGTGAACACGGCAAATAGCAGGCGCCAGATCCAGGCGTCAAGCCCGAGGGTGCCGGCGAGCCCGCCACACACGCCGCCCAGCCAGCGGTCGGCACGCGAGCGGCGCAGCGACTTGAAGTCGCCCGCACCGCCCCGTGTATTGAAGCCGTAGCCCGTGCTGCCATCATCCTTGTTCAGGCTGACGCGCTCATCATGGCTGGCGCCGGCCAGGACCTTCGCTTTGGCCCGTTCGAATTCGTCGGTAGTGAGCGCGCCGGCCTGGTGCAGTTCGTGCAGGCGCCGGATTTCATCGGAAATCATGGTAGTACTCCCAATGTGTGAGTGGAAGCGCCGCCAATTGGGCGCGTCCACTTCCTGAGATGACTTCTACGGCCGAAATTACAAGTCCAGCAGCAGGCGTGCCGGATCTTCCAGCGCATCCTTCATCGCGACCAGGCCCAGCACGGCTTCGCGGCCGTCGATGATGCGGTGATCGTAGGACATCGCCAGGTAGTTCATAGGACGGATGACGATCTGGCCGTTTTCGACGACAGCGCGGTCTTTGGTCGCGTGCACGCCCAGGATCGCCGACTGTGGCGGGTTGATGATCGGGGTCGACAGCATCGAACCGAAGGTGCCGCCGTTCGAGATCGAGAAGGTACCGCCCGACAGGTCTTCCAGGGTCAGCTTGCCTTCCTTGGCCTTGGCGCCGAATTCACCGATCTTCTTTTCGATCTCGGCGATCGACATCTGGTCGGCGTTGCGCAGGATCGGCACCACCAGGCCGCGCGGCGAACCGACGGCGATACCGATGTCGAAGTAGCCGTGGTAGACGATGTCGTTACCGTCGACCGACGCGTTGATGATCGGGTACTTCTTCAGCGCGGCAACGGCGGCCTTGACGAAGAAGGACATGAAGCCCAGCTTGACGCCATGCTCTTTCTCGAACTTGTCCTTGTACTTGTTGCGCAGCTCCATGACCGGCGCCATGTTCACTTCGTTGAACGTGGTCAGGATGGCGTTGGTCGACTGCGATTGCAGCAGGCGCTCGGCGATACGGGCGCGCAGGCGGCTCATCGGCACGCGCTCTTCCGGGCGGTCGCCCAGGTTGGCGACCGGCGCGGCGACTTGCTGCAGTGCCGGTTTGGCGGCTGGAGCAGGAGCAGGGGCTGGCTTGTTGGCAACCGCGTTCAGGGCGTCGCCCTTGGTGACGCGGCCGTCGCGGCCCGAGCCGTCCATGCCGGCGGCACTCATGTTGTTGTCAGCCAGGATCTTGGCAGCAGCTGGCATCGCCACGCCGGACATCGAGCCGCCCGTTGCGGCGGCAGGAGCGGCGGTTGGCTGATCGATCGGCGCGTTCGGCGCAGCCGACGGGATCGCTTTCACCGGCAGCGGGCTGGTTTGCGCCGAGGCTTCGGTATCGATGATGGCGATGATTTCGCCGGCCAGGACGGTTGCGCCGTCGGCTTTCAGCAGTTGCACGATCACACCAGCGCCTGGCGCCGGGAGTTCAAGGACCACCTTGTCGGTTTCGATGTCGATCATGTTCTCGTCGCGATCGACCGACTCGCCGACCTTCTTGTGCCAGGACAGCAGGGTTGCTTCAGCGACCGATTCCGACAGTTGCGGGACCTTGACTTCGATTTGTGCCATGTAAAACTCCGTTTGATTATTCTTTATTAACTATCTAAGAAACACGCTTAAAAAAACCGGGCGCCTTGCGGCGACCGGTTTGCGCTGAACTTTTATTTGGTCAGGATGAAGCCCTTGAGCTTCGAGAACGCCGTATCGAGCAATTCCTTCTGCTGTGCCACGTGCTTGTCCGAGTAGCCGACAGCCGGAGCCGCCGAGGCCGGACGGCCGGCGTAAGCCAGGCGCTGACCTTCGTCCATGTTTTCGAAGATGTTGTGCTGGATCTGGAACCACGGGCCCTGGTTCTGCGGCTCGTCCTGTGCCCACACGATTTCAGTCGCGTTGCTGAACTTCTTCAGTTCGGCAGCAAACGACTTGTGCGGGAACGGGTACATCTGTTCCATGCGGATGACCGCGACATCGTTCACGCCGCGCGCCTTGCGTGCGTTGACCAGGTCGAAATACACCTTGCCCGAGCAGACGATCACGCGCTTGACTTTCGAGGCTTCGATCTTGTTGTCGCACTCGCCGATGACGGTCTGGAAGGCACCCTTGGCGAGGTCGGTCAGCGGGGAGCCGGCATCCTTGTTGCGCAGCAGCGACTTCGGCGTGAAGATCACCAGCGGCTTCCTGAACTGGCGCACCATCTGGCGGCGCAGCAGGTGGAAGATCTGGGCAGCGGTGGTCGGCTGCACAACTTGCATGTTGTTGTCCGCGCACAGCTGCAGGAAGCGCTCGATACGGCCTGACGAGTGTTCCGGACCCTGGCCTTCATAGCCGTGCGGCAGCATCATGACCAGGCCCGACGCGCGGCCCCACTTCACTTCGCCCGAAGCGATGAACTGGTCGATCACGACTTGCGCGCCGTTGACGAAGTCGCCGAACTGGGCTTCCCAGATGGTCAGCGTGTTCGGTTCGGCGGTCGAATAGCCGTACTCGAAACCGAGCACCGCCTCTTCCGACAGCACCGAGTCGATCACGGTGAATTGTGCCTGGTTGTCCGACACGTTGGCCAGCGGCAGGTAGATGCCTTGGTCCCAGCGCTCGCGGTTCTGGTCGTGCAGCACGGCGTGGCGGTGGACAAACGTACCGCGGCCGGCGTCCTGGCCCGACAGGCGGATCGCATAGCCCGACGACAGCAGCGAGGCGTAAGCCAGGTGTTCGCCCATGCCCCAGTCGAGGTTCATCTCGCCGCGGCCCATGGTGGCGCGGTCGTTCAGCACCTTGTCGACCAGCGAGTGCGGCTTGAAGTTTTCCGGCACGACGGTGATGCGTTCCGCCAGGCGCTTCAGTTCGGTCAGCGGCACGGCGGTATCGCAGGCGTCGGTCCACTTCTTGTTCAGGAACGGCGCCCAGTCGACGGCGTACTTGTTCTTGAAGTCGGTCAGGACCGGATCGACCGTGTGCTTGCCGGCATCCATGGCGTCGCGGAAGGCGGCGACCAGCTTGTCGCCTTCGTCCGCTGGAATGGTGCCCTGCGTGGACAGCTTTTCCGCGTACAGCTTGCGGGTGCCCGGGTGCTTGGCGATCTTCTTGTACATCAGCGGCTGGGTCAGCGCAGGCGTGTCCTGCTCGTTGTGGCCCAGTTTGCGGTAGCAGATGATGTCGACGACGACGTCCTTGTGGAACTCGGTGCGGTAGTCCATCGCCATTTGCGTGGCCAGCACGACCGCTTCAGGATCGTCGGCGTTCACGTGGAAGACCGGCGCCTCGATCATCTTGACCACGTCCGAGCAGTACAGCGTCGAACGGGCGTCGCGCGGGTCGGAGGTGGTGAAACCGATCTGGTTGTTGATCACGATGTGCATCGTGCCGCCCGTACCGTAGCCGCGGGTCTGCGCCAGGTTCAGGGTTTCCATGACCACGCCCTGGCCGGCGAATGCGGCGTCGCCGTGTACCAGGATCGGCAGCACTTCGCGGCCCTTGCGGTCGCCACGGCGTTCCATGCGCGCCTTGACCGAACCCTCGACGACCGGATTGACGATTTCAAGGTGCGACGGGTTGAAGGCGAGGGACAGGTGGACCGGGCCGCCCGGGGTCGAGATGTCGCTCGAGAAGCCCTGGTGGTATTTGACGTCGCCCGACGGCAGGTCGTCGGCGTGCTTGCCTTCGAATTCCTCGAACAGTTCCGCCGGTGCCTTGCCCAGGGTGTTGACCAGCACGTTCAGGCGGCCGCGGTGGGCCATGCCGATGACGATTTCCTGGACGCCCTGCTCACCTGCGCGCTGGATGGTCTCGTCCATCGCGGCGATGAACGACTCGCCGCCTTCGAGCGAGAAGCGCTTGGCGCCGACGTACTTGGTGTGGAGGTAACGCTCCAGGCCTTCGGCAGCCGTCAGGCGCTCGAGGATGTGGCGCTTCTTGTCGGCCGAGAAGGTCGGGGTCGAACGGATCGACTCGAGGCGCTCCTGGATCCAGCGCTTTTCGGTCGGATCGCTGACGTACATGAACTCCGCACCGATGGAGCGGCAGTAGGTGTCGCGCAGCATTTGCAGCAGGTCGCGCAGGGAGGCGCTCTCGCCGCCGAAATAGGTATTCGAGATATTGAACTTGGTGTCGAGGTCGGCGTCGGTGAAGCCGTAGAACGACGGATCGAGCTCCGGGATCGGCGGACGTTCCTGGCGCTGCAGCGGGTCCAGGTTGGCCCAGCGCGAACCGAGGTAGCGGTAGGCGGCGACCAGCTGGGTCACGGCGACGCGCTTGCGGGCCATTTCCGGGTCGGCTTCGGCGGACGCGCTGACGGTGCGGATCGGGCCTTGCTTGGCGCGTTCGGCGAATGAGGCGATGACCGACGAATGGATCACGTCGGGCCTGGCACTGCCGTCGACCGCAGGCACGTTCTGCATGCTGTCGAAGTATGCGCGCCAGTTGTCGGGCACCGAACCTGGATTGTTCAGGTAGGCTTCGTATAACTCTTCCACATAGGGCGCATTACCGCCGAACAGGTACGAGTTCGCAGATTGTTGTTGCTTCATTCTTGCTCACCTTTTCTTCGCGCTTCGCGAGTATGGCGGGTTAATCTAACCTTCCGCGACACGGCCTGACCGGTTAGCGGATCGCACATCAAGTTGTGGGGAAGGACAGATGGGGTGGCGACGGTTTCTTGCCACCCCATGTTACTCCGGAGAACCTCTCTGATTCTCCACAATAGCGGGAGGTATTGTAACGCAACATACCGGACGCATAAGGGATGGGCTGAATTTTGTTGACCGCCTAAATGATAATGGTTATCATTTGCGTTATGTACTCAACAGGAAGCTTGCATGTCTGTCCAGAACCCGCCGGGTCCAGCCGTCCCGCCTCCTCAAGTGGCGCCTGCCGCCCTGCCCGGCGTGCGGCGTTCGCTCTGGCTGAGGACGCTGCACCAGTGGCACTGGATCAGTTCGGCCATCTGTCTGATGGCGATGTTGCTGTTTAGCATCACCGGGTTCACGCTCAATCATGCGGCGCAGATCGAATCGAAGCCGCAGGTCACGCGGATTAAGGCCGCCGTGCCTCCCTCCTTGCTGCCGGTGCTGCGCAGCCATGCCGAGAAACACGCCGATGGCGAGGCCCTGGTGCCGACGCAGCTGGCGCAGTGGGCGAACGAGGCGTTTCCGGTCGACCTGCGCGGGCGTACCGCCGAATGGAGCGAGGAAGACGCGTATGTGGCCTTGCCCCGTCCTGGCGGCGACGCCTGGCTGCGCGTCAGCCTCGACGGGAATGCCGAATACGAAGTCACCTCGCGCGGCGCGATTTCCTGGCTCAACGATTTGCATAAAGGCCGCAATACCGGGCCGGTGTGGAGCTGGTTCATCGATATCTTCGCCATTGCCTGCCTCGTCTTTTGCATCACCGGTTTCCTGATCATGAAGATCCATGCGGCCAACCGGCCGTCGACCTGGCCCGTGATTGGCTTCGGCATTGTGCTGCCGGCCGTGCTCGCGCTCTTGTTCGTTCACTAATTCGTCTACCTCTATCTAGAAGGCATTGCATGAAACTGTCTCCCTCGCTGGCACTGAGCCTGCCGCTGACCCTGCTCTCCGGCGGCGCCGTGGCCGCCGACCTGTCGGTGAAGTTCGAATTGCCGCAGCTGAACGTCGCCGAGTACCACAAGCCGTATGTCGCAATGTGGATCGAAAAGGGCGACGGCGCCATCGCCTCGACCCTGGCCGTGCTGTACGACGTCAAGAAGAAGGACAAGGCCGGCGAAAAGTGGGTGAAGGACATGCGCACCTGGTGGCGCAAGGCCGGACGCGAAGCCCAATTGCCGATCGACGGCGTATCGGGCGCAACCCGTGCCGCCGGCACCCACACGATCAGCTTCGGCCCGGCGCGCACCGGCATCGACAAGCTGCCGGCCGGCGACTACAAGCTGGTCGTGGAAGCGGCGCGCGAAGCGGGCGGGCGCGAACTGGTGCGCGTGCCGTTCACGCTGCCGGCCAAGGGCAAGGTCGCAGCCAGCGCCAACGGCAAGGAAGAGCTCGGCGCCGTTTCCATCAACATCCAATAAAGAGACCCAACATGCATAACTCCTTCATCAAGCATGGCGTACTGGCCCTGATCCTGGCTGCCACTGCGGGCGCGGCCAGCGCCCACCGTCCGTGGATGCTCCCGAGCGCGACAATTGTCGAGAACAAGGACGCCTGGGTCATGATCGACGGCGCCGTCTCCGAAGGCCTGTTCGATTTCGACCACATGCCCTTGCGCATGAACGGGGTGACCGTCACAGCGCCGGACGGCACGACCGCCCCGGCCCCGGAAGCCGTGACCGGCAAGATGCGCTCCTCGGTCGACATTCCACTACCGAAAGAAGGCACTTACCGCATCGCGCTGGTGAGCAACAATGCGATGGGCAGCTACAAGGTCGGCAATGAGGTGAAGCGCTTCCGCGGCAGCGAGGCCGATTTTGCGAAGCAGGTGCCGGCCGGCGCGCTTGACGTGCGCAAAACGCTCACCCACCAGCGCATCGAAACCTTCGTCACCGCCCACAAGACCAGCGACGGCGCCTTGAAGCCGACGAACACCGGTCTGGAGATGGTGCCGCTGACCCACCCGAACGACCTGCGCGCCAACGAAACCGTGCGCGTACGCTTCCTGTTGGATGGCAAACCGCTGCCTAATTTACCGTTCAGCCTGGTGCCGGGCGGCGTGCGCTACCGCGGCGTGGCCGGCGAGATCCGTCTGACCACCGATGCCAAGGGCGAGGCCAGCTTCAAGCTGCCGTCCGCGAACATGTACTGGATGAACGCGGCTTACCCGCCGAACCCGGGCAAGGGCCCGGCACCGGAGGATGGCCCGGCGGAGACCCGCCGCTACGCCTACACGGCCACGCTCGAAGCCTTGCCCGAGTAAGCAGTCCGTTGCGCCAGGTCCTCGTTCCCCTCGCTATCGATCCTGCCCTTGTTCCCGAGGGCAGCGTGCTGCATGACGCGTCCGGATCGACGATGGGCACAAGCTGGTCGGCACGCTTGCTGCAGCCGCCAGGCGTGCGCAGCCATCTTGGCCAGCAGATGCAGGCTGAGCTCGATGGCATCGTGGCCGAGATGAGCCACTGGGATCCCGACTCGACGCTCGGGCGCTACAACCGGGCAGCAGGCGGCAGCTGGCATGCGCTGCCGCCGCGCTTCGTCGACGTGCTCGAGTATGCGCTTGGCGTCTTCGAGGCGAGCGGCGGCGCCTACGATCCGTTCGCCGGCGCGCTGGTGAACCTGTGGGGCTTCGGTCCCGAGCGGCGCTATGACCAGCCGGGCTTTTATGCGCCGGCACCTGGCGCGGTGCAGTCCGGGCTGGCGCAGCGCGCCTCGCTGTCGCCTGAGTTTGACCGCGCGGGTGCGCGCCTGCTGCAACCGGGCGGCGCTCTGCTCGACTTCTCTTCGATCGCCAAGGGTTATGCCGTCGACCGGCTGGGCTGGTGCCTGGAACGGCACGGCGTGCGGCATTACTTGGTCGAGATCGGCGGAGAATTGCGCGGGGCCGGCATGAAGCCCGATGGCCAGCCGTGGTGGGTGACGCTCGAGGGCGTGCCCGGCCTGGACAGCACGCCGGCGGTCGCCGCCCTGCACGGCCTGGCGGTCGCGACCTCGGGCGACTACCGGCGTTATTTCGAACACGGTTCGCTACGCGCTTCGCACACGCTCGACCCACGCAGCGGTTATCCGATCGCGAACGACCTTGCCTCGGTGACCGTCCTGCACCCGAGCTGCATGGCGGCCGATGCCTTGTCGACCACGATCACGGTGCTCGGCCCCGATGCCGGCCTGGCGTTTGCCGAAGAGCGCCAGCTGGCCGCGCGCCTGCTGTTGCGGCGCGCCGGCGGCCTCGAAGAACGCACTACCACCGCCTGGCAGGCCATGCTGCAATGATGTTCACGATCGATCCCGCGCGCTGGGGAAGCGCCATCGCATTGATCTTCGCCTGGGGCGGCCTGTGCGCGGCCATGCTGCGCAATACTAGACCCGCCGCGGCGGCTGGCGAGGCCGACTGGCTCGTGGTCCACGCCAGCCAGACCGGCAACGCCGACTACCTGGCGCAGCAGACCGCAAGCACGCTCTCGACCGGCGGGCTGTCGGCGCGTGCCATGTGCATGTCGGCCCTCGATGCCGACACGCTGGCCGGCGCCTCGCGCGTCCTCTTCATCGCCAGCACCTATGGCGAAGGCGACTCCCCCGACAGCGCCGCGCGCTTTGCCGGCCTGACGATGGCGGGCGCGCCCGACCTCTCGCAACTGCACTACGCCGTGCTGGCGCTGGGCGACAGCAGCTATACCAATTACTGCGGCTTCGGGCGCGCCCTCGACGGCTGGCTGGCCTCGCGCGGCGCCACTGCCCTGTTCAAGCGCATCGACGTCGACCGCGGCGATCCGGAGGCGATCGCAGGTTGGCAGCACCAGCTGAGCCGCCTGGCCGGCACCAGCGACGCGCCCGACTGGGAAGCGCCAAGCTATGGCGAGTGGCGCATCGTCGAACGCACCCGGCTCAATCCGGGCAGCGCCGGCGCGCCACTGTATCGCATCGCCCTGCAGCCGCGCGATGGCGCTCTACCCGACTGGGAAGCGGGCGACCTGGTGCAGGTCCGCGCGCCGGGCGACCCGGCGCAGCCGCGCGAATACTCGATCGCTTCCGTGCCGGGCGAAGGCCGCATCGTGTTGCTGGTGCGCCTGCAGCAGCATGCCGACGGCAGCGCCGGCGCCGCCTCGGGCTGGCTCTGTCTCGACGCTGGCGTGGACGCCACGGTCAACCTGCGCGTGCGCGCCCATGCCAGGTTCCGCCTCGGTGAAAACGCGGCGCGCCCGCTGATCCTGATCGGTAACGGTACCGGTCTGGCCGGCCTGCGCGCGCTGTTGAAGGCACGCATCGATGCTGGGGAGATGGAAAATTGGCTGGTCTTCGGCGAACGCAACGTGCGCCACGATTTCCTGCTGCGCGAGGAGCTGGAAGGCTGGGTCGACCGCGGCGCCCTGGCGCGCCTGGACCTCGCGTTCTCGCGCGACGGCAGCGCGCCGCGCTATGTGCAGCATGTGCTGGCCGAGCGGGGTGAGGCGCTACGCGACTGGATCGCGCGCGGAGCGGCGGTGTATGTCTGCGGCAGTTTGCAGGGAATGGCCAGTGGCGTGCATGAGACGCTCGGCGCTGCGCTCGGGGTGGACGCGCTCGATGCGCTGGCGGCCGAGGGCCGCTACCGAAGGGATGTGTACTGAAGCGTTCTCCAAAGCCACCGTTAGCGGT